>JBBDQR010000117.1:0-24931 GCA_040905885.1 Gaiellaceae bacterium | reverse complement strand
CCGACGCAGGCGGGCTCGGCGACTTGCAGGTCGACCGCTCGGACGGGACGCTCTGGGCCTGCTTCTACGACACGCGCGGCGACCCGAGCCGCCGCCGGGCCCGCTTCACGTGCACGGCGTCACGCGACGGGGCCGACTCGTGGTCGCCCGCGGCGCCGGCCGCGAGCGTCGACTCGGACGAGACGGCAGCCGCCGCGAGCAGCCGCGAGTACGGCGACTACGAGGGCGTGGCGGCCGCGGCCGGACGCGCGCACGCTGCCTGGACGGACTCGCGCCGCCTCGCGCTCTGGGGCGAGGAGATCTACACCGCGCGGCTCGAGCTCGAGCGCTAGGTGTAGGACTCTTCTTCGAGCTCGGGGCCGACGCCGGCGACGACGGTCTCCTGGGAGCGCTCGTGCAGCCGCTCCCGGCCGCGCCTGACGGCGGCGAGGAACTTGTCGAGGTTGACCTCGAGCGTGGAGAGGATCCCGTCGGCCCAGTCCTCGATCTCGAGCCGCATCTCGCGGGCCTGACGGCGGGCGTCGTCGATGATCTCCTGCGCCTGCCGCTCGGCGATCTTGACGATCTCGGTCTGCGAGGCCTCGCGGACGGCCTGCTCGCGCGCCTCCTGCAGAAGCCGGTCGCACTCGCGCTTCGCCTCGGCGAGCATCTCCTGCCGCTCCTTGACGATCCAGCGGGCCTGCTTGATCTCCTCGGGGATGGTCGCGCGCATCTGGTCGAGGATGTCGTAGATCTCCTCGCGGTCGATGCGCACCTGATCCGTCAGGGGCACGGCCTTCGCGTTGTGCACGAGATCGTCGAGCTTGTCGATGAGAACGAGGACGTCCATGGCTCGAAGTCTACTCCTGGGGGTTTTCGGGGGTACCGGGGCGACCGTTCGGGAACTTCTCCCGCAGCCGGCGCGCCACGGCTTCCGGGACGAGCGCATCAACCTTTCCGCCAAAGGCGGCGATCTCCTTTACACCGCTCGACGAGACGAAGCTCACCTCGGCGCTCGCCATCACGTAGACGGTCTCGATCTCCGGCGCGAGCGTCCGGTTGAGCTGGTTCATCTGGAACTCCCACTCGAAGTCGGAGATGACGCGCAGCCCCTTGACGATCGCCGCCGCCTCCCACTTGCGGGCGAACTCGACGACGAGCTCGCTGAAGACGTCCACCTCGACGTTGTCCAGGTGCGCGAGCGCCTCGCGGAGGAACTCGACGCGCTCGTCCACCGTGAAGAGGGTGCGCTTGTGGCGCGGGTCGCGGACGACGCCGACGACGACGCGGTCGAACACGTTGGCCGCGCGGCCGATCACGTCGACGTGCCCGTTGGTGACGGGGTCGTAGGAGCCGGGGCAGATGGCGGTGATCACGGCTCGAAGAGGGTAATGCGCGCGGCCCCGTAACGGCGCGAGGTGCGGAGGCTGAGCGGCAGCTCGGGCTCGGGCTCCCGGGCGGAGGTCTCGATCACGACGAGCCCGGCGGGGGCGAGCCGGGCCCGCAGGTAGCGGCCGAGCGCGGTCGCATCGAAGCGGTCGTACGGCGGGTCGCAGAGGACGAGGTCGTAGGTGCCCGAGTCGGTGCCGAGGAAGCGGATCGCGTCGCCGTGGACGACGCGGGCGCCGGTGAGCCGGAGCTTGTCGAGGTTGCGCTCGATCGTGCGGACGGCGTCTCGCTCGCCTTCGACGAAGGTGACGGTCGCGGCCCCGCGCGAGAGCGCCTCCAGCCCCATCGCGCCTGAGCCGGCGTAGAGGTCGAGCACCCGCGCCCCGTCGACCGGGCCGATCAGGTTGAAGGCCGCCTCGCGCGCGCGGTCGGAGGTGGGCCGCGTCTCGCGCCCCTTCGGGGCGAAGATGCGCGTCCCCCTGTGGGTGCCCGCGATGATCCTCACGCGGGCGAAAGCACCGCGAGCCCGGCGCTCCGAGCGGCCTCGGAGAGGCGGCGGTCGTAGACGAGCATCGCCTCGGCCTCGACCGCCAGAGCGCTCGCCAGGTGAATCGCGTCGAGAGCGCGGAGCGGTGGTCGAGCCAGTGCCGCTGCGTGGGTAAGGAGCCTGGGGGTCGGATCGACGAGAACCATCGTCTCGATCACCGACAGGGCATGCGCGCCGGCGTCCACGTCCGGCCGGGAACGGCCGACCGCAGCGGCGACCTCGACGAGTGCTACGCGCGTGGTCGCGACCTCGTTCGCCTCTACGAGTTGGCGGACCATTTCCGTCTCCGCCTCGACTACGGCGAGCTTCACGAGCGCCGACGCGTCCGCGTAGATCAGATGCGGTCTTCCCGGACCTCGTCGAGCGCTTCGCTTACCCTGACGCGCCCAGGCTTGAGCGGCTCGGGCAGGACGAGCGGGCGTTCCGGCAGCGTGACGACCCCTTCTGCGGCCAGCCGCTCCAGCTTGCCCTTCGGGATCGGGGTCAGAAGCGCCACGGGCTCGCCGTCGTGCGTTACCTCGATTGTTTCGCCCGCACGCACACGGCGCACGGCCGACGTGAGGTTGTCACGAAGCTCGCGGATTCCCATGCGCATGTGGCCACATGTTACCACACTGCCTAAGCGGCGACGTCGGCGCCGGCGAACACGCGCGCCACCTCGTCGTCGAGCGGCCCCGACGTATCCACGAGCCCTGCGGCCGCCGCACGCGCCCGCTCGAGCAGCGGCCGGTCGGCGCGAAGGCGCGCGAAGCGGAAGTCGGTGAAGCCGTGCTGGCGCGTCCCGAGCAGCTGGCCCTCCCCGCGCAGCTCGAGGTCGATCTCGGCCAGCTCGAAGCCGTCGGTCGTCTCCACGAGCGCCTCGAGCCGGCGGCGGGCGTCGTCGGTCAGTTCCTCCTTCGCGCGCGAGACGAGCAGGCAGTACGACTGCTCCGCCCCCCGCCCAACGCGCCCGCGCAGCTGGTGCAGCTGCGCGAGCCCGAACCGGTCGGCCTCCTGAACGATCATCACGGTCGCGTTCGGGACGTCGACGCCGACTTCGATCACCGTCGTGGCGACGAGGACGTCGAGATCGCGCGCCTTGAAGCGCGCCATCAGGTCGCGCCGGTCGACGGGCTTCAGCTTGCCGTGGAGACAGCCGACGCGGAAGCCGCGCAGCTCGTGGGCCCGCAGCCGCTCGGCCTCCTGCTCCGCCGCCCGGGCCCGGCTCGTCTCGGACTGCTCGATCAGCGGGCAGACGACGTAGGCCTGCCGGCCCTCCCGCAGCAGGCGCGTCAGCCGCCGGTAGGCCTCGGAGGCGCGCTCCTCCGCGATCCAGGACGTGATCACCGGCTTCCGGTCGGCGGGCGGCTTCGCGATCTCGCTCACCTGCAGGTCTCCGTAGACCGTTAGCGCGAGGGTGCGGGGGATCGGCGTCGCCGTCATGTGCAGGACGTGCGGCGAGCGGCCCCCCAACCGAGAGACATAGCCGAGCGCCTGGCGCTGCGTTACGCCGAAGCGGTGCTGCTCGTCCACCACCGCGACGGCCACGTCGTCGAGCCGGACGCCCTCCTGGATCAGCGCGTGCGTGCCGACGACGAGCTGCGCGCCCGCCCCCGCGCGGCGCTCGCGGGCGGGCACGGAGCTGGTCAGCAGCGAGCAGGTGACGCCGAGCTCGCGGCAGATCCCCTCGACGGTGAGGAAGTGCTGCTCGGCGAGCGTCTCGGTCGGCGCCATCAGCGCGCCCCGGAACCCGGCCTCGACCGCGCGCAGCAGCGCGTAGAGCGCGACGACCGTCTTCCCGGAGCCGACCTCGCCCTGGAGCAGCCGCTGCATCGGCACCGCCCGCGCCAGGTCTGCGTCGAGCTCCCGGATCGCCTGCTCCTGGTGCGGCGTGAGCGCGAACGGCAGCGCGCGGCGGTAGCGCTCGATCAGCTCGCCGGGCGGGCCGAGCGCGGGCGCGACCGCCTGCTCCCGCTCGCGGCCGCGACGGGCGAGGCCGAGCTGGAGGACGAGCAGCTCGTCGAAGGCGAGCCGGCTGCGACCGGCCTCCGCCTCGGCGAGCGCGCGCGGCCGGTGGACGGCGTGGAGAGCGTCAGCCCGCAGCGGCAGCCCCTCGGCCTCCCGCAGCCCGGCTGGGAGCGGATCGGGGAGGTTCCGCGCCTCCGGCAGCGCCGCCTCGACGAGCCGTCGGAGGAAGCCGGAGGTCACGTCCTCGCTCGCCGGGTAGACCGGCACGAGACCCGGCGGAGACGCCTCCTCGAGCACGTCGTGCGAGCGCACCGAGAAGGCGCCCCGCTTGGCGAGGCCGATCACGCGCACGCGCACGCCCGGCTTGAGCCGGTCGGCCACCCACGGCTGGTTGAACCAGACGCAGTCGATCTCGCCGCTCCCGTCCGCGATCCGCGCCGTCTGGACGGTCATCCGGCCGCGCGCGCGACGGCTCGACGCGCGCAGGACGTCGCCCTCGATCACCGTCTCCTCCTCGCCGAAGAGGTCGGCGATCCGCGTGGGGTCGACGTAGCGGCGCGGACGGTGGCGGAGCAGGTCGAAGAGGGTCTCGAGCCCCAGCTTCGCCAGGCGCCGCTGCACCGTCTTGCCGACGCCCGCGAGCACCTCGAGGGACTGCTCGAGCCGCTCCGGACGAGGGGCCGCACGCGGCCGCCTCCACTCGCGGATTTGGTCCACGCTCGCAAAGCCCGTCGGCAGACGGGTTGAGTTTCGGACTGTCACGACCAGCGCCCCACGAGTATAGGAACGCTGTCCGGACGGATACCTTGTGCCGGTGCGGCGCTTGGCGCTCCTCGTCGTCCTCGTGCTCGCGGCCGGCGTCGCCGCGGTCCTCGTGCTGCGCCAAGAAGCTCCCGAGCCCGAGGACCGCGTCGTGCTCGCCAACGAGCACGGCAGCTGGACGATCTTCACCCGCTGCGTCCCCGGCGTCGTCGGCCCCGGCTACGTCGCCCGGCTGGAGACCGGCGACGGGCGCGTGCTCGTCGACGACCTGATCGGCCCGGGCACGCTCAACGACACCGACTTCGGGGGCCTCGGCGCGTTCGGCTGGCACCACGCGCGCGGCCGTCCCGGCGAGCTCCGCTTCACCGCCGACAACGCCTGGGAGGTGAGCGTCCGCGCCTGCGCGAGCGCCAACGGCGGCTTCGGCGTGGTCGACTCGCGCGTGCTCGAGCGCGGCCCGACCTCGCTGGAGCTCGAGGTCGACCTCAGCGACGGCTTCACGTACCCGCGGCCGCTGATGCGTGTCCTCTACCGCTACGAGCTGGAGCCGGACGCTCTGCGCTCGTGGGTCACCGTCACCGAGCTCTGCGCCGACGGCCGCTGCGGGCGCACGGACGAGCTCGCGTTCCTGAAGGAGCCGAAGCTCGTCGCGCACGCCGGCAGCCCATACCGGCGCCTGGACGTGCTCGACGGCTTCGGGCGCGTCGTCTGCTCCGGCGAGCCCGGCGGGCCCGAGAGCGGGCCGATCCTCCGGACGCGGCAGTGCGACGATCCCGGCCGCTCGCTCGTCCGCTTCTCGCCCTGCGACCCGGAGTGTCTCCAGGTCGAGGCGACGGGCTGGGACGGCGCCGCCGACGGCTTCGACGCCTGGGCGCTGGCGGCCGCCGCACGGCCCGCCGCCTTCGCCGTCGACACGCCGTCGATCGACGGCGTCCTCTGGCCCTGCCACGGGGGCGACCCGGCGGGCCGGAAGATGCGGCGCTGGGAGCTCGCGGGCAGGCGCGGCGGCTCGCTCGGCGTGCTCCTGCCGGCCTGGGAGGGCGGTCGCGGCGGCTACGACTGCGAGCCGCTCGCGCGCACGTTCGGGGCGAGCGGCGAGACCTGGCGAGCCGGGCTCGTCTACAGGCTCGTGGGATGATCAAGCGGTGGCCGAGCCGAAGGGGATCGCCGAGAGCGTCGAGGAGGTCGTCCCGGGCGTCTGGCACTGGCGCGTGCGCGACGAGCGGATCGGGGGCGAGTGGGGCTGCTCCCACGCCGCGGGCGGCGTCCTGATCGATCCGCACCGGCTGGCCGACGACGCGTTCTCACGGCTCGGCGAGATCACGGCGATCGTGCTCACGACGAGCCAGCACCAGCGCGCCGCCTGGCGGCTGCGGCGCGAGCTGCACGTGCCCGTCTACCTGCCGGCGGCGGCGAAGCTGGTGGACGAGGAGCCCGACGAGCGCTACCAGGAGGGCGACGCGCTGCCCGGCGGCCTCCAGGCCGTCTTCACGCCGGGCGCCGGCACGACGCAGCACTCGCTGCTCCTGCCCCGCGACGCGGGAGTACTCTTCACGCCCGACCTCTTCATCCGCCCGCCGGACGAGTCGCTCGAATGGGTGCCGTTCGAATACATGCACGACCCGGAGGAGGCAAAGCGGAGCGCGAAGCGGCTGCTCGGGCTCGAGTTCGACGTCCTCTGCATGGCGCACGGCGCGCCGCTCGTCGGCGGCGCGAAGGACGCGCTGCGCAGGCTACTTCACGCGTCGTAGAACCAGAAGAACCCCACGCACCCCGGCCCGGCGTGCGTACCGATCACGGCGCCGAGCGTCGTCGAGAGCTCGAGCTCCGCGTCCGGGCGCTCCCGACGCACCATCTCCGCCAGCGCCTCCGCGCGCTCGGGCGCATCCGCGTGCGCGATCCCCACCCGCAGCCCCGGCCCCTCGGCGCTGCCCTCGCGGAAGGCGCGCACGAACTCCATGAACGCCTTCTGATTGCCGCGGACGCGCTTGACCGGCACGACTTCTCCCTCCTTGATGGTCAGGATCGGCTTCACGTTCAGCATCTGGCCCGCAAACGCCTTCGCCCGCCCGATCCGGCCGCCACGCGCGAGGAACTCGAGCGTGTCGACCGTGAAGAGAAGCTCGGCGTCGCGGCGGTAGCGCGCCACGAGCTCGTCGATCTCCTCGTCGGTGGTGCCCCGCTCGAGGCGCCGCTGGACGGCCAGCCCTAACATTCCGATCGCGGCGGAGGCCGTGTCCGAATCGACGATCCTGACGTGATCGGCGCCGGCCTCCGCCGCAGCAGCCCGCGCGCTCTCGACCGTCCCGGACAGCCGTCCGGCGATGTGGAGCGAGTAGATCCGCTCGTAGCCGGCGAGCTCCTCGTACGCGGCGAGGAAGTCCCCCGGCGTCGGCTGCGAGGTGGTCGGCAGCTCCGGAGCCGTGCGGAGTCGCCGGTAGAACTCGGCCGGCCCGAGATCGACGTAGTCGCGGTAGCTCTCGTCGCCGAACCGGACGTAGAGCGGGACGATGCGCCAGTTGGGGAACCGCGCGGCCGCCTCGGGGAAGTCCGCGGTCGAGTCGACGACGATCGCGGTGTTCTCGACCGTGAGGTTCACGCCGCGGCCCGGACGAGCGCGGAGACGATCGCGTCGAGCTCCTGGTCCTTCGTCAGGCAGGCGACCGCGCCCGCCTCGTAGAGCGCGTGGATCTCGTGCGCCGCGGCCTCGCCCGTCAGGCAGACGACCGCGACGTCCGGCGCGGCGGCCAGCACCGCGCGCGTCGTCTGCACGCCGTCCATCCCGGGCAGCCGGTAGTCCATCAGCACCACGTCGGGCTCGTGCTCGCGGACGGCCGCGACGGCCTCCTCCCCGGTCCCGACCGAGGCGGCGACCTCGACGTCGGAGCGCAGCCCGAGCAGCAGCTCGAGCGCCTCCCGGAACACCTCGTTGTCCTCGACGAGCAGGATGCGGACGGGCGGGGCCACGCCTGGACACTATTCGGCGGACAGCAGCAGCGCGTAGTTCGGCTGGCCTCCGTCCTCGACCTCGACCTCCACGTCGGGGTGCTCCTCCTCCAGCCAGCTCTGCAGCTCGCCGAGCGGCGGCGCGCCTTCGCCGGCAAGGAGCGTGACGACGTCGCGCGGCTCCTCGAGCAGCCGCTCGAGCACCGCGCGGGCCGCCTCCTCGAAGTCCTCCGCGGCGACGACGGCCTCCCCGTCCACGAGCCCGAGCCACTCGCCCTTCCGCACGGGCACCCCGTCAGGCTCCGCGTCGCGCGAGGAGACGACGACCGCGCCGGTGCCGACGCTCTCGAGCGCGTCGAAGATGTCTGCCATGTTCGCCTCGGCCGAGCGGGACGAGTCGTACGCGACGAGCGCGGCGAGGCCCTCCTGGAGCGAGCGGGTCGGGATCACGCGCACCGGCTTGGAGGCGTGACGCGCAGCCTGCTCGGCGCTCATGATCACGTTCGGGTTGTTCGGCAGCACGATCGCCTCGGGCGCGGGCGCGCGCTCGATCGCGTCGAGGATCTCCTGGGTCGCCGGGTTCATCGTCCGGCCGCCGTCGATCAGCTGGCCGGCGCCGAGGCTCTCGAACAGCCGCCGGTTGCCGGCGCCGGACACGACCGCGACCGCCTCGCAGGTCTTCTCCGCCGCGAGCGCGTCGGCAAGCCGCTCCTCGCGCTCGACGGTCTGGCGGTGCATGTTGGCGATCTCGACGCTCTCGAGGATGCCGCGCGCGGTGGCGAGGGCGAGCACCGCTCCCGGGTCGTCGGTGTGGACGTGGATCTTCAGCGCGGCGGGGTCCCCGACGACGAGCAGGCAGTCGCCCAGCGGCTCCAGCTCGCGCTCGAGCTCGGCCGCGTCGAGCCCGTCGCCCTCGACGAGCACGGTCGTGCAGTACCGGAACCGCGAAAGCTCCTGGTGGACGGCGTCGAGCCCGATCTCCTCCTCGTAGGCGGGCGGCTCGGGGAGCGGCTCGCCGGTGAGGTGCGCGGTCAGCCCGCGGAGGATCTCCGCGAGTCCGGCACCGCCCGCGTCGACGACGCCGGCCTCCCGGAGGACGGCGAGCTGCTCCGGCGTCCGCTCGACGGACTCCTCGGCGGCACGCACGAGCTCGGGCAGGGTCGGCTGCTCGAGCCTCTCCGCGGCCTCGGCCGTCTCCCGGATCACGGTCAGCATCGTCCCCTCGACGGGCGTCCGCACGGCCCGGTACGCCGCGTCGCTGGCGCTTCGCAGGGCGGCCGCCACGTCGTCGGTCTCCGCCAGCGACTCGGCCGCGCCGCGGATCATCTGGGAGAGGATCACCCCGGAGTTGCCGCGGGCCGCCATGAGGGCCGCCCGCGTCACCTCGCGGGCGAGCTCGGCCCGACCCGTGGCCTCGCTCGCGTCGAGCGCCTCGACGATCCCGCGAACCGTCAGCTTCAGATTCGTGCCGGTGTCCCCGTCGGGGACCGGGTAGACGTTGAGGTCGTTGATCCGCCGCTCCGCGGACTCGAGCGCCGCGAGCGCCCCGGCCGCGAGGCCGCGCACGGTCACGACTGGCGCACGTCGTCGATGTGCACCTCGACCGCCGCGACGGGCAGCTGCGTCAGCCGCTCCACCTCGTACAGGACGCGCGCGCGGATCGAGTTGCCGACCTCGGCGAGGTTGAGTCCGTACTCGACGACCACGTGGAGGTCGATCTTGAGGCCTCCGCCGTCCGCTGTCGAGACGGCCACGCCCTGAGTCAGTCCGCGCCGCCGCAGGCCGCGGGCCTTCATGCCGACCACGCCGTAGCACTCGGCCGCCGTGCGGCCGACGATCTGGGCGATCGCCTCGCGCGCGATCGTGACTCGCCCCAGCGGAGTGGTAGCCGCGTCCACGGTCCGCGTTAGACGACCGCGGAGAGGCCGAGGTTGCGACGCCTGTTACGAAGTGGACTAGCCAGTCCGGTTCTGGTTATGCTCAACCGGACTGTCTAGTCCGATTGCGATTGGAGCCCCGATGCGCCACAGCACGAATCCCTGGATCGTCCTCGTTCTCGTCTGCCTCGCGCAGTTCATGGTCATCCTCGACGCGACGATCGTGAACGTCGCCCTCCCCTCGATCCAGAGCGACCTCGGCCTCGACGAGGCGAACCTGCAGTGGATCGTCAACGCCTACACGCTCGTCTTCGGCGGCTTCCTGCTGCTCGGCGGGCGCGCCGGCGACCTGATCGGCCGCAAGCGGCTCTTCCTGATCGGGCTCGTCATCTTCACCGTCGCGTCCCTGCTGAATGGGCTCGCGGTCAACTCCGAGATGCTGATCGGCTCGCGGGCGCTGCAGGGCCTGGGCGCCGCGCTGATCTCGCCGGCGGCCCTCTCGATCATCTCGACCACGTTCGCCGAGGGCGCGGAGCGCGCGCGGGCGCTGGGCGTCTGGGCGGCGATCGCGATCGGCGGCTCGGCGGTCGGGCTCATCCTCGGCGGCGTCCTCACCCAGTCCTTCTCGTGGCCGTGGATCTTCTACGTGAACGTGCCTGTCGGCATCGCCGGCTTCGTGCTCTCGCTGCGGCTGATCCCCGAGTCGCGGAACGAGCACGCGGAGCGCGCCTACGACGTCGCCGGCGCCGTGACCGTGACGGGCGGCCTGATGGCGCTCGTCTACGCGATCGTCAAGGCGGCGACCGACGGCTGGACGTCCGTGACGACGATCGGCTTCTTCGGCTTCGCGGCCGCGCTGCTGGTCGCGTTCGTGCTGATCGAGCTCCGCTCGGCGGCTCCGCTGGTGCGGCTCTCGATCTTCCGCACCCGCTCGCTGACGACCGCGAACATCGTCATGTTCCTGGCCGCCTCCGGGATGTTCGCGATGTTCTTCTTCAACACGCTCTACATCCAGCGGGTGCTCGGCTTCGGGCCGCTGACGGCCGGGCTGGCCTTCCTCCCGTTCACCGCGGGGATCATGGTCTCGGCGGGCCTCGCGTCCCAGTTCACGCCGAAGATCGGCGTGCGGCCGGTCGCCGTCACGGGGCTGCTGCTGACCGCGGCCGGGATGCTGCTGCTGACGCAGCTGCCCGTGGACGGCAGCTACGTCGCGAACGTCCTGCCGGCCCTGCTGCTGACGTCGCTGGGTATGGGCGCGGTGTTCATGCCGCTGACCCTCGTCGCCACGACCGGGCTCGAGGACGCCGACCAGGGGCTCGCGTCCGGCCTCTTCAACACGTCCCAGCAGATCGGGGGCGCGCTCGGGCTGGCGATCCTCTCCACGGTCGCCGCGTCCCGGAGCTCCGCGGGCGGCGCCGAGGCGCTCGTCACCGGGTTCCACTGGGCGTTCGCCGGCGGCGTGCTGTTCATCCTCGCCGGCCTCGTCGTGCTCCTCGCGCTGCTCCGCCGCCACCACGTCGCGCGGATCGAGGCCGAGGCCGTCGGCGAGCCGGCCATGGCGGGCGCATGACACCGCTGCGCGCAGACGCCGAGCGAAACCTCCGCCGCGTGCTCGACGCCGCGGCGGAGGCGTTCGCCGAGCACGGCCCGGACGTCAGCGTCGACGAGATCGCCCGCCGCGCCGGCGTCGGGCACGCGACCGTCTTCCGCAGGTTCGAGACCAAGGACGAGCTGATCGCGGCCGTCGCTCGCCAGCGGATCGCCGCGCTCCAGGAGCTCGCCGAAGAGGCACTGGCCGAGCCGGACGCCGGCAAGGGGCTGAACACGTTCTTCCGGGCCGCCGCCGAGCTGCACGCGAGCGGCCGCGGGATCTACGAGTGCCTCGAGCGCTGCGTGGGAATGCCCGAAGCCAGGGAGCTGCGCCGCGCCGCCACCGAGCTCGTCAGGCGGGCGCAGGCCGCGGGCGCCGTACGGACGGACGTGAGCGCCGAGGACGTCCTGGCGCTGATCGGCTCGGCGATCAACGCAGGGCCCAGGCGCTGGAGCCAGCACCTCACGATCGTGCTCGACGGCCTCCGCGCGACGAGCTAGATCGCTTTTTCTACCTTGCCGGCCTTGAGGCAGCGCGTGCAGACGTAGGCGCGCTTCGGCGAGCCGCCGACGAGCATGCGGACGCGCTGGAGGTTCGGCTCGAAGCGCCGCTTCGTGGCGACCATCGAGTGGCTCCGGCTGTTACCGAAGCCGGGCTTCTTGCCGCAAATCGCGCAGACCTTGGCCATTGGCCGCGGCAGTGTAGCGAGTTAGCCCGCCTGGGAAGCGCCCGCGCGGATCTCGGCGAACAGGTCGGCCATCTCGAGCGCCGTCCGGACGGCCTCCGCCGCCTTCTCGATCCGAGCCTCCGCCTGCGCCGCCGTGTCGACCGTTAGGAGCCCGAACGACACCGGCACGCCGGTCTCGAGCGCGGCCAGCTGGAGGCCGCTCGCGGCCTCGCCGGCGACGTAGTCGAAGTGCGGCGTCTCGCCGCGGATCACGCAGCCGAGCGCGACCACGCACGCGTACCGGCGCGTCTTCGCCAGCGCCATCGCGCCGAGCGGGAGCTCGAACGCGCCCGGAACGGGCACGACGGTGACCAGGCTCTCCGGCACGCCGTGCGCCTCCAGCTCCTCGAGCGCCCGCGTCAGCATCCGGCCGGTGTACTCGCCGTTGAAGCGGGCGACGACGATCGCCACCGGCCGCGAGCCGGCCGGCTCGCCCTCGAGCAGCGAGACGCCCTCGGGCACCTCGAGCCCGCCGGGCGCGTGCTCCTCCTGCTGCTCGACCGGCTCCGCGCTCATTCCTCGTCGAACCGCTCGGTCTGGTGGTGGAGCCGGTGGCCGAGCCGATCGCGCTTCGTCTCGAGATACCGCCGGTTCTCCTCGTTCGCGGGCACCTCGATCGGCTCCTCGCCGACGACGGTGAGGCCGAAGCCCTCGATGCCGGCGATCTTCTTCGGGTTGTTCGTGAGGATGCGAATGGTCGTCAGGCCGAGGTCGGCGAGGATCTGGGAGCCGATTCCATACTCTCGCATGTCGGCCGGAAAGCCCAGCGCGAGGTTCGCGTCGACCGTATCCAGGCCGCCGGCCTGCAGCTCGTAGGCCTTCAGCTTGTTCAGCAGCCCGATCCCGCGGCCCTCCTGCGACATGTACAGCAGCACGCCGCGCTCCTCGGCGGCGATCCGCCGCAGCGCGAGCTCGAGCTGCTCGCCGCAGTCGCAGAGGAGCGAGTGGAAGACGTCGCCGGTCAGGCACTCGGAGTGGACGCGCACGAGCACGTTCTCCGCGCCGTCGACGTCGCCCTTGACGAGCGCGAGGTGCGGCTTGCCGGTCGCCAGCTCGCGGAACGCCACACCGGTGAACTCGCCGTACTCGGTCGGCAGGCGGACGGAGACCGTGCGCTCGACGAGCTTCTCGGTGCGCCGGCGGTAGGCGATCAGGTCTGCGACCGTGATCATCTTCACCCCGTGCCCGGCGCAGTAGCGGACGAGGTCGGGGACGCGGGCCATCGTCCCGTCCTCGTTCATGACCTCGCAGACGACGCCGGCAGGGATCAGCCCGGCCAGGCGCGCGAGGTCGACGGCGGCCTCGGTCTGGCCCTGCCGCTGGAGGACTCCGCCCGGCCGCGCCCGCAACGGGAAGACGTGCCCCGGCTGGACGAGCGCGTCGGCGCCCTTGGTCGGGTCGATCGCGGTCTGGATCGTGACCGAGCGGTCCTGCGTGGAGATCCCCGTGGTGACGCCCTCGCGCGCCTCGATCGAGACGGTGAACGCGGTCTCGAAGCGGCTCTCGTTGCGGTCGGTCATCGGCTCCAGGCCCAGGTCGTCGCAGCGCTCCTCGGTCAGGCAGAGGCAGATCAGCCCGCGCGCGTGCGTGGCCATGAAGTTGATCGCCTCCGGCGTCGCGAACTGGGCGGCGATCACGAGATCGCCCTCGTTCTCCCGGTCCTCGTCGTCCACGACGACGACGAAGCGGCCGGCCCGGATCTCGTCGATCGCCTCGCCGACGGTCGCGAAGGGAGTGGTCGTCACGTCGCTGCTCATCGAATCAGGCGCTCCACGTACTTGGCGAGGATATCCGCCTCGAGATTGACCTCGTCGCCGGGCGCCAGGCCGCCGAGCGTCGTCTCGGAGAGCGTGTGCGGGACGAGCGCGACGGCGATCCCGGCCCCGTCGAGCGCCGCCACGGTGAGCGCGACGCCGTCGACGGCGATCGAGCCCTTCTCGACGCAGTAGCGGAGCACCCCTGTCGGGACGTCGAGCCAGACGAGGCCTTCGTCGGTCGAGCGGACGGTGCCTGTGCCGTCGACGTGGCCCTGGACGACGTGCCCGCCCATGGGCTCGCCGGCGCGCAGCGCGGGCTCGACGTTGACCTCGGCTCCGAACCGCTTGGCGCGCGCGAGGGTCTCGGCGACGACGTCGAAGGCGAGGCGGCCGTTCTCGGCCTCGACGACCGTCAGGCAGACGCCGTCGATCGCCACCGAGTCGCCGACCTGGGCGCCCGTGCCGCACTCGACGACGAGCCGGCCGCCCTCGAAGGACGCGACGCGCCCGCGCTCGCGCACGATTCCCGTGAACACGCAGGCACGTTAGCTCGCGGCGACGTCCTGGAGGGTCTCGCGGACGAGCCGGTCAAGCTCGGCCCGCGGCGCCCCCGCCTGGAGCGCCCGCCTCAGCTCCGCCGCCTCCGGCCTGTCCTCGCGCTCCAGGACCCCCAGCAGCTCGTCGTCGGCGATGTGGCCGGCGAGCCACCGCGACATGGTGTGGACGAGGTCAGGGCTCGCGGACATAGGCGGTGACGAGGACGTCTTCCCCGACCGCCTGGGCCTCCAAACGGCTCAGCTTCAGCGGCCCCGGCAGCTCGCCGAGGAACTGCGGCCCGTCGCCGGAGAGGACGGGCGCGACGAAGAGCAGCAGCTTGTCGACGAGGCCCGCCGCCGCGAACGCCGTCGCGAGCGTCGGGCCGCCCTCGAGCAGCAGGGACTGCACGCCGTCGCCGGCGAGCCGGCGCAGCTCCTCGTCGAGCGGCCCCTGCACGAGCTCGAAGCCCTCGGGCGCCGGGCCCGAGCCGAAGACCAGCCGCCGGGGCTGGCGCGGGGCCTCGACGCCGCGGGCTGTCAGCTGCGGGCTGTCGGCGCGGAACGTGCCCATCCCGACGGCGACGGCGTCGGAGCGCGCCCGGAGCTCGTGGACGAGCCGGCGGCTCTCCTCCCCCGACACCCAGCGGGAGCCCGGCACGGTCACGCGCCCGTCGAGGGAGACCGCGACCTTGTAGGTGACGAACGGGCGTCCCAGCGTCGCCCATGTGAGCCAGGTCTCGTTCTGGCGGCGGGCCTCGAACGAGTCGACGACCTCGACCTCGACGCCCGCGCCGCGCAGCCGCTCCACGCCGTCCTGGGTCGGGTCGTCGGCGCCGACGACGACGCGCTCGATGCCGGCGGCGAGCACGGCGTCCACACAGGGCGGCGTGCGCCCCTCGCGCGAGCAGGGCGCGAGCGTCACGTAGAGCGTCCCGCCACGAGCCCGTTCTCCGGCCTGCTCGAGAGCGGCGATCTCCGCGTGCGGCCCGCCCGCCCGCTCGTGCCAGCCCTCCCCCACCACGTCGCCCTCGCGGACGACGACCGCCCCGACGACGGGATTCGGGCGCGTCGTCCCGCGGCCCCGCTCGGCGAGCTCGAGCGCCCGCTCCAGATGGCTCATGCCAGCGCTTGTACCAGGCGCCGGTACGCCCGGGGGAGGTCCTCGCGCGCGAAGATCGCGCTGCCGGCGACGAGCAGCGACGCGCCTGCCTCGTGCACCTCCCGCACGTTCTCGTTCGTGACCCCGCCGTCGACCTGGACGAAGGTCTCGACGGGCAGCAGGGAGCGCAGCTCGCGGATCCGGTCGAACGCGTCGGGCATGAACTCCTGGCCCGAGTACCCGGGCTCGATCGACATGCAGAGGCAGAGGTCGGCCCCCTCGGCCGCCTTCGCCGCGTCCGCGACCGCTGTCGCCGGCTTGAAGGCGACGCCCACGCCGAGCTCGTGCTCGCGGGCGAGGGCGATCGTCGTCGCGGGGTCGACGCTCGCCTCGACGTGGAACGTGACGCTGTCCCCGCCTGCCCGTGCGACCTGCGGAATGTGCTTCTCCGGCTCGGTGACCATCAGGTGCACGTCGAGGACGGCGGCGCGCTCGTGGATCATGGGCGCGATCGACTGGATCACGATCGGCCCGATCGTGATCGGCTCGACGAAGTGCCCGTCGCCGACGTCGAAGTGGAAGATCCGCGTGCCCGCGTTCAGCAGCGCCGTGATCTGCTCGCCGAGCTCGGCGAAGTTCGCCGCGTAGAGCGACGGCTCGATCTCGACCGTCCGCACCCAGTCGCGCCAGGCCACAGTGCCCGGATCGTACGGCGTCAGGCGGTCAGCAGCATGCGCGCGACCTCGGGATGCTCCCAGGCAACGGCGTGGACGATCGCCCACAGCCTCATCCGCTCGCGGTCGAGCCCGAGCTCCGCGGAGAGCAGGTCGAGGCGGCGGGTCAGGTCGCCGGGCCCGTCGCGCATCAGCGCCGCGGTGTCGAACTCCCGCTCGCCCACGAGGGGCTTCGGGTCGATCGCCAGCCAGGGCTCGCGCTCCGCGCGGAGGACGTTGCCGCGATGGAAGTCCTGGTGGCAGACGACGAGCTCGCCCTGGCTCGTCACGAGCTCGCGCACCATCTCCGCGTCGAGCCCAGGAAGCTCGGCCCAGCTCGTCGCGAGCTCGGAGAGCAGGTCGAACGGATGGTCGGCGGCCGGCGGGCGCCAGAGGCGGCGGAGCACGCCCGCCGCGATGCGGAAGGCCTCCTCCTCGTCCGGCAGCTGCAGCAGCGACGTCCCCGGCTCGCAGCGCTCGAGCAGGAGCGCGTTCCGCTCCGGGTCGTGGGCGAGCAGCCCCACCGCGCCGCCACCGTCGTAGTGCGCGAGCGCGGCCGCCTCCTGCTCGGCCTCCGGGTGCGGGAAGCCCACCTTGAGCACGGCGGGCCCGCCGTCCGGAAGCTCTGCTTGAAGCGTCAGTGATGCGTGACCGTCCTTGTATGGCTCGCCGAGCCGCAGCGACCACAGCTCGGCGCACTCCTCCGCCAGGGCCGGCGCGCGCTCGCGCCACTCGTCGATCACGGGACGCGCAGCCTCGCGACGAAGAACCCGCTCGTCCGGTGGAGGTGCGGCAGCGTGAGCAGGAACTCCCGCCGCCGGGGGTGGCGGTAGGCGGGCCACTCGTCGGCGAGGGACGGATCCGGCTCGAGCCCCGACGCGTCCACGATCGCCTCGTTCTCCTCCCGGCTGATCGTGCAGACCGCGTAGACGACCGTGCCGCCGGGCCGCACCCGCTCCGCGGCGGCCCGCAGCAGCGAGAGCTGGAGCTCGGGCAGCGGTTTCGCGCGCCAGCGGAGGGCGGGCCGCTGCGCGAGCACGCCGAGCCCCGAGCACGGCGCGTCGACGAGCGCCCGGTCGAACCCCGTCAACTCCGCCGGCAGGTCGGTCGCGTCGGCGTTGACGACGCGGACGTTCGTCGCGCCCAGGCGGTGCGCGTTCTCCTCCAGCTCGCGCGCCCGCGCCGGATGGAGCTCGACCGCCGTCACCTCGCCGGCGAGCATCGTCGCCTTGCCGCCCGGGGCGGCGCAGCAGTCGAGGATCCGCTCGCCCTCCCGCGCGCCGACGGCCAGCGCCGCGAGCTGCGACGCGCGGCTCTGCGGCCAGATCCGGCCCTCGGCCAGCGCCTGCTCGTCGACGCGCTCGACCCGCACCGCGCCCGGGACGTCCGTGGGCTCGCCCTCGATGTCTTCTACTGGGCCGCGGACGACCCGAACCACCGTCTCCGGCGCCTCGTTCTGGGCGCGCATGAGCGCGAGCGCGTCCTCCTCCCCCAGCTCGTCGCGCCAGAGCTCGTAGATCCAGTCCGGGTACGAATGCTTGAGCGGCCCCTCGGGGAGGGAGTCGACGAGCTCGCGGATGCCCTCGCCGAGGCGCCGCAGCACCGCGTTCGCGAACGGGACGGCGCGCTCGAGCCGTGCCCGCCGCACGAGCTCGACGGACTCGTTCACCGCCGCGTAGCGCGGCACGCCCTCGGCGTAGCCGAGCTGGTAGGCGCCGAGCCGGAGCGCCGCCAGCACGGGCGGGTCGAGCTTGCGGACCGGCCGGCGGCCGAGCGTCTCGATCGCGTGGTCGAGCGTGCGGACGCGCTGCACCGTGCCGTAGGCGAGCCGCTGGGCGAGCGCGCGGTCGCGCGCGTCGAGGCCTTCCACCGCCGCGGCCAGCGCGCGGTCGGCGTAGGCCTCGTGCTCGAACACGCGCCGGATCACCTCGTAGGCGGCCCGGCGGGCAGGGGAGATCACCTCAGCCCCCGCAGGAACTCCTCGTAGCTCATCCGCCGGCGGCCGGCCGGCTGGACCTCGGCCGGCTTCCCCTCCGCGTCCACCCGCCAGACGATCACCTGCCGCCCGTTCAGCTCGGCGCGCGCGCCGATGTGCGGCGAGAGCGCGCGCACCTTGCGGACGATCTCCTCCGCCGGCCGCGACCAGTCGAGCTCGCGGTCGGCCGCGGTGATCTTCTCGGCGTAGGTCGCGCCCTCCTCGGGCTGCGGCCGGAACGACGGCTCGGGCAGCACCTCGTCGAGCAGCTCGACGGCCAGCGCCGCCGCCTTCGCATAGACCGCCCCCGCGTCGTCCTCGGGCCCGATCGGGAACGCGCGCTGGGCCGCGATCGGGCCGGCGTCGAGCTCGGGCGTCGTCCGGTGGATCGTGACGCCCGTCTCCGCGTCCCCGGCCATGATCGCGCGCTCGACCGGCGCCGCTCCCCGCCAGCGGGGCAGCAGCGACGGATGGACGTTCAGCCAGAGCGCCCGGTCGAGCAGCGGCGTCGGGATCAGCACGCCGTACGCCGCGACGGCGATCGTGCCCGCGTCGAGCTCCACCTCCTCGGTCAGGCGGTCGGGCTGGCGGACGGGGATGCCGAGCCGCCCGGCGGTCTCCTTCGCGGGCGGCGGTCCCGGCTTGCGCCCGCGCCCGCGCGGGCGGTCGGGCCGCGTGAGCAGGAAGGCGATCTCGTGGCGGGCGGCCAGCCGTTCGAGCACGTCCGCGCCGAAGGGCGCGGTCGCGGCGACAGCGAGGGGGAACCCAGGGTTCCCCCTCGAGCCCCCTCCTTCCACTGCCTTCCGCTGGGAGAGCTCGTTCTCGGCCTCCCGGGCGGCAGAGCCGCCCTCCGGCCGCGAGGCTGATTCCCTGCGTGCCGGCATTTGCTCCCGCTAGACCTGCGCGCGCGGCGCTTCGCGCCGGGCGCTCCGGCCAGGGGCGCCCCTCCGGGCTAGCGACACCTCGCGACGGCCGAAATGCGCGGCTTCGCCGCTGCGATTTCGGCCGTCCGAAAGCAGCCGGAAGTCCACGAACTAGACCAGCGCGATCCGCGGTCGCAGCACCGAGAGCGCCTCGCGCCGCGCTTCCGGCGTCGTCCGGTCGATGATCAGCACGCCGTCGAGGTGGTCGACCTCGTGCTGCACGACTCGCGCCGCGGGCTCCTCGAGCTCGAGCCGCACGTCCGCCCCGCTTTCGTCCTTCCCCTCGATGCTGATCGCGGCCGGGCGCTCGACGGGCACGAGCACGCCCTGGAGGGAGAGGCACCCCTCGTCGTCGGTCTCCGTCTCGTCGCTCCGCTCGACGATCACGGGGTTGACGAGCGCGATCGGCTCCTCGTCGCGGTCCTCCTGGAAGACGAACACCCGCCGCAGCACGCCCAGCTGCGTCGCGGCGAGGCCGACGCCGTTCGCGTCGACCATCAGCTGCTTCATGCGCCGGACGAGCCGGTCGAGGTCCTCGTCGAAATCGGCGACGGCGCGCGCCGGCATCCTCAGCGCGGAGTCGCCGTACTGGCGGATCTGCGCGAGCGCCGTCCGCCGCAGCGCCTCGCGCTGCGCGTCGAGCTCCTCCTCGCGGATCTGGCCTGCCTCGTTCGCCACGGCGGGAGGGTACCGGGTCAGAGGTCCTGCGGATCGACGTCCACGACGGCCGCCAGCCCGGCGCGGCGCATGGGAACCGCGGCCGCGGCGAGCAGCCGTCCCGCGCGCCCCGCGATCCGCCCCGGCTGGTCGGTCTTGGCGACGAGCTGGGCCCGGAAGCGGCCGCGCAGCCGCAGCACCGGCGCCGGCCCCAGCACCTCGGCCTCCGCGAGCTCGTCCTTCACCTCCTGGAGCGCGCGCAGCGGGCCCTCCTGGTCCGGCCCCGAGACGAGGATGCGGACGAGGTGCCGGAAGGGCGGGTAGCCGAGCTCCCGCCGGCGCCCGAGCTCGTCGGCGAGGAAGCCCGCGACGTCGTGGCGCGCGGCGTGGGCGATCGCGCGCGAGTCCGGCTGGAACGTCTGGACGATCACCCGGCCCGGCGCGTCGCGGCCGCTGCGGCCGGCGAGCTGCGTGACGAGCTGGAAGGTGCGCTCCTCGGCGCGGAAGTCGGGCATCCCGAGGCCCGTGTCCGCGTCCACGACGGCGGCGAGCGCGACGCCGGCGAAGTGGTGCCCCTTGGCCACCATCTGCGTCCCGAGCAGCACGGCGCGCCCGGCCGCCGCGAAGCGGGCGAGCGCCTCGGCCGGATCGGCGGTGTCCGCGTCCAGGCGGATGCGCTCGAGCTCGGGGACGTGCTTCTCCAGCTCGCGCTCGAGCCTCTGCGTCCCGGCGCCGATGCGCACGATCTCCGGCGAGCCGCAGGCGGAGCAGAGCTCCGGCGCGGGCTCGTGGTGCCCGCAGTGGTGGCAGCGGAGCGCGCCGTCCTTGTGCAGGACGAGCGCCACGTCGCAGTTCGGGCAGCGGGGCGTGAGCCCGCAGTTGCGGCAGTGGAGCGCGGGCGCCACGCCGCGCCGGTTGAGCAGCAGGATCGCCTTGCCGCCCTGCTCCGCGACCGCGCCGAGCTCCTCGAGCAGCGGCGCGGAGAGCGGATAGCCGCGCTCCCGCCGCAGGTCGACCACCTTCACGGGCGGCAGCGGCCCCGCCAGCCGGCCGCCGAGCTCGAGCCGCTCGAGCGCGGCCCAGCTCTCCGGCCGGGGCGTGGCGCTCCCGTAGACGGCCACGGCGCCGGCGAGCGCGGCCCGCTTGGCGGCGACGGCGCGCGCGTCGTAGCGCGGGTCGGACTCCTGCTTGTACGACGCGTCGTGCTCCTCGTCGACGACGATCAGGCCCAGGTCGCGGACGGGCGCGAACACCGCCGAGCGGGCGCCGACGACGACGCGAGCCTCGCCGCTCTCGATCCGCTCCCGCTCGTCGCGCCGCTCGGCGTCGGTCAGCGCCGAGTGCAGCAGCGCGATCCGGTCGCCGAACCGCGCGCGGAAGCGGCCGATCGCCTGCGGCGTCAGCGCGATCTCCGGCACGAGCACGATCGTCCCCCGCCCGCGCTCGAGCTCCAGCGCCGCCGCCTGGAGGTAGACCTCCGTCTTGCCGCTGCCCGTCGCGCCGTAGAGGAGATACGGACCGCCGCCCGCGGCGATCCGCTCCAGCGCGGCCTGCTGTGACCGGCTCAGCTCAGCCGGCGGCGGCTCGCCGGGCAGCACGGTCGGCGCCACCGACCGGCGCTCGCCGCGCCGGGCCCGCTTCAGCGGCGCGACGAGGCCGAGCGCGCGGCCGGGCGTGGAGCCGTAGTAGTCCGCGATCCAGAGCGCCAGGTCGACGAGGTCCGGCGGCAACTGCTCCACGACCCGCACGACCGGGGAGATCTCGACGCCCTCGGGCGCGTCCTCCTCCAGGTCGACGACGACGCCCCGCCGCTTCGCGCCCCCGAAGCGCACCTCGACGACGGCGCCCTTGCCCACCCCGTCCTCGACCGCGTACGTGAACGGACGCGGCAGCGCGCGCGTCGTCAGCAGCGGGTACACGGAGACGAAGGCCATCGGACCAGCGTAGAGCGGCAGGCGGACCGCCCCCCTGCTGTAAGGTTCCCCTTACATGAGCTGTCGCGGGATGGTGTGCGTCCACGGCGTCTCGAAGCGCTTCGGCCGGACACAGGCGGTCGAGCGCGCGGAGCTGTGCGTCGAGCGAGGCGAGTTCGTCGCGCTGCTCGGGCCGAGCGGCTGCGGCAAGACGACGCTGCTGAGGCTGATCGCCGGGTTCGAGGAGCCCGACGAGGGCGAGCTCTGCGTCGCCGAGACGCGCGTCAACGGGGTCGCGCCCGAGCGGCGCCGCGTCGGCATGGTCTTCCAGGACTACGCCCTCTTCCCCCACCTGACGGTGGCGGAGAACGTCGGCTTCGGCGTCCGCCGCGGCGACCGCGCCGAGCGCGTCCGCGAGCTGCTCGCGCTCGTCGGCCTCGAGGGCTACGGCGGCCGCTACCCCCACGAGCTCTCCGGCGGCCAGCAACAGCGGGTGGCGCTCGCCCGCGCGCTGGCCCCCGCGCCGGCGGTCGTCCTCCTCGACGAGCCCTGGTCGAACATCGACCCCCTGCTCCGCGCCTCGATGCGCGACGAGCTCGCCGGCATCCTCCGCTCGCTCGGGGCGACCGTGCTGCTCGTCACGCACGACCGGGAGGAGGCATTCTCCCTCGCCGACCGGATCGCGGTCATGCGCGACGGCCGGATCGTCCAGGCCGCCTCACCCGAGGAGCTCTACGCCGCGCCCGCCGACCGCTGGACGGCGGGTTTCGTCGGCGCCGGCAACTTCCTGCGGGGGCGCATCGACGGGGAGCTCGTCGAGACGCTGCTGGGTCGCTTCCCGGTCGTCGGGCGGAACGGCGCCTCGGAGGTCGACGTGCTGATCCGGCCCGAGCTCCTGGAGCTGCGCCCCGACCCGCAGGGATCGGCCGAGGTGGTCGGCCGCGAGTTCCGCGGCCACGACGTCTTCTACCGCGTGCGGCTCGCCGACGGCACCGAGGTCGTCTCCCAGCGGCCGTCGACCGAGCTCGTCCCCTCAGGCTCGCGTGTGGTCGTCGCGCCGCACCGCGAGCCGGTTCGCGTCTTTTCGTAAGGTCACCCTTACTCGCTGTGTAAGGTTCGCCTTCCTTTCAGTCCAGAGGGAGGTGCAGATGAGGAAGGTCGCGCTGCTGTTTCCGCTCGTACTCGCCCTGGCCGGGTGCGGCGACGGCGGGGGCGAGACGCTGACGGTCTACTCGGGACGCGAGGAGGAGATCGTCGAGCCGCTGCTCGAACGCTTCGAGGAGGCCACAGGCATCGAGATCGAGGTCCGCTACGGCGACAGCGCCGAGCTCGCCGCGACGATCGCCGAGGAGGGCGAGAACAGCCCGGCGGACGTCTTCTTCGCCCAGGACCCCGGCTCGCTGGGAGCCGTGGAGCAGGAGGGCCTGCTCGCCGAGCTGCCGCAGGAGCTCCTCGACCGCGTCGAGCCGCGCTTCCGCGACCCCGACGGACACTGGGTGGGCACGTCGGGCCGCGTCCGGGTCGTCGCCTACAACACCGATCTGCTCGACGAGAGCGATCTGCCCGACTCGATCCTCGGCTTCACCGACCCGCGCTGGCGCGGCAAGATCGGCTTCCCGCCCACGAACGCGTCCTTCCAGGCGTTCGTCACCGCCATGCGGCTGACGCTCGGGGAGGAGGAAACGCGGGCGTGGCTCGAGGGGATCAAGGCGAACGAGCCGAAGCTCTACGAGAAGAACCTGCCCACGGTCGAGGCTGTCGGACGCGGCGAGGTCGAGGTCGGCTTCGTCAACCACTACTACCTCTTCCTGGCCAAGGAGGAGAATCCCGACCTGCCCGTGGCCAACCACTACCTCCGCGCCGGCGACCCGGGCGCGCTCGTCAGCGTCGCCGGCGTCGGCATCCTCGAGAAGAGCGACGCGGCCGAGCGGTTCGTCGAGTTCTTGCTCTCGGACGAGGGGCAGCGCTTCTACGCCGAGGAGGCCGAGGAGGCGGAGTACCCGCTCGTCGCGGGAATCGAGCCGCGGGCGGGGCTGCCCGCGCTCGACGAGCTCCACGGGCCGGAGATCGAGCTCGACGAGCTCGGGCCCGAGCTCGCGCGGACGCTCGAGCTGCTGAACGAGGTCGGCTTCACGTCGTGAGCTCGCGCGGGCGCGTCCCGCTCGCACTGGCGGGGCCGGCGGTCGCGGCCGTCGGCCTCGTCCTCCTCCCGCTGGTCTACCTCGCGGTCCGCGCCGGCGGCGGGGGCGAGGACGCCTGGCGGATCCTCGTCCGGCACTCGACGCTCGAGCTCGTGCTCCAGACCGGAGCGCTCGTCGCCGGCGTGACCGCGGCGGCGGTCGCCGTCGGCGTCCCGCTCGCCTGGCTCGTCGTGCGGACCGACCTCCCCGCCCGGCGGACGATCGGGGTGCTCGCCGCTCTGCCGCTCGTGATCCCGAGCTACGTGGCGGCGCTCGCGCTGCTCGGCGCCTTCGGCCCCAAGGGCCTGCTCCAGGAGCTGCTCGAGGGACCGTTCGGCGTCGAGCGCCTGCCGGAGATCTACGGCTATCCGGGCGCGCTCGCCGCGCTCACGCTCTCGACCTACCCGTACGTGTTCCTGCTCTGCGCGGCTGCTCTCCGGCGGCTGGACGCCTCTCTGGAGGAGGCGGCGCGCGGCCTCGGGGAGTCCCAGCTCGGGGTCTTCCGCCGCGTGACGCTGCCGTCGCTCCGGCCGGCGATCGGCGGCGGCGGGCTGCTCGTCGCGCTCTACGCGCTCTCGGACTTCGGAGCGGTGTCGCTGATGCAGTACGACGCCCTCACCCGCTCGATCTACGTCCAGTACCGCTCGCTCTTCGACCGGACGCCCGCCGCGGTGCTCGCGCTAGTGCTCGTCGCCCTGACCGCGGTCGTGCTCGCGCTCGAGACGCGCTCGCGGCGCGGGTCACCGCCCTGGAGACGCAGATGGCGGACGTCCTAACGCGTCTGGGCGCGCTCGAGGAGGACAGCGGCCCGGGCGGTCCGACCACCGATGCCGACAGCGATGGCTTCCTGGGGATCGCGGACGGGGGCAGCGACTGCAACGACGCCGACGCCTCGGTCCGTCCTGGTGCGCCGGAGGTCGTCGGTGACGGCATCGACCAGGACTGTGACGGCGCCGATGCGCCCGCACCGGATTGCGACGATGGGAACGCGGCGACCACCGACACGTGGGATGCCTCCACCCAGACGTGCACCTCAACGCTCGACTCCGGTCTGCTCGTGCCCTACTACACAGGGCCAGCGAACACAGACGGCATCGGCGTCTGTCAGTCCGGACTCTGGGACGGCGTTTCGGTGGTCGTCCAGCCGGATGTGACGCCGACGCCCGAGGTCAGGGGCGACTTCCTGGACAACGACTGCGACGGCATGGAGGACGAGGAGTCGTGGTTCCAGGACCTGGACAACGACGGTTACGGGACAGCGACCGTGATCGAGTCGCCGGTCGGTGGGCCTGGCTTCGCCCTGGTCTCCGGCGACTGTGACGACTCGAACCAGCACGTGTACCCCGGCGCGGTCGAGGACAGCCACAACGGCATCGACGACGACTGCGACGGCGCCGTGGACGAGCTCCCCGA
>JBBDQR010000116.1:0-25006 GCA_040905885.1 Gaiellaceae bacterium | reverse complement strand
CCTCGTGACGGCCGAGATGCGCGGCTTCGCCGCATCGATCTCGGCCGTCCGAGCGAGGCAAGACTCCTGCAGGCCACCACGTCTCCCTTCTCGCTAACTTCCCACCGTTGGCATCAACTGAGCTCTCCGTCTACGACCCGCACTGGCCGCGTCTCTACGAAGACGAGATTGGACGGGTTACTGAAGCTCTTGCACCGGTAGTCGCGGCGGAGCATGTCGGAAGCACGTCGGTCCCCGGCCTCGCCGCCAAGCCGACGATCGACATTGCGGTCGGAGTGGTGAGCCTCGATCTTCCCGAAGGTGCGCGGACAAGAATGGAACGCCTCGACTACCACTATGGCGGCGACCACGGACAGCCGCAGCACGTCTTCCGCAAGGGCACGAGCGTCCCTTGGCGGTTTCTCGTCCACGTCGTCAAGCACGGGGGCCCGATGTGGGTCGACTTCCTCCATTTTCGCGACTACCTCCGCGCAAACCCGGCCGAGGCCGAGCGATACGCGCGACTCAAGGCATCACTCCTCGCCGATCGCGGCGGGTGGTACAGCGGCCGCGACAAGGAGCGGTTTATCCGGCCGGTACTTGATTCACGTCGGAGCTAGTCACTCGTCGGAGGACATTCGCGCGGACTGGCGCACGCCGTGATCAGTACACCGACTCGAGCAGCGCCAGGATCTGCTTGGGCGTCGCCGGACGCGGGTTCGCGCGCGCGCCGGGGCGCTGGGCGATCGAGTCCGCCACCTCGGGCAGCTCCTCGCGCGGCACGCCGAGGTCACGGAGGCGCCCGATGCCGCCGAGCCGCGCGAGCTCCTCGACCCGGCCGGCCGGGTTCTCTCCGAGCTCCGCCGGGACGAACTCCGCGTTGAAGCGCAGCGCCGGCGGCAGGCAGATCGCGTTCAGGACGCCGTGCGGGAGCCCGTACCGGCCGCCGAGGGCCTGCGCCATCGCGTGGCCGAGCGCGAGCCCGGAGCGGCCGAGCGCCTCGCCCGCGCGCGCAGCGCCGAGGAGGAGGTCGCGCCGCGCGCCGAGGTCGTCCGGGCGCTCGAGCACGCGCGGCAGCGCCTCCTCGACGATGTGGGCCCCCTCGAGGGCGATCGCGTCGGCCGACTCGTCGCGGCCGAGCACGTAGAGCGCCTCCGCGGCGTGGGCGTAGGCGTTCAGGGCGGTGCCCGCGGTCGTCTCCCGGTCGAGCCCGATCGTCAACTCGGGCTCGTAGACGATCCCGGCGAGCCGCGCGCCCCCGCCGCCGCCGCGCATCCGCCGGTCGGGGTCGCGGACGCCGTAGAAGGTCGTCCACTCCGAGCCCGAGTAGGTCGTCGGCACCGAGACGAGCGGCAAGCCCGACCCGGCGGACGCGGCCTTCGCCGTGTCGATCGCGCTGCCGCCGCCGACGGCGAGAATCCCGTCGACGCCGTCCGGGACCTCCAGCCGGTGCGATGGGATCTCGTCCCAGCGGGCCGCCTCCGGCAGTCCCAGGTAATCCCAGCGGCGCGACGCGACGAGGAACGGGCGCTCGATCCCGAGCTCCGCGAGCAGGCCGGGGAGCTCGCCTAGTCCCCACCGGACGATCACAACCGCTCCCGGGCGAAGGCGACGAACGCCTCGGCGACGCGAGTCGGCCGCCGCCCGGTCGCGCGGACGAGCGAGATCTCGCGCGCCGGCTCGAGCCCCTCCACCCGCGCCTCCGCGACCGCCCCCTCGGTGAGGTCGGTCTCCACCGACGTACGGGAGATGAACGTCACCCCGTAGCCGGCGCGGACCGCGATCCGCACCGACTCCTTGACCCCGAGCTCGAGGGGGACGTCGAGGTCGCGCAGACGGACGCCGGCCTGCCGGAGCTCGTCCTCGATCACCTGGCGGACCCCCGCGCCCTCCTGCATGAGGATCAGCGGCTCGGCCTTCAGCTCCTCGAGCGTGATCGTCCGGCCGGCGAAGCGGTGCCCGGGCGGGCAGACGAGGATGACCTCGTCCCGGAAGAACGGCTCGAACGTGACCCCGCGGTGCCGGCGGGACGCGCCGACGACGCCGAGCTCGAGCTCCCGCCGGGCGACGAGGTCGACGATCGTCTGCGTGTCGTGGACGGCGAGCGCGACGTGCACGTCGGGGTGCTCGCGCTGGAACTCGCCGAGGAGGACGGGCAGGACCGTCTCGCCGGGCCCCGAGGAGGCGCCGAGCTCGAGCCGTCCGTGGAGCGGGCCCTCGTCGCCGGCGGCGACGTCCTCGAGCAGCTGCTCCTCGAGCGCGAGCAGCCGCTGCGCGCCGCGGTAAAGGCGGCTGCCGGCCTCGGTCGGCTCGACGCGGCGGCCGGAGCGGTCGATCAGCTGCGTCCCGAGCCGCTCCTCGAGCGAGCGGATCTGGAGGCTGACCGCGGGCTGCGAGATGCCTAGCAGCTCGGCGGCCTGCGAGAAGCTCTTGCGCTCGACGACCGCGCAGAAGGCGGCCAGCTGTCTCGTGTCCATAAGCAGAGCTTATCGAGCGGCGCGAGTAGACTGGCCCACGGTGGAGACGGAGACGCTCGCGGAGCGCTACGAGCGGCTGGCCCGCGAGGCGGCGCCCAGGGGGCGGGACGCCCCGCTGCGGGCGCTCGACATCCTCCTCTCGGCCTTCTTCCTGCTCATCTCCGTGCCCCTCCTCGCCGCGATCACGCTGGCGATCGTGGCCACGGACGGGCTGCCGGTGCTCTATCGAGGCGAACGCGTCGGCCGCGGCGGGCGCGTCTTCACGATGGTCAAGTTCCGCACCCTCCGGCGGGGCGCCGAGGAGCGCCTCGGGCCCTACCTCGGCGAGGAGCTCGTCAGCCGGACCCGTGCCGAATACACGCCGATCGGCCGGCGGCTCCGGGCGACGCAGCTCGACGAGCTCCCGCAGCTCTGGAACGTCCTGCGCGGCGACATGAGCCTCGTCGGGCCGCGGCCGATCCGGCCGATCTTCTTCGAGGAGCTCGCCGCCGAGTTGCCCGCCTACTGGCAGCGGCTCGTCGTCCGCCCAGGCCTCACGGGCTTCGCGCAAGTGCGCCGCGAGTACGAGGCCTCGATGTCGGACAAGCTCGCGCACGACCTCGAGTGGATCGCCGACCGCTCGGTGCGCCTCTACCTCCGCACGCTGGCCGCGACGGCGTGGCGCGTCCTCCGCCAGTCCGCTCGCAGCCTCGTGCGACCCTCCGACAGTGCCTGATTCCCATATCTATTGCGATATCGCCATAGTTCTCATAACTATTGCGATACCGCTATAGTTCTGGCTATGGCTGGTCGCAACCTATCTGTTGAAGAAGCCGCCGCCAAGCTCGGCTTGAGTCCTCAGCGGGTGCGGGCTCTCATAGCGGCCGGGCGTTTACGGGCTGATCGTGTGGGCGGCCACTACGTCTTGGACCGAGATGAGGTTGGTGCCTTTGCCAGGCTCGGGCGACCTGGGGGTCGCCCGCTCAGTCCCGCCAGCGCATGGGCCCTGTTGGCGAAGTTGAGCGGAGAGCGGGAGGCGGTGCGCTTGCCGCCGAGCTCTCTCTACCGGCTCAGCCGGCACTATCGATCCCGGCATCCACGCGAGCTTGTCGATGCCCTAGCCCACTCGCAGCCACGATTTGAGCGCCATGCTTGGCGAGTCTTTCATTCGGACGTTGCACGGCTCATCCACGACCCGCGTCTCGTGCGTACAGGCCTGGCGGCGGACGATCCGGCCATCGACGTTCGCTATCAGCCGGGGCGCGACCGGCTCGACGCCTACGTGAGTCAGAAGGTCCTGCGGGAGCTCGAGCTCGCGCTCAGCCCAGAGAAGGGCTCACAGCAGGCGAATTTGTCGCTTCGTGTGCCGAGAGGAAGCCAGTGGATCTTGGACTGGCCGAAGTCACCGACGCCGGTCGTGGCCGCTGACCTGCTCAATGTCCGCGATCCTCGCGTTCGTCGCGCGGCAGAGTCCGCACTGATGGAGGTTTCTGCTGCCAATTGAGATCCCCGAGCTTGGCGACGAACAGCATCAGCTCTGGTGCGACCTCATGGAGATGGCAGAGGCGTTTCCTGGCTGGTGGACGGTTGTCGGAGCCCACATGGTCGCTCTGTACGCATGGGAAGCCGGCCTCAGTCCCAGACCAAGCAACGACGTTGACGTCCTTGTCAACGTCCGTCTTGCCGCGAACGGAACTGAAGAGATATCCCGATATCTCCGTGCGCGCGACTATGACCCTGAGATCTCGCGAAATGGGCTCGCGCATCTCTTCAAGCGCGGGACGGCACAGATCGATGTTCTGGCGCCCGACGGTCTTGGCGCTCGAGCCAAGATCACCACAGTCCCTCCGAACCGGACCGTCAGGGTCCCCGGCGGGACGCAAGCACTCTCGCGATCAAGGCCAATTGAGGTCCGGTCGCGGGATGTCGAGGGACTGGTGCCTCGCCCCAGCCTCCTGGGGGCGATCCTGATCAAGATCCGTGCCATTTCGGTGGATGACCTGCCTGACGCGCAGCGCGCCGATGTGGCCCTCCTGCTCCGACTCGTGCAGGACCCCGATGAGCTCGCGCGCGAGATATCGCGCGCCGAGCGTGGATGGCTCAGAAGCCACGTGTACTTTGCCGACCCAGCTGATGACCACTGGGATGCATTCGAGACCGATGACCGAGAGCAGTCTGCGCTCGTCTACCGGCGGCTCCTCGCCGGCTAGGCTCCGGGCTAGAGTCCCGCTCCATGTGCGGGATCGCCGGAATCGTCTCCGCCTCCGGGCCCGTCGACCCCGACCGGCTCGCGGAGATGGGCGCGACGCTCGCGCACCGTGGCCCCGACAGCGACGGCGCCTGGCTCGACGGTCCGGTCGGGCTCACGGCCCGGCGCCTCTCGATCATCGATCTCGAGACCGGCGACCAGCCGCTGACGAACGAGGACGGCTCCGTCGTCGTCGTCCAGAACGGGGAGCTCTACAACTACCGCGAGCTGCGGCGCGAGCTCGAGGCCGCCGGCCACCGCTTCCGCTCGCAGGGCGACACCGAGGTGCTCGCGCACGCCTACGAGGAGTGGGGCGACGCGTTCCCCGGGAGGCTGCGGGGGATGTTCGCCGTCGCGATCTGGGACGCGCGCCGCCGCCGGCTGCTCCTCGCCCGCGACCGCTACGGCATCAAGCCGCTCTACTACCGGGCCGAGGGCGGCGGGCTCGAGTTCGCCTCCGAGCTGCGGGCGCTCCCGCGCGGCGAGGTCGACCTCGACGCCCTCGAGGCGTTCCTCGCCTTCAACTGCATCCCCGACCCGCTCTCGATCTTCGCCGGCACCCGCAAGCTGCCGCCGGGGCACCTGCTGGTCTGGGAGGGCGGCGAGCCTCGGCTGGAGCGGTACGCGCGGCCGGCTCCCGCCGCCGAGGGCGAGCTCCGCACGGGCGACGAGGCCGAGCTGGTCGAGGAGCTGCGCGCCCGGCTGCGCGACGCGGTTCGCGCGCACCTCGTCGCGGACGTGCCGGTCGGCGTCCTCCTCTCGGGCGGCGTCGACTCGTGCGCGCTCGCGGCGCTGGCGGCGCGCGAGACCGCCGAGCCGCTGCGGACCTTCACGATCGGCTTCGAGGAGCGCTCCTTCGACGAGACCGCCGACGCCCGCGCGGTCGCCGAGCGCTACGGCACCGACCACCACGAGCTCGTGCTCCGGCCGGACGCGGCGCTGCTCCTCCCCGCGCTCGCCGACGCATTCGACGAGCCCTTCGCCGACTCGTCCGCGCTCCCCACGTACCTCGTCTCCGAGCTCGCCGCCCGCCACGTCAAGACGGTCCTCTCCGGCGAGGGCGGGGACGAGCTCTTCGGCGGCTACTACACGTACGCGGCCGACCTGCTCGCCGAGCGCGCGGCCCCGCTCGCCCGCCTCGCGCGCCCGCTCGTCGAGCTGCTGCCCGCCTCGACCGCCAGGGCGAGCCTCGACTACCGGGCGAAGCGCTTCGTCCGCGCGGCGCACCTGCCACCGCTCGAGCGGCACCACGGCTGGAAGGAGATCTTCTCCGCCGACCTGCGCGCCGGCCTGACCGGGCGCAGCCACGCCTTCGACCCCGTCGACCTGCTGCGCGCGCGCTTCGCCGAGACGGAGGGCGCCGAGCTCGTCAGCCGCCTCCAGGACGTCGACCTCGGCGTGCTGATGGTCGCCGACCAGTTGACGAAGACCGACCGCGCCTCGATGGCGCACTCGCTCGAGAGCCGCGTCCCCTTCCTCGACCCGGTCGTCACGAACCTCGCGCTCGCCCTGCCGGCGCGCCACAAGGTGCGGGGCCTGCGCAAGAAGGTGCTGCTCCGGAAGGCGGTCGCGCCGCTCCTACCGGCGCGCGTCGTCCACGGGCGCAAGCGCGGCTTCTCCATCCCCGCCGCCGCCTGGCTGCGCGGCGGGCTGGAGCCGTTCGCCCGCGACGTCCTCTCGGCAGACGCCCTGCGCCGCCAGGGCTTCTTCGACTCGGCCGTCGTCACGCGGCTGCTGGACGAGCACGTCGCCGGGCGCGAGGACCGCTCGCGGCAGCTCTGGGGCCTGCTCGCCTTCACCCTCTGGCACGAGCGCCACGTCGAGCGGACGCCGGGCGCGGTGCGGCCGCTCGCCGAGGCGATGGCGGCATGAGGGTCTGGGTGGACATGACCGCGTCGGCGCACGTGCTCGTGTTCCGGCCGCTGATCGAGATCCTCCGGGGCCGGGGCGACGAGGTCGAGATCACGGCCCGCGAGTACTCGCAGACCCTGCAGCTGCTCGAGCTCCACGGCCTCGAGGCGACCGTGCTGGGCAGGCACGGCGGCCGCTCCCGGCTCGGGAAGGCGCGGCGGCTCGCCGGCAGGCTGACCGCGCTGCACCGCTGGGCCAGGCGGCGGGAGTTCGACGTCGCCCTCGCCCACGGCTCGCACGAGCTGACGATCACCGCCCGGCGCCTCGGGATCCCGAGCGCGACGACCTTCGACTACGAGTGGGCCTGGCTCCAGCACCAGCTCGGGTGCCGCAGCGCCACGAGGGTCGTCGTGCCCGACGCGATCCCGCCGGAGCGGCTCGCGCGCTACGGCGCCGTCCCGCCGAAGCTCCTCCGCTACCCGGGCCTGAAGGAGGAGTACTACCTCGCCGACTTCGAGGCCGACCCGTCCGTCCCGGGCGCGCTCGGCGCCGATCCCGCCCGCGTACTGGTCGTGCTCCGGCCGCCGCCGGACGTGTCGCTCTACCACCGGCACTCGAACCCGCTGTTCCCGCAGACGCTCGACGTGCTCGGCCGCCGCGAGGACGTCCACGCCGTCGTCTTGCCGCGCACCGAGGAGCAGCGGGAGTTCGTGCGCGGGCTCGAGCTGCCGTCCGTGCTGCTTCCCGAGCGCGCGGTCGACGCGCAGAGCCTGATCGCGCTGGCCGACGTCGTCGTCTCCGCGGGCGGGACGATGAACCGGGAGGCGGCCGCGCTCGGCGTGCCGGTCTACACGACGTTCGGCGGACGGCTGGGCGGCGTCGACGAGCAGCTCATGCGCGAAGGGCGCCTCATCCCGCTCTCCGACCCGCGGGCGATCGAGCTGCGCAAGCGTGAGCCGGGGCTAGGCGAGCGCGTCCGGCGCGACCCCGCCCAGCTGCTCGACCTGCTCGTCGACGGCCTCGCCTGAGCGGCGCCGCGGGCCGCGCACGACCTGCCCGAGCCTCGCCACGAGCGCCAGCGTCTCGCCGGCGTCGGCCAGCCGCTCGAGCTCGTCCAGCTCCTCCTCGAGCCAGGCCGGCTCGACGGGCTGCCGGGTGGCGGCCATGATCTTCGGATGGGCGGTGACGGTCACCGTCTCGCCCTCGTTCCAGAGCTCCTCGTGCAGCTTCTCGCCCGGGCGGACGCCGACGAAGTCGATCGCCACGTCCACGTCCGGCCGCTTCCCCGAGAGCTGGATCATGTTGCGCGCGAGCTCGAGGATCTTCACCGGCTCGCCCATGTCGAGGACGAACACGCGCCCGCCGTCCATCGCGCCCGCCTGGACGACGAGCGCCGAGGCCTCCGGGATAGTCATGAAGAAGCGCGTCATCTCCGGGTGGGTCACGGTCACGGGCCCGCCACGCTCGATCTGCTTGCGGAAGATCGGGATCACGCTGCCCGACGAGCCGAGCACGTTGCCGAAGCGGACGGCAACGAAGCGCGTCTCCACGTCCTCGCGCTGCCCGTAGGCCTCGACGATCCACTCGCAGACCGCCTTCGACTGGCCCATCAGGTTCTTCGGGCTGGCCGCCTTGTCCGAGGAGACGAGCACGAACCGCTTCACGCCCCACTCCACCGCCGCGTCCGCGACGACGCGCGTGGCGACGATGTTGTTGCGGACGCACTCGAGCGGGTTCGCCTCGAGCAGCGGCACGTGCTTGTAAGCGGCCGCGTGGAAGACGACCCCCGGGCGGTACTTCTCGAACACCTGCCGCAGCTTCGCGCGGTCCTTGACGTCGCCGAGCACCGGGGCGGCGGCCGTGTAGCCGCGCTCGTCGACGAGCTCGCGCTCGATCTCGAACAGCGCCGCCTCCGAGTTCTCGACGAGGACGATCCTGGAGGGGCCGAGCCGCGAGATCTGGCGGCAGAGCTCGGCGCCGATCGAGCCGCCGGCCCCGGTCACGAGGACCGTCTCGCCGTCGAGATAGGAGGCGACGAGCTGCAGGTCGACCTCGACGGGCTCGCGGCCGAGCACGTCCTCGACCTGCACGGGGCGGATCTGGCCGGCGAGGTCGACGTCGCCGGAGATCAGCTCGTGCAGCCCGGGGAGCGTCTTCACGATCACGCCCGCCGCCTGGGCCGCCTCGACGATCTGGCGGCGGTGCTCGCCCGACGCGGACGGGATGGCGATCAGCAGCTCGTCAGGACGGTTCTCCCGCAGGATCCGCGGCAGGTCCTCGCTCGTGCCGAGCACCCGCACGCCGTGCAGGCGCATGTTCCGCTTGCGCGGGTCGTCGTCGACGAGCCCGATCGGCGTGTAGCCGAGCGCCCGGTTGCGGAGGAGCTCTCGGAGGACGAGCTGGCCGGCGTCGCCGGCGCCGACGACGACCACCTCCTTGCCGCGGGCGACGAGCCGGCCCGGCGCGGGCCGCTCCATCACCGTCCGCGCAAGCATCCGCGACGTGGCCACGAACGCGAGCAGCAGCAGCATGTCCAGGACCGCGATCCCTCGCGGCATGCGCAGATCGTGGTACGGGACGAAGTAGAAGACCGAGTAGACGAGGATCGAGGCCGCCAAAACGCCGCGGGCCGCGCCCCACATGTCTCTGGTGGAGACGTACCGCCACCAGCGGTTGTAGAACCCGAAGAGGACGAAGACGCTCGACTTCAGCGCGATGACGACGAGGATCGTCTGCCAGCTCAGGTAGTCGCGATAGAAGACCGGGACGTTGAGCGGGTCGAAGCGGATCGTCCAGGCGAGCTTCCAAGCGACGGCGATGAGCGCGGCGTCCACCAGGAGCTGCCAGAGGCGATGGCGTGTGAAGGGAAGAGTCACGAGACCGCCTGTACCCGCGCCGCGCTGCCGACGACCTCGACCACGCGCACCTGCTGCTCCGCGGTGATGCCGGGCCAGAGGGGCAGCGAGAGATTCTCGGCGGCAGCCTGCTCCGTGACCGGGAGCGAGCCCGGCCGGTAGCCGAGGTCGCGCAGCGCCGGCTGGAGGTGGAGCGGGGGGTCGTAGTAGGTGCCGGTGCCGATCCGCTCCTCGGCGAGCGCGGCGGCGATGCGCTCGCGCTCGGGAGAGCGGCAGACGAACAGGTGGTAGACGTGGCCCGGGTCGTCCGGCGGCAGCTCGACGAAGTCGCCGAGGCCGAGCTCGCGGTAGCGTTCCGCCGCCTCGCGCCGCTGGGCCGTCCAGCCGTCGAGCCGGCCGAGGAAGATGCGCAGCGCGGCGGCCTGGAGCTCGTCGAGCCGCGAGTTGTAGCCCACGTACTCGAAGATTCGCTTCGCCTTCGAGCCGTGGAAGCGGAGCATCCGGATCCGCTCGGCAAGCTCGGCGTCGCGGCAGGCGATCAGGCCGCCGTCGCCGAGCCCGAACAGGTTCTTCGAGGGGTAGAAGCTGAACGTCGACGCGATGCCCGTGCGGGCGACGGCCGGGGAGCCGAAGGCCTGGGCTGCGTCCTCGACAAGCGGCAGGCCGAGCTCGGCGAGCCGGTCGAGGGGCGCCGACCGGCCGAAGAGGTGGACGGGCACGATCGCCTTCGTCCGGCTCGTCACGCGCGCGGCGGCGTCCTCGGGGTCGAGGACGAGCGTCTGGGGGTCGATCTCGGCGAAGACGGGCGTCGCGCCGGTACGGGCGATCGCCTCCGCGGTGGCGAAGAAGGTGAACGCCGGGCAGATCACCTCGTCGCCCCGGCCGACGCCGAGGGCGTCGAGCGCGATCACGATCGCGTCCGTGCCGTTGGCGACCCCGATCGTCTCCGGCACGCCCAGGTAGGCGGCCGCCTCCTCCTCGAAGGCCTTCACGTTCGGGCCGAAGACGAATGCGCTCGACTCGAGCACCTCGTCGAAGGCGCGCCGGATCTCGGGGATCAGGGGCGCGTACTGGGCCTTCGTGTCAGCGAGCGGTATCGGCTGCCCGGGCACGGCGAGCCAGTTTAGTGGAGCGCCAGCGCCACACCGCGACCGCGATCCCCGCCACGATCGCCGCCACGACCGCGTACTCCGCGTAGCGGAAGGCGTGATGGAAGCTCTCCCAGTGGGCGCCGAGCGTCCAGCCGGCGCCCGCCAGGCCGAGGCACCAGGCGGCGGAGCCGGGGATCGTCAGCAGCGTGTAGCGGCCGAACGGCATCTTCCCGAGCCCGGCGGGAATGGCGACGAAGGAGCGGACGACCGGCAGCACCCGGCCGACGAGCACGAAGGCGTCGTCCCAGCGGTCGAACCAGCGGTCGGCCCGCTCGATCTTCTCCGGGCTCATGTGCAGGAGCCGCTGATGCCGCTCGACGAACGGCCGGCCGCCGTAGCGGCCGATCCCCCAGCCGGCGATCGACCCGATCACGTAGCCGAGCGTCCCGGCGAGCGCGATCCCCAGGTAGGCGCTGACGCCGGGCTGGAGCTCGCTCCCGAAGAGCACGACGTCGGCGGCCAGCGCGCCGGAGGCGAGCGCGCCTCCGAAGACCATCACCAGCTCGCTCGCCGCGGGGAAGACGGCGTCGATCAGCATCAGCACGAACACCGCGTAGAGGCCGTAGTCGCCGACGAGGTCGGTGAGGAAGTGCGTGAGCTCCGAGAGGAGCGAGGCGTCGGGCACGCGCGGAGGTTAGCCCCCCGTCCGGCAATACATGCCGGCTTCTGGCCCGCGATCACGCGGCGCCAGTGTCCACCCTCGCCCTTGCCAAGGCGTAAAGCCTTGGCCGCGGGCGAGTGCGGCCCCTGGCTTGGTGCTCGCAACCCAGAAGCTCAGCGGCATCACCGAACGGGGGGCTAGCGGCGGGCGATCCGCTTCACGCGGAACTGCGTCGCCAGGTCGACGCTGCCGAGCTCGTTCCTGGCGATCACGCGCAGGACGTAGCGGCCCGTCGCCGCGGCCCGCTTGCCGACGCGTCCGTTCCAGCTGAGCGCCTGCTCCCCCGCCGGCAGCCGCTTCCGCGCGCCCACCGTGACGACCGCCCCGGCGCGGGTCTCGACGCGCAGCGTGACGAGCGCCGGCCGCTCGAGCCGGAACGAGGCCGTCAGCTTCCCGCCGCGCTGCTGCCGCACGCGGACGAGCGAGGGCCGGACTGCCAGCGCGCCGAGCGTCCGGTTGAGCGCGAACTCACGGCTGGCGCTGGTGGCGAGGCCCTGGTCGTCCACGGCCGACACGGTCAGCCGCCAGCGTCCGTCCGGCTCCGCCGCGCCCTCCGGCGTCGCGCCCGCCCAGGAGAAGCGGTGCACGCCCGGGGTCTTCTCGCCGCTGTCGAGCGTGCGGACGGTCCCGTCCGGGGCGACGAGGGACACGCTCACGGTCGACGGCCGGGGCAGCTTGTAGGCGAGGTGCTGGGCCTCCGCGACGCCGTCGCCGTTCGGGGAGAGGACCTGCTCGGCCGGAGGAGGCGCGTAGACGCCGCGGTACAGCAGGCACAGGCACTCCGAGACGGCGCGCTCGCTCCCGCCGGAGGGCCGGTTGAGCACGGCGCCGTCGAAGGCGATCGTGGACGAGCCGCCCGCGTCGAGCGCGAAGCCGGTGACGGCGCCGAGCCGGACGAGCGTCTGCGCCAGCTCGAAGTTCGTCATCCCGACGCTGTAGCCCCGGCGGCGTCCGTCGGCGACGACGAAGACGACGCGGCCGTCGGCGAGCTGCCCCACGCCGGTGCGCGGGTTGCGGGCGAGCTGGGCCGTCGTGAACTGCTCGCCGGCGCGGAAGACGGGCTTCCCCTCGCGCACGAGGACGGGGCCGCCGCCGATCATGTCCGTCACGCCTGCCGCCTGCCAGTCGGGGCTGATCAGGATGCGGAAGACGGCGCTGGTGCCGACCGGTGCCTCCTCGAGGAAACGCTGCGCCGACGTGCCGCGGGCGACGAGCACGGCGCCGCCGGCGGGGATCGGCGTGTTGCCGTTCTGCGCGATCTGGATCACCGGGCCGGCGATGTCGCCGCCGATCGTCGTGGGCGGCAGCGGGTAGACGACGGCCTCGACCGTCCCCTCGCCGGCGGGCGTCGCCGGGCCCCACGAGGGCGTGTAGAGGGTCGCCCCGTTCGGGCCGGGCGGATGGTTGACGTCCATCGGCCGGCGCTGGTTGGTGCCGCGCCAGGTGCCGAACATGCGGAGCTTGTCGACGAGCAGCGTCCCGTCCTGGGTGATCCCGAGGCTGGAGCGGTCGGGGTTGGGCGAGTGGTCGAGCACGCCCGAGCGCACGAGGATGCTGCTCGGCCGGCCGTCCTCCCAGGAGAAGAGGTCGCCGTTGACGCCGGCGACGGTGTAGTCGCGCGAGAGGTTCTTCTGGATCGTGCTGACGCGGTCGCGCCCGACGACCGCTCCTCTGGCGAGCACGGGCTTGAGCGAATACGCGCCCGTCGGCCGCGGCGCGGTGATCACGTGGATCGCGACCGGCCCGTACGCCGTGAACTGCACCTGGCGCTCGAAGGTGACGCCCGGCATCAGCAGCGAGCGCTGGAACTGCGGCTGCGCGGGAGCGGCGAGCACGCCGGCGGCGAGCGCGAAGATGAGAAGGAGCTTCTTGAGCACGACCCGGCCGGAAACGGTAGCCAAAGGAGAGGCCGGCAGCCCGTTCGCTTACACGATCCGAACGGGCTGCCTCCCAGGTATCTACGGGACTGCCACGTCGACCCAGACCGAGCGGTGGTCCGAGGTCGGGAAGCCGCCGACGGGGCCCCACGCGGCGAAGTTGAAGACGCCGGTGAGGCGGAAGAGCGGATCCGACTGGAGCGGCCAGAAGACGCCCGAGTCGAGGATCCGCAGGCTCTTGCTCGGCAGCACGTAGTCCGCGCGGAGGTTGCCCGGCGCCGTGTCCGAGAAGTCGGCCGTGTCGAAGCGCGGGTCGCTCCGGTGGGTCAGGTTCGCCCCACCCTGCAGCGCGGACGCCTCGACCGCGCCCTCGCTCTCCGGGGTCACCTTCGTGTTCACGAGCGGGTGCTCGAGCAGGAGCTGCGCGGAGCCGGGGATGCTGTCCCCGTCGAGCGGGTCGGAGTTGTAGTCGCCGGCGATCACGAACGGCTCGCCCGGCTTCAGCCCGCCGCGGCGGCCGCCGTCGTCGTAGATGTAGCCGGAGCGACCGGGCGTGACGTAGTCCGCCCAGAGCCGGATCTCGTCGTGGTTGCGGGTGCCGTTCCGGTCCTCGGGCCCGTCGAAGACGGGCGGCGTCGGATGCGCGACGAGGAAGTGCACGCGCTTTCCGCCGATCAGGACCGGAATGTCCCAGTGGCTCTTCGACGAGAGCCGGAAGACGTCGAGCTCGGCCGGCGAGTACCAGCTCTCCCCGGTCGCGGGCAGAACCGGCAGGCGCGCTCCCGGCATGTCCCGCCAGAGGAAGTGCTGGAAGGTGCGGACGCCGAGCGGGTCGATCGGGTAACGCGAGTACACGACCATCCCGAACTGGCCCGGGAAGAAGCCGAAGCCGAAGGCGTCGTTCGGGCCGCCCACTGAGCCGTTGTTGTCGAGGTCGTGCCCCGACGGGATGCCGGTGTTCGACGGCGCGATGTACGAGTACGGGTAGCCGATCGGCGCCGCCCCGTTCTGCGAGACCGCGAGGAAGTTGTCGCGGAACAGATCGCGGGCGACGGGATCGAAGTCGAACTCGTTGATCAGCAGGACGTCCGGCCGGATGCGCTGGACGACCTCGGCCACGTTCCTGGCCTGCCGCACGAACACCGTGTCGGCGCTCGGGTCGGACAGGTGCTGCCGGAGCTGGCCTTCGGCGCTGCGGTTCAGCGACGCGTTGAAGGTCGCGAAGCGGACCTCCGCGCCGGGCGGCGCGGCGAGGCCGGCAGGGACGATCAGCAGCGCCGCGAGCGCCGCGAGGAGCAGGCTTCTCATTTGGTTCTCCCCTGGTTCGTGGTCGAGCGCAGTCGTATCAGATCGAGATCGGGCCCCTCAAGGCCTCAGTTCCAGACCCGCACCTCGCGGTAGAGCGTGTCGCGCTGCACGGGGGTCTTGCCGAGCGCCTTGATCAGGTGCACGAGCTCCTCCGTGGAGGTCCGGTGGGTCGTGCCGGCGGCCGAGACGACGTTCTCCTCGATCATCACCGAGCCCATGTCGTCGGCGCCGAAGCCGAGCGCGACCTGCCCGATCTTCATCCCCTGCGTCACCCACGAGGACTGGATGTGCGGCACGTTGTCGAGGTAGATGCGCGAGACAGCCTGCGTGAGGAGGTAGTCGAACGAGGTCGGCATCGTCTCCCGCGGCACCTTCGCGCCCAGCCGGTTGCCGTCGTCCTGGAACGTCCAGGAGATGAAGGCCCGGAAGCCGCCGGTCTCGTCCTGGAGCTCGCGGATCTTGCGCATGTGCTCGACGCGCTCCTCGAGCGTCTCGACGTGGCCGTACATCATCGTCGCGGTCGTCGACATGCCGAGCCGGTGCGCGGCCCGCATGATGTCCAGCCACTCCTTCGAGGTCGTCTTCTTCGGCGAGATCACGTCACGCACGCGGTCGACGAGGATCTCGGCGCCGCCGCCCGGCAGCGAGTCGAGCCCCGCGTCGCGCAGCCGCGAGAGCGTCTCGTGGATCGTCAGCTTCGAGCGGCGGGCCGCGTGCTGCACCTCGCTCGGCGAGAGCGCGTGCAGGTGGATCGGGTAGCGCGCCTTGATCGAGCGGAAGAGGTCCTCGTAGTAGGCGACGTCGAGGTCGGGATGGTGGCCTCCCTGCATCAGCAGCCCCGTGCCGCCGATTGCCAGCGTCTCCTCGATCTTCTTGAAGATCACCGGCTTCGGAAGCAGGTAGCCCTCGCGCGTGTCGCCCGGCCGGCGGTAGAAGGCGCAGAAGTCGCAGTCCGTGTAGCAGACGTTGGTGTAGTTGAGGTTGCGGTCGACGATGAAGGTGATCCGAGAGGGATCGACCTTGCGGTTGCGCACCTCGTTGGCGACGCGCCCGACGGCGACGAGGTCGCGGGAGCGCAGCAGCTCGAGCGCGTCCTCGTCCGTGATCCGCTCGCCCGCGAGCGCCTGCTCGAGCGCGACGGCGGTCACGCGACCTTCACCCCGTTGACGAAGCGGAGCTCGGGCACCTCGTCGAGCAGCTCGGCGTCGTGCGCGAGCTCGAGGAACGTGTACAGGCCCGCCCGCTCGCGCGGCCCGAAGCGGTAGCGGAGCTTCTCGAAGTAGCGGGCGAGGAAGCCCGGCGGATAGCCGTAGCGCTCGCTCGCCTCGTACGCGAGCGTCTCGGGCTCGGCGCGCGCGAGCCGGAGCGAGGCGACGAGCGCCTGCTCGAGCTCCGAGATCCCGTCCGCGACCGGCTCCCGCGCCGCCCAGACCGCGAACACCATCGGCAGGCCGGTGCGCGCGAGCCAGAGGCGGCCGAGGTCGTGATGCGGGGTCGGGTCCTCGAAGGCGGACTTCAGCGCCGCGTCGCCGATCAGCAGCTTCGCGTCGGCCTCCATGCCGAGCGGGACGTGCTCGGCCTCCGGCAGCAACACCTTCGTGAGCACGACCGAGGTCGCCGACTCGGGCGTCACCGCGACCGTGCGCACCTGCTCGAGCGGGATCCGGGACACGAGCTGGATCGAGTCCACCGCGCCCTCCGACGACACGCAGAGCCGCGGCAGCAGCCGCAGCCGGTCGGCGTTGCGCGCGTACTCGATCGACGAGATCGGCGCGACGTCGATCTCCCCGTCGAGCAACGCCTGGTTGAGCTCGGTGGGGACGCCGACGACCTCCTCCACCTCGGCGTCCAGCCGGTAGAAGACCGGCGCCATGTTCACGTAGCCGATCCGACCCAGCCTGACGCGACTGGACGCGCGCGGCTCCCGGGCGGCGTAGCCGCCCTCCGCGCGCGCGCTAGCGCCGCTCGCGGCAGCCGGCTGCGCACTCGGCTCGCGGCCGTACTCCGATGTACTGTCCGCGAGCCTCGCGCTTGCCGTCTTTGCGAGCGGCGCTCCAGACGCGTCAGGTTCTCTCACCATCGGCGAATCTCGCTGTAGAGCGTGTCCCGCTGGACGGGGATGCGGCCCGCCTCGCGCACGAAGCGGACGAGCTCCTCGATCTTCTGCTCGGTCCCGGTGCGCGCGCCGGCGGCGTGGAAGATCTCCTCGCGCACGACCGTGCCCTGGACGTCGTTCGCCCCGAAGTGCAGGGCGACCGCGGCCAGCGGCATCCCCATCATGATCCAGTAGGCCTTCACGTTCGGCACGTTGTCGAGCAGCAGCCTCGACACGGCGATCACCTTCAGGTCGTCCGACCCGGTCGTGTGCCGCCAGCCGCGGCGCTCGAAGACCGTGTTCTCAGGATGGAAAGCGAGCGGGATGAAGGCGAGGAAGCCGCCGGTGCGGTCCTGCTGCTCGCGCAGGCGCAGGAGGTGGTCGACGCGCTCCTCGTACGTCTCGACGTGGCCGTAGAGCATCGTGCAGTGCGTCGGGATGCCGAGCCGGTGGGCCGTGTCGTGGACGTGGAACCAGAAGTCCGGATGCTCCTTGCCGGGGGCGACCAGCCGGCGCACGCGGTCGGCGAAGACCTCCGCGCCCCCGCCGGGCAGCGAGCCGAGCCCGGCCGCCTGCAGCTCGCGCAGGACCTCCTCGTGGGAGAGCCCCGAGAGCGTCGTCATGTGGTGGATCTCGGAGGCCGTGTAGCACTTGAGGTGCACGTCGGGCATCGCCTCGTGCAGCAGGCGGATCGTGTCGAGGTAGAAGTCGAAGCCGACGTGCGGGTTTTCGCCGTTGACCATGTGGATCTCGGTGAACCCGGTGGCCTCGCGCTGGCGCAGCGCGTCCTCGACGAGCTCCTCCGGCGTCAGCGTGTACGCGTTCGGCTGCTTGCGCGTAGTCGCGAAGGCGCAGAACTTGCACTTCACGCGGCAGACGTTCGTCTGGTTCAGGTACAGGTTCTGGACGAAGTAGACCTCGTCCGTGCCGCCGCGCACGCGGCGCGCGAGGTCGGCGAGCTCGCCGAGCGCGAGCAGGTCGTCCGACTCCATCAGCGCGAGCCCGTCCTCGAAGTCCAGGCGCTCGTTCGCCTCGACCTTCTCCCGGATCGACTCGAGCGTGGAGATCTCCGCGACGGCCATCGGACTTAACGCTCCCGGTTCACCACGAGATGGGTCAAGGCTTCGAGCTCCTCCCGGCCGGCGAGATGCTCCCTCGCCTTGCGAGCGTAGTCGAGGGCCACCTCGCGGGAGCGCTCCAGGGCGCCGGTCGCCGCGACGCGGACGAGCGCGCCCTCGAGCGGCCCGCCGGCGAGCGCGGCGCGGACGACCTCGTCCTCCCGAGCGGCCAGGAGCAGCGGCAGCGTGGGCGTCCCCTCCCGCAGGTCGGTGCCGGCGACCTTCCCGGTCTCGATCGTCAGGCCCGAGCAGTCGAGGATGTCGTCGACGATCTGGAAGGCGATCCCGAGGCAGAGCCCGAAGCGGCCGAGCTCGGCGTCGCCGCCGCCGACGAGGCAGGCGGCTTCGAACAGCTTCCCCGTCTTGAGCGCGCAGCGCTCGAGGTACGCGTCGACGGTCGTGTCCGGGTCGTACGACTGGCGGCGCTGGAGCGCCTCGCCGCGCGCGAGGAACAGCGTCGCCCTGGCGAGGACGCGGACGGCGTCGAAGTCGCCCGTCGCGGCGAGCTCGGCGAAGGCGCGCGCGAAGAGGTAGTCGCCTGCGGCCCGGGCGACCTGCGGCCCGAACTCGTGCCACGCGGCTGCACGGCCCCGCCGCACCTCGGCGCCGTCGATCAGGTCGTCGTGGACGAGCGTCGCGAGGTGGACGAGCTCGACCGCGACGCCGGCGGCGAGGGGCGGCGGCCCGCCGGGCGGCGAGCAGAGGAAGACGAGCAGCGGCCGCAGCCGCTTGCCGCCGGCCGCGAGCGCCTCGCGGCCGACCTCGGCGACGCGGCCGCCGTCGGCGGCGACCGCCTCCTCGAGCCGGTGCTCGAGCTCCTCGAGGTACGACTCGATGCCCGGCACCTCCCGGATCTCAGCGAGCGTCGTCACGCCGCCTCCCCCACGTGCAGGGCGACGATGCCCCCGGCGAAGAGCCGGAAGCGCACGCTCGCGAAGCCGGCCTCCTGGAGCAGCCCGGCGAGGTCCTCCGGCCCCGGGAAGCGGCGGACGCTCGCCGGCAGGTACGTGTAGGCCGCGCCGCCCGGCAGCACGCGGCCGAGCAGGGGGACGACCAGGTCGAACCAGAGCCCGTAGAAGTGCCGGAGAAGGCCGCGCGGGCGGGTGATCTCGAGCACCGCGAGCCGCCCCCCGGGGCGCAGCACGCGCCGCAGCTCCCGGAGCCCGGCCCCGACGTCCTCGACGTTGCGGACGCCGAAGCCGACGGTCGCGGCGTCGAACGTGCCGTCGGCGAACGGCAGCGCCAGCAGGTCGCCCTGCACCCACCCGAGCTCCGGCGCCTTGCGGCGGGCCCGCTCGAGCATCCGCTCGGAGAAGTCGAGCCCGGTCACCTGCCCCCCGGCGAGCGCGCAGGCGACCGCAAGGTCGCCGGTGCCGCAGCAGGCGTCGAGGACGCGGTCGCCCGGGCGCACGGCGGCCTCCGCGGTCGCGCGCCGCCAGCGACGGTCGAGCCCGGCGGTCATCACCCGGTTCATCAGGTCGTAGACCGGGGCGATCCGGTCGAACATCGCCCGCACGCCCTCGGCGGGCAGCCGTCCGGACTCCACGCTCATCGCACCCGCTCCGGCGCCGGCAAAGCCGGCACCTCCGCTCTGTTCCCGCTTCGGCGTCGGCGAAGCCGGCGCCTGCGCTCCCGGCCGGCTCCGTCGAGCCTACGCCGGTGTGAGCCTCCGTCGAGCCTACGGCTCATCTTGCCCCCAGCGGCGCGAGAGCGCGTGCTCGACGCCGACGTGGTCGAGCGCGCGCGCGACGACGAAGTCGACGAGGTCGTCCACCGACTGCGGCGAGTGGTAGAAGCCCGGCGCCGCGAACAGCACGACGGCGCCGGCCCGCCGGACGCGCAGCATGTTGTCGAGGTGGATCTCGGAGAGCGGCGTCTCGCGCGGGACGAGCACGAGCTTGCGGCCCTCCTTGAGCGCGACCGAGGCGGCCCGGTGGATCAGGTTCGACATCGCGCCCGAGGCGATCGTCCCGAGCGTCCCCATCGAGCAGGGGCAGATCACGTAGGCGTCGACCTTCGCCGAGCCGCTCGCGTACGGCGCGTGCCAGTCCTGCGGGTCGTAGAGAGTCACCGTCCCGCCGCGGGCGTGCTCCAGGAACCTGGCCATCGTCTCGTCTGCGGAGAGGCGCGCGTCGCCGTAGAGCTCCGTCGCGATCACCTCAATCCCGGCTGACGACGCCGACACGCCGACCTCGCAGCCGGCCGCGGCGAGCGCCTCGAGCAGCCGCGCCGCGTAGGGCGCCCCCGACGCTCCCGTTATCCCGAGGAAGACGTGCACATCACCCGCCGCCCTTGGAGGCCTCCAGGAACTCGGCCAGCGCCTGGAGGTTCTCCTCGCCGAGCGTCTGGTAGACGGGCATCACCTCGTTGCCGAACTCGCGCGGGTTGGCGACGTAGCGCTGGAAGTAGGCGACGTCCTTGCCCTGCTGTGACCCGATCGCGGTCAGGTCCGGCGCCCCGAGGTTCGACGAGCCCTCGCCGGCGTAGGTGTGGCAGCCGGTGCAGCCGGACTGGAAGTAGAGCTCGAGGCCCGGGCGGGCCTCCTCGGGCAGGTTCTGCGCGGCCATGATCTGGTCGAAGGTCTCCTCGCCCGCCGCGGTCGCCTCCTCCGCGGCCGCGCCCTTGTAGGTGAGGACGCCCATCGAGACCGCCGTCAGCACCAGGGCGATCGCCGCCACCGGCCGCCGGAGGATCCGCCGCTCGCGCCGGACGTCCAGGAAGGGCAGCGCGAAGAGGATGATGATCAGGATCGTCGGGATCCCGACCGTGCCGAGGATGACCGAGTCGGGCCACTTGAAGATCCGGAGCAGGTAGAAGAGGAAGTAGAAGTACCAGTCCGGGCGCGGCACGAACGTGGTCGTGCCGGGATCGGCCGGCTCGGCGTAGCGCGGGCCCAACCAGCCGGCGTCCTCGGGATTCTCGCCGGAGGTGAAGTACCAGACGCAGGCGAGGCCGATGATCACGATCACGACGACGAGGCTCATCACCGTGTCGTGGAACATCGCCCAGGGGTAGAACGGCTTCCCGCGGGCCTGGACGTCCGCCTTGTACTGCTTGAACTGCGCCTCCCGCTGCAGCACCCGCGGGCTCTTCTTCAGCTGGACGCTCACTCCGAGCCTCCGCCGCGGGACTGGCGCACGAGCCCTTCGCGGGCGGGCTTGGGGCCCTCGGGCTCGCCGGCGCCGGCCGCCTCGGGCGACCACGGCTGCGAGGTGACGCCGAGCCGGATCACGAGCCAGAGGTGGAGCCCGATGAGGGCGAAGATCGCCCCGGGCAGGAGCAGCATGTGGATCGCATAGAAGCGGGCGAGCGTGTCCACCCCGATCTCTGCCCCGCCGTTGAGCACGTTGACCAGGAACGGCCCGACGAACGGGCCTGTCCCCTGCAGGTTGACGCCCACGATCGTGGCCCAGTAGGCCGTCTGGTCCCAGGGCAGCAGGTAGCCGGTGAAGCCCTCGAACATCCCGAGGATCAGGAGCAGCGCGCCCACGATCCAGTTCAGCTCCCGCGGGTACTTGTAGGCGCCGAACAGGAAGACCCGCGCCATGTGGAAGAACATGAGGATGATGAAGACGCTCGCGCCCCAGCGGTGCATGCCGCGGACGAGCCAGCCGAGCGTGACCTCGTTCGTGAGGTGCTGGATCGACTCGTAGGCGCTGTCCGGGTCCGGCCGGTAGTACATGGCGAGGATCACGCCCGTGATCGTCTGGACGAGGAACGCGGTCAGCGTCGCCGAGCCGAGCGTGTGGCCCCAGCTGATGTCGCCGGGCACCTTGCGAAAGAGGAAGTACTTGGTCGCGCCGACGAGGCCGGAGCGCTCCTCGAGCCAGTCGAGCGGATAGAGCGCGGCCTGCTCCACTTGCTGGCGGCGGCGCGACTTGGTGCGGACCGGGACGGCCATCAGCGCGGAGGCCCGATCGGATATAGCAGCGAGGAGGGCCCGTCGACGTGCAGGCCCGGGTTCATCAGGTCGTACTTGGTGATGACCGCGTCCTTGCCCTCGCCCTCGACCTTGCCGACGCTGTAGGCGCCGGTCAGGAAGACGCGGCCGTTGCGGATCTCGTACGCGTAGCGGTCGAGCGCGCGAACGGGCGGGCCGGCCGTGACGTTGCCCTCCGTGTCGTAGGCGCCGCCGTGGCACGGGCAGGCGAACGCGGCCGGGTTCGCGGGAATCCGGGTGACGACCGTGTTCGAGGTCTCCACCGTCTCCTTCTGCGCCTCGTCGAGCGGTCCGGCCGCCTGCACCGGGCAGCCGAGGTGCGCGCAGCGATTCGAGAGGATCGTCAGGCTCGGCTGACCCTGGAGCTCACCGTTGCTGCGGACGAAGGCGGTGCGCCTCGACACCTCGCCCTCGGACGGATCCTCCATGAAGGTCACCACCTGCCACTCGTTCTCGGGGAACGCCTCGAGCGGGCCGACGTCGACGTCCTCGTGCTTCTGGCCGACGAAGGTCGGGACGATCGCGAGCCCGGCCACGGGCACGGTGATCAGCCCGCCGATCAGGCCGCTGAGACCGAGCGTGGCGCCCTCGAGGAACCGCGAGCGGGGGAAGCGCTCGATCTCGCCCTCGTCCGCGAGCGGCAGCGCGTGCCCCGCCTCGGTCGCGGCGCGCGCTCCCACCGGCGGCGGGGGCTTGCCGGCGTGCGGGGCGCGGCCGGTGACGTCGCGCACCCAGAGGAAGCCGAAGACGAGCGCGATCGTGGCCCCGATCGCGGCCACGAGCCAGCCGACGACGACCCCCGTCAGGAGGACGGCGACGCCGACGGCGAACCCGACCGGCCAGAGGCTCGGCGGCGGCGCATGCGGCTGAGGCTCAGGACCGTGCTGCTCCACCAAAGGGATTGAATCCTTCCACAGTCCCGAGGGTCAACGTCGCAACAGTTGTGACGCGGCGGAAGCTGACGCTTCCGCCGCGTGTGGAAACGCCGGAGGCACGGCTGCTTGCCCGCGCCGGCTCCGCCCACGGCCTCCGCGCGCGGCTTCGCCGGGCGCTGCGGCCAGGCGCTGGCGCTCGGGGATCAGCGCCTCGTGCCGCGCGAGATGCGCGGCTTTGCCGCATCGATCTCGCGCGTCCGAGCGGGAGCTACTCCGTCGACCGGATCCCGTACTCCTCCCAGCGGCTGTCCACCAGGGCCTTCACGTCCTCCGACATGACGATCTCCTCGGGCCACTCGCGGGCGCCCTCGGCCGGCCCCTTGTGGGTCGCGTCGATGCCCAGCTTGCCCCCGAAGAACTGCATCGTGGGCGCGTGGTCGAGGTGGTCGAGCGGCCCCTCGGCGATCACGACGTCGCGCTTCGGGTCGACGTTGGCGCAGACCCGGAAGAAGACCTCCTCGTAGTCGTGGACGTCGACCCGCTCGTCGACGACGACGACCGACTTCGAGAGGGACAGCATCCCGAGCCCCCAGATCGCGTGCATGACCTTGTGCGCATGGCCGGGGAAGGCCTTGCGGATCGAGACGATCACGCAGTTGTGGAAGGCCCCCGCGACCGGCAGGTCGTAGTCGACGATCTCCGGCACGGTCATCCGCACGGCGGGCAGGAAGATCCGCTCGGTGGCCTTGCCCAGCCAGGCGTCCTCGGCAGGCGGCTTGCCGACGACGATCGACGGGTAGATCGCGCCGCGGCGCATGGTCAGCGCCGAGAGCCTGAAGATCGGGAAGGGCTCAGGCGGCGAGTAGTAGCCCGTGTGGTCGCCGAAGGGGCCCTCGATCCCCATGTCGCCCTCCTCGATCCAGCCCTCGAGCACGATCTCGGCGTTCGCCGGCACCTGGAGCGGGATCGTCTTGCAGTCGACGAGCTCGACCGGCTCGCCGCGGAGGAAGCCGGCGAGCATCAGCTCGTCGATGTGCTTGGGCAGGGGCGCGCTGGCGCTGTAGGCGGTGACGGGGTCGAGGCCGAGCGCGACGGCCACGGGCAGGCGACCGTCCGCGGCCAGCCAGTCGGCGCGCCCGTCCTTGTGCAGCTGCCAGTGCATGTACGTCGAGCGGGCGTCGATCTTCTGCATCCGGTACATGCCGACGTTACGCACGCCCGTGCGGGGGTCGGCGGTGATCACGGCCGGGAGCGTGATGAAGGGCGCGGGGTCGCCGGGCCAGCAGCGCTGGATCGGCAACAGCCCCAGGTCGGCCTCGTCGCCGGTGAGGACGACCTCCTGGCACGGCCCGCTCCGCACTTCCTTCGGCATGGAGTCGGCGATCGACTTCAGCTTGCGGAGGCCGCGCACCTTCTCGACGAGCCCCTGGGGCGGCTGCATCTCGAGCACGTCCTCGAGCCGCGCGGCGACATCGTCGAGCCGCTCGACGCCGAAGCCGAGGCACATGCGCCGCTCCGTGCCGAACTGGTTGATCAGGAGCGCGTGCTCGGCGCCCTTCGGACGCTCGAAGAGCAGCGCCGGCCCGCCCGACTTCACGACGCGGTCCACGATCTCGGTCACCTCGAGGTCCGGGTCGACCTCGGCCTCGACGCGGACGAGCTCCCCCTCGCGCTCGAGCAGCGCGATCCAGTCGCGGAGGTCCCGCGGCGGCACTAGTGCCCCATCAGGCGGTAGTCAGTGCGTTTCTGGCGGCTGCAAAGCGTCGCCATGCGGCGTCCCTCGGCCCTTCCCCACGAAGTGCTGCGCACTTCGCGGGGGCCCCAGGAGTCGCCCGCGTATGCCTGCATACGCGGGCTCCCTGCGTCCTTGTCTGGCTCGCTTTTCGCTCGCCAGAAACGCGAGACCACCACCCGACGGGGCACTAGTAGCGGCGGCGGAAGTGGCGGCGGTAGTGCACCCACTCGCCGACGATCACGATCGCCGCGAAGACCAGGCCGGTGATGAGCATCCCGAGGATGACGTGCAGGCCTTCCTCGGCGGTGGATTGGGCGAGCGGGAGCAGGCCGGTCATCGGGCCGAAATCTACTACCCGGCCCGCTCGGCGTGCGCCGCGAGGGCGGCCTCCGCTCCCGGGGCGAGCGCCTCGAGCGGGCCGAGATCGCCCGTGTCGCGCAACGTGGCGCGCGCCTCGTCCAGCACGCCGGTGCCGAGATGCGCGGCCGTGGCCGCCCAGACGACTCCGTCGCCGGCGCCGCCCTCGCCCCGCATCCGCGCGCAGACCGAGATCAGCTCGGCCAGGTCGAGCACCGCGGCCGCGCTGCCCGGGGACGCGATCCTCACGAGCCCGTGAGCGTAGAGGTAGTCGCCCAGGAGGAGGGCCGTGTCGCGGTCGGGCGGCTCGAACAGGCGGGGCCGGCCGTAGTGCGCGAGGTAGCCCTCGTAGATCGTCTCCAGCCCGAGCGCGTAGCGGGGCTCGCCGAGCGGGGAGAAGACCGGCTCGAGCTCGCGCTCCGCCTCGCGTCGCAGCGCCTCCCGCCAGATCGGGCTCTCCCGCGCGGCCTCCTCAGCGATCGTGTCCCAGATGCTCGCCG
>JBBDQR010000115.1:15260-25217 GCA_040905885.1 Gaiellaceae bacterium | reverse complement strand
CCCCCCCCCCCCCCCCCCCCCCCCCCCCCCCCCCCCCCCCCCCCCCCCCCTCTTCACAGCTAACAAACATTGACTCTTTCCGTCATAGGTTTACGATCCTGCACTTCACCATGGCGAGGGCAATCAGGCGTCGAGGGTTCTGTGGTTTCGCTCGTCTCGTGGCGGGGGCGGTTGCCCGCGCTGCGTGACGCTTGGAGCCCGAGAGTCGCTCGGCATGGCGAGCGCAGGATGATCGTCCAGTCGGAGGAAGCATCGACTCAGATGGAGGAAGTACATGCGTAAGACCTCACTGCTGGCCCTTGTCGGGGTCCTCGTGCTCGCCGCGAGCCTCGTCATCGGCCCCGGGGCCTCGGCTCAGCCGGCCGGGCCCGCGAAGGCGACCGCAGGAACAGTCGTCTTCGTCCACGACCAGGAGCCCCCGAACCTTCAGGGCCCGTGGGTCGGCAACAACCTGTACGCGACGGCGCTCGTCCTGAACAACATCTGGTACGGCTGCCAGATCCGCAACGACAAGGGCGACTTCGTGCCGCGGCTCTGCACTGCCAAGCCGCAGCTGATCAAGCAGAAGCCGCTGACGGTGCGCTTCACCTACAAGCAGTCCGCCAGGTGGAGCGACGGCAAGCCCGTCACCGCGAAGGACTTCCGCGCGACGTGGAGGGTCTTCACCAACCCGGCGAACAACGTCATCAGCCGCACGGGCTGGGAGGACATCAAGTCGGTCACCGGTAGCGGCAAGACCGTCACGGTCGTCATGAAGACGCTGTACGCGGACTGGGAGTCGCTCGTCTCGGCGGGCGTCTATCCGGCCCACTACATCGGTGGCCGGGACATGAACCAGACGTTCCTGAACGACACCGGTGGTCTCTCCAGCGGTCCGTGGAAGTTCGGCAGCTGGCAGAAGGGCGTCCAGATCACGGTCGTCCGGAACCCCAGGTTCGGAGCCGGCCCGAGGATGAAGCTCGACCGGGTCGTCTTCCGTTACATCCTCGATACGAACGCCCGCTTCCAGGCCCTCAAGGCCAACGAGGGCCAGGTCATGGAGCCGCAGCCGCAGCTCCAGATCGCGGACTTCCTCAAGGATCGGAAGTTCGTCGTCGACCGGAAGATCGGCTTCGCCTGGGAGCACATCGACATCCAGTTCGGGGCTCAGGGCCATCCGGCGCTGAAGCAGCGCTACGTCCGTCAGGCCCTGATCACCGGCATTAACCGGACCCAGATCGCGAACGCGCTCTACGGCACGATCGCCCCGGGTCTGAAGCCGGTGAACAGCCACATGTTCAAGCCGTTCGAGAGCTCGTACCGCGAGAACTGGGCCGTTTACAAGTTCTCGCAGCAGAAGGTCATCACCACGCTGAAGGCTCGCGGCTGCACCGGCGGGCCTGACCGGCCTTCGGCCAACAACTCGGACATCTGGTCCTGCCCGAACGTGGGCAAGCTGTCGTTCCGCTTCGGCACGACGACCGGCAACCAGCTCCGGGCGCTGACGTTCGAGATCATCCAGCGTCAGCTGAAGTCGGTCGGCATCGAGCTCGTCGCGCGCTTCCAGGTGGCGGGCACGCTGTTCGGCACGACGCTTCCGTCGGAGGACTGGGATCTGATCATGTTCACGTGGGTCGGCTCGCCGGCCACGCCGATCACGATCAAGGACCTGTACGCGTGCGGTGGCGACCAGAACAACATGAACTACTGCAACAGGGCCTTCTCGAACATCCTCAACAAGGTCGCTCTGACGCTCTCCGCGTCCCAGCGGGCCGAGATGTTGAACAGTGCCGAGAAGAAGTACATGGTGCCCGACGTTCCGTCGATCCCCGTGTACGCACGCCCGGTCTTCGTCATTCACTCGGCGAAGATCAAGGGCCCCGTCGTCAACCCGACGACTGAGGGCAGCCCGTGGAATGCCAACGTGTGGAGCACGAGCTAGCCGCTCCCCACGCTTCACCGACGTCCCGCCCCCGCCTCGCGCGGGGGCGGGACGTCGCTCCTCGACAGCTCTCCGGACGTAACATTCCCGCCCGAGTCCTGTGCTGACCTACATCGCCAGACGCTTCCTCTACAGCATCGTCGTGCTTGTGGCGGCGAGCTTCCTCACCTTCACGTTCGTGAGCGTCTCGAGCGATCCGCTGGCGCCGCTCTACACGACGCCGAACGTGTCGCGGGAGTCGATCGACCTGATCGCGGAGAAGAAGAACCTCAACGATCCGATCGTGAAGCAGTACTGGTACTGGGTGCAGGACGCGACGACCAACAAGTTCGGCACGACGCTCCTGACGAACCAGCCGATCCTGCCCGACCTCTGGCGCGTGATGAAGAACACGCTGCAGCTGATCGTGGCCGCGGAGCTGATCGCGATCGTGCTCGCCGTCGGGATCGGCGTCTTGTCCGCCCTCCGCCAGTACTCGTTCTTCGACTACTCGGCGACCACCTTCAGCTTCCTCGGCCTGGCGACGCCGGTCTTCTGGCTGGGCTTGATGGCCCAGGTGCTGATCGTCCAGGTCTACAACTGGACCGGGCACAGAGTCTTCCCGATCGCCAACCTGAACTCGGTGGATCCCGGCGGCGGCGTCAGCTTCTGGGTCGACCGGGCGCACCACCTGGTCGTGCCCGTGATGGTGCTGATGGTGGCCAGCATCGCGACCTACTCGCGCTTCATGCGGGCCTCGATGCTCGAGGTGGTCAACTCGGACTACGTGCGCACTGCGCGCGCGAAGGGGCTTCCCGAGCGCCGCGTGACGATGAAGCACGCGTTCCGCAACGCGCTGATCCCGGTCGTGACGGTCGTCGCGCTGAACTTCGGAGGCCTGCTCGGCGGCGCGATCGTCACCGAGACGGTGTTCTCGCTCGACGGGATGGGCCTCTACTTCCTCAACGCGCTCGGAACCGGCGATCCCTTCCCGGTGATGGCCTGGCTGATGATCACGGCCACGACGATCATCGCCTTCAACCTCGTCGCGGACATCCTCTACGGCGTCCTCGACCCGCGCGTCCGCTATGACTGATACCAAGCACGTGCCCGCCGGCGACGAGCGCGCGCAGGACGCGGAGACCCGGGACCTCGGCGCCGAGAGCGTGGGCCGGCCCGCCTCCGCGGGCGACCGCCCGGGGGCGATGGCGACGATCGAGGAGCCGCTCAGCATCGCCGAGCCCGACCTCTCGCTCGCCTACGAGTCCGGCGTCGAGCTGAAGGCGCGCAGCCAGTGGGCCTACGCGCGCATCCGCTTCTTCCGGCACCGCCTCGCGCTCGGCAGCCTGCTCGTCATCATCGTCGCCGGCTTCGTCGCGATCTTCGCCGACCGCGTGGCGCCCTACGGCTACGACGAGATCCCGCTCGACAACCTGCTCAACAGCATCAACCGCGGGCCGACCCTCGACGGCTGGCACCTCTTCGGCACCGACCAGCTGGGCCGCGACTACCTCAGCCGCGTCATCTTCGGCATCCGCACCTCGCTCTGGGTGGCGCTGTTCGTGGCGAGCCTGTCGACGGTGTTCGGGACGGCCGTCGGCGCGATCGCCGGCTACTACGGCGGCGTGGTCGACAACCTGCTGATGCGGTTCACCGACCTGATCCTGACCCTCCCCGGCCTGGCGGTGCTCCTCACCGCCGCCGCGTTCTTCGGCTCTGGCGACCCGTTCAAGGTCGGCCTGATCCTCGCCTTCCTCTTCTGGACGGGGATCGCGCGAATCGTCCGCGGCGTCTTCCTCTCGCTCCGCGAGAAGGAGTACGTCGAGGCGGCCAAGGCGGCCGGGGCGAGCGACGCGCGGATCATCGTCCGCCACATGCTTCCGAACACCGTCGGGCCGATCGTCGTCAACGCGACGCTCGTCGTCGCCTCGGCGATCCTCGTCGAGGCCGCGCTCTCGTTCCTGGGCTTCGGCATCCAGCCGCCGAACCCCGCGCTCGGCAGCCTGATCTCCGCCGGGCAGAGCGAAGGGTTCCGGCTCTGGTGGCTCGTGACCTTCCCCGGGCTCGTGATCGTCGTCGTCGCGCTGGCGATCAACTTCGTCGGCGACGGGCTCCGCGACGCGCTCGATCCGACCCAGAGGCGAGTGCGTGCCTGAGTCGATCCTCTCGATCAGGGACCTGACCGTCGAGTTCGACACCGAGGACGGCATCGTCCACGCCGTCACCGGCGTCAGCTACGACCTGCAGGCCGGCGAGGTGCTCGGGATCATCGGCGAGTCGGGCTCCGGCAAGAGCGTCTCGGTGATGTCGGTGCTCGGCCTGATCCCGCAGCCGCCCGGGAAGGTCGTCTCGGGCGAGGCGGTCTTCAAGGGGCGCGACCTGCTGAAGCTCTCGAAGCGGGAGCTGCGGGCGATCCGCGGCGGCGACATGGCGATGATCTTCCAGGACCCGATGACCTCGCTGAACCCGGTGCTCACAGTCGGGGACCAGATCTCCGAGGCGGTCAAGACGCACAATCCGGGGACGAGGGACGAGGCCGCGCGCGACCGCACGATCCAGCTCCTCGACCTGGTGGGCGTCCCCAATCCGGAGCAGCGAATCGACCAGTATCCGCACGAGTTCTCGGGAGGCATGCGCCAGCGCGGGATGATCGCGATGGCGATCGCGAACCAGCCCTCGGTGCTGATCGCCGACGAGCCCACGACTGCGCTCGACGTGACCATCCAGGCGCAGATCATCGAGGTGCTGAAGACCGCGCAGGAGAAGACGCACGCCGCGATCATCCTGATCACGCACGATCTCGGCCTGATCGCCGAGCTCGCCGACCGCGTCGTCGTCATGTACGCGGGCCGGGTGGTCGAGATGGGCGACGTCTTCACGATCTTCAACAACCCGAGGCACCCGTACACGCTCGGCCTGATGAACAGCCTGGCGAAGCTCGAGGGCGACCAGGAGTGGCTCCAGCCGATCCCCGGCCAGCCGCCGAGCCTCGTCACGCCGCCGCCCGGCTGCGCCTTCCACCCCCGCTGCCTGCTCTCGCAGGGACGGACGCGTTGCCGCGCCGAGGTGCCGCCGCTCCGCGAGGTCGAGGGCGCGCACCTGTCCGCCTGCCACTTCGCCGAGGAGCTCGCCTCCGAGCGGGCCCCGCTCGGCGCCGGGGTCGCATGAGCGAGGCCCGGCTGGAGGCGGAGATGGCCGTCGCGGAGACCGCGCGCGACGGGGACGAGCTCCTCCGGGTCGAGGGGCTCGTCAAGCACTTCCCGATCCGCAGCGGCGTCTTCAAGCGCACGGTCGGCCGGGTCCGCGCCGTGGACGGCGTCGACCTCGCCATCCGCCGCGGGGAGACACTCGGGGTGGTCGGCGAGTCGGGCTGCGGGAAGACGACGCTCGGCCGCACGATCATTCGCCTCGTCGACCCGACCGAGGGGAAGATCGTCCTCGACGGCCGCGACATCACGAAGCTCTCGCGCCGCCAGATGCGCCCCGTCCGCCGCGACGTCCAGATCGTCTTCCAGGACCCGTACGCGTCGCTCAACCCGCGGATGACCGTCCGCGAGATCGTCGCGGAGCCGCTGCGCATCCATAACCTCTACCGGGGGCGCGGCGGTCGCCTGCGCGTCGAGGAGCTCCTGCGCACCGTCGGCCTCAGCCCGGAGCACGGCAACCGCTTCCCGCACGAGTTCTCCGGCGGCCAGCGGCAGCGGATCGGCGTCGCGCGCGCGCTCGCGCTGAACCCCGAGCTGATGGTGCTCGACGAGCCGGTGTCCGCGCTCGACGTCTCCATCCAGGCGCAGGTGGTGAACCTGCTCGCGCAGCTTCAGAAGGAGTTCGGCCTCACCTACCTCTTCATCGCCCACGATCTCTCCGTCGTCCGTCACATCTCGGACCGGGTCGCGGTGATGTACCTCGGCAAGGTCATGGAGGTCGGCACCCGCCACCAGATCTACGACGAGCCGATGCACCCGTACACGCAGGCGCTCCTCTCGGCGGTGCCGATCGAGACGCCGAACCACCGCGGCAAGCGCCACCGGATCGTGCTCGAGGGGGACGTTCCGAGCCCCGCCAACCCGCCCTCGGGCTGCCGGTTCCGCACGCGCTGCTGGAAGGCTCAGGAGATCTGCGCGGAGGTGGAGCCGCCGCTCGAGCCTCGCGGCGGCGCCGGCCAGCCGGTCGCCTGCCACTTCGCCGAGGTGATGCGGCCGCTCAAGATCGTCGACGATGCTCGCTCGGGCGCACTCTGAACGAGCCCGTTCCCCTAACCGTCCGCCTCATCTGGCGTCATAGGGGATAGATGGTCCCGACCACTCATCCGGTCGCGTGCGAGCGTGTGAGAAGCCAGGTGTCGCTGGAGCTCGACGGCGAGCTCTCGCAGCTCGAGCGCGCGATGCTCGCCGCGCACGTCCTGCGCTGCGCGGATTGCCGCGGCTACCGCGCCGACGTCCACGCCTTCACGCGGGCGCTGCGCGCCGCCGCGCTCGAGGCCGCGCCGGCCGTCACAGTGCGCCGCTACCGGCGCAGCATGGCGGCGACACGGTTCCAGGCGGGTGTCGCGGCTGCGATGGCGTTCGCGGTCGTCGGGGTCGCCACCCAGATCGTCCAGGGCCGGCCGGACGGCTCCTCGATCTCGAGCTTCCAGGTCATCCACTTCCAGACGCAGGACGACCTCGAGCGCGAGCAGGCGCTGATCGAGCGGAACACCGCCCCGGGGTCGCGCGGCTCGGGCGAGGCGACCGTCCGCTAACGCCGGCCGGCGCCGCCGCCCTAGTGGCGGCCGAGCGGCTGGACGTCGAATCCCTGCTCGCGGAGCTCTGTCAGGACGTCGTTCGCGTCCACCCAGCTCTGGAAGCTGAGGCCCTGCGTCCCCTCGAGCAGGCCGCTGAAATCGGGCTGGCGGATCTGCTCCGCCGTCTGGGAGAGGTCGACGGAGAGCTGGCGGAACGACTCGACGAGCTCGACGCGCTCGTCGTCGAGCCCTTCCGGCGCCTCGCGCCGGTCGAGCTCCTCGGCCGCTCGCTCGATCTCGGCCGCCGACTGGTCCATCCGGTCGAGCAGCTCCTCCTTGCCGGAGGGGTTGTCGGTGATGTGGGCGAGGGCGCCGTCGACCTGGTCGCGCGCGGCGACCACGTCGCGCTCGAACTCGTCCTGCGAAACCGACCCGGAGCCGCCGCAGCCGGCGAGGATCGTGACGGCTGCGAGGGCGAGAATCAGCGAAATCAGGCGCCGCATGTGCGCCTCAGAGTAGCGGCCCTCTCGATACACTCGCCACGCCCGCCAACCACGCTCAGGAGACCATTTGGCCGCCAAGGAGAAGACCGCGCAGAACGTCGGCAAGCTGCTCGAGATCAAGGGCGTCGTGGTGGACGCGCTCTTCACGGAGCGCCTGCCGGAGATCAACACGGCCCTCAAGATCGAGGTTCCGGCCTCCGACGGCCAGGCGGCCCGCACGCTCGTGGCCGAGGTGCAGCAGCACCTGGGGGACGACCGGGTGCGCGCGGTGGCGATGGACTCCACGGACGGCCTCCCGCGCGGGACGGACGTCGTCGACACGGGCTCGCCGATCACGGTGCCCGTCGGCCCGGTGACGCTCGGCCGGCTCTGGAACGTCGTCGGCGAGGCGATCGACAAGCAGGACCAGCCGCCGGCCGACGTCGAGCGCTGGCCGATCCACCGCGATCCGCCGCTGTTCAAGGACCTGTCCGCGAAGATGGAGATCTTCGAGACGGGCCTGAAGGTGATCGACCTGATCGCCCCGTTCGTCCGCGGCGGCAAGGTCGGCCTCTTCGGCGGCGCCGGCCTCGGCAAGACCGTCCTCATCCAGGAGCTGATCCACAACGTCGCGCAGCAGCACGGCGGCGTCTCTGTCTTCTGCGGCGTCGGCGAGCGCACGCGCGAGGGCAACGACCTCTGGCTGGAGATGACCGAGTCGGGCGTGATCGACAAGGTGGCGCTCGTCTACGGGCAGATGAACGAGCCGCCGGGCGCGCGCCTGCGGGTCGGCCTCTCCGGCCTGACGATGGCCGAGTACTTCCGCGACGAGGGCCAGGACGTGCTCGTCTTCATCGACAACATCTTCCGCTTCGTCCAGGCGGGCTCGGAGGTGTCGGCGCTGCTCGGCCGGATGCCGAGCGCGGTCGGCTACCAGCCGACGCTGGCGACCGAGATGGGCCAGCTGCAGGAGCGGATCACGTCGACGCAGACCGGGTCGATCACCTCGGTGCAGGCAATCTACGTCCCGGCCGACGACCTCACCGATCCGGCGCCGGCGAACACGTTCGCGCACCTCGACTCGTCGGTCGTCCTCTCGCGCATCCTCGTCGAGCAGGGCATCTACCCGGCCGTCGACCCGCTCGACTCGACCTCGCGCGCACTCCAGCCGGGCGTCGTCTCCGACGAGCACTACCACACGACGACGCGCGTGCAGGAGGTGCTCCAGCGCTACAAGGACCTGCAGGACATCATCGCCATCCTCGGCATCGACGAGCTGACCGACGAGGACAAGCTGATCGTCTCGCGCGCCCGGAAGATCCAGCGCTTCCTCTCCCAGCCCAACTTCGTCGCCGAGCAGTTCACCGGCACTCCCGGCGAGTACGTGAAGCTCGAGGACACGATCAAGGGCTTCCAGGAGATCCTCGAGGGCAAGCACGACGAGCTGCCCGAGCAGGCCTTCTACATGGTCGGCACGATCGAGAACGCCGTGGAGAAGGGCGAGCGGGTCGCCGCCGCCTAGTGCTCGTTCCGGCGACACTTGTCGGCGCCTCGCCCGCGATCACGCGGCGCCAGAGTCCACCCTCGCCCTTGCCAAGGCGTCCTGCCTTGGCTGCGGACGAGTGCGGCTTCTGGCTCGGTGCTCGCGACCGAGGCGTCCAACAGCGCCGCCGGAAAGAGCACTGAATGGCCGACCGGAACAAGTTCGACCTCTCGCTGGTGACCCCGGAGGGCCCGGCGTTCGAGGGCGAGGCGGAGATGGTGATCGTCCCGGGCGCGGCGGGCGAGATCGGCGTCCTCGCGAGGCACGCGCCGCTCGTGGCGACGCTGAAGGCCGGCTCGACGCGCGTCTACGAGAGCGTGGACGACGACGTGGTGGTCGAGTTCGCGACCGGCCCGGGCTTCTTCAAGGTGGAGCTCGACCGGGCGATCGCGCTCGTCGACGACGCCGTCGAGGCCAAGGCGATCGACGACGAGCGGGCGACGCGACAGCTCGAGGCGGCCCGCGCGGAGCTGGAGCGCGTGGAGGCGGGAGAGTCCACCGCCGACCGCTGGCAGCTCGAGCAGCGGATCGCGCACGCGGAGAATCAGCTTCGCGTGGCCGGCCGCGGTAGCACGTAGTACTGGAAGCTCGCCAGGCCCGCGACCGCGTCGTCTGGCTCGGCCAGTGCGACCGTCGCGCCCCGCGCTGCGAGGAAGCGCTCGACCTCCTCGCGCGCGACGCCGATCACGCGAATCGGGCTGAGCCCGCGGGCGTGGAGGCGGCGCGGGCTCACGCCGAGCGCGCGCAAGAGGCCGTACGCGCGGCGCCGGAGCCCGAGCCGGCGTCGCCGGGGGATCGCGTCGGGGAGCTGGAAGACGACGAGCCCGTCCGGCCGGGCGGCACGCAGGAACACGTCCACGTACCCGAGCGCGTCGCGCGCGCGGGGGAGATGCTGGAGGACGATCCGCGAGTACACGAGGTCGTAGGCGCCCTCCTCGAGCGGCGAGAGCGTCTCGAAGCGGCAGTTGGGGACGTCGGCGTGCAGCCGTCGCGCCTGCTCGACCATGCGCGCCGAGAGGTCGACGCCGACCGCCTCCTCGAAGTGCGCCGCGAGCGCGCGGGTCACCCGGCCCACGCCGCAGCCGAAATCGAGGACGCGGCCCCGCCTCGCCGGCCGGCCGAGCCCGCCCGCGACGCGCAGGACGCGCTCGGCGTCCGCTTCGCCGGTGGCCAGGAACTCGTCCAGCTGCCAGCGGCCGCCACGCCGCGCCGGATCGGAGAGGACGGCCCAGAGCGGATCGACCTCGGCCAGCTCCTCCCAGTCGCGCTGGTGCCGTCGCACGCTCATGCTCCCGGGGCCGGGGGGGGG
>JBBDQR010000115.1:0-15250 GCA_040905885.1 Gaiellaceae bacterium | reverse complement strand
GCCGGCACAGCCGGCGCCTCCGCTCTTTGTGAGCCTCCGTCAAGCCTACGGCTGTGGGCGACTGTACCGTCCTGCGGAATGAGCTGGGTCGTCTTCAGTCTCGGCGCGCCGCTGCTCGCCGCGGGCGCCCGGCTCGTCTGGCGGCGGCCGCTCTACGCCCTCTACGCGTTCCTCGTCGGGCTCGCGTTCCACAACGCAGCCTTCATGGGCCTCTGGCTGGCGGGCGCGGAGGGCTGGCAGCTGACGGTGCTGCAGGCCTGGAAGGAGATCCTGCTCGGGACGGCGCTGCTCTCGGTGCTGGCCGCCCGCCGGTTGCCGCCGCGGCTCGTCGCGCTCGACCTCGCGGCGCTCGCGCTCGCCCTCGTCGCCGCCGTCTACCTGTTCCTGCCGGCGGACACGACGGTCGAGGGCCGCCTCTACGGGCTGCGAAGCATCGTGCTGCCGCTCGCCGCCTACGCGCTCGGCCGCTGCCTTGTCCTCGGCGCGAGGGAGTGGCGGCGAGTGGCGGCGGTCGGCATGGGCATGGCGGTCGCCGTGGCCGTGGTCGGCCTCGTCGAGAACTACGGGCTGACGATCGGCGACTGGCGCGCATGGGGGGCGAAGGGCTACTACTCGGAGCAGCTCGACTTCCCGGCCTTCCACGGCCCGGCGGGCCTGCCCGACAACTGGGCCCTCAACCTCTCCGACGGCGTCTTCCGCCGCCTGATCTCGACCTACCTGAGCCCGCTGGGGACGGCCTACATGCTGGCCGTCGCCCTGATCCTCGCCGTGGTCGAGCTGCCGCGAGTGCGCGGCCGCGCGCTGCTCGGGCTCGCCGCCGCCTCGCTCGTCGTCCTCGCCGCCTTCCTGCTCGCGTTCAGCCGCGCCGCGGCGCTCGCCCTCGTCGGCGCCCTGGTCGTCCTCGCGCTGGCGCGCCGAAGCCTCTGGCCGCTCGCGGGCGCCGCGGCCGTGCTCCTCGCGAGCGTGGCGACGGCCGCCTGGTTCACCTCGGTCGCCCCGGAGACGCGCTTCTTCCCGGAGGACAGGGCCTACCAGGAGCGCCGCGCCCGCGAGGAGGGGCCGCTGCCGCCGGGGAGCCCGCTGGAGACGACGAGCGGCTTCTCGGACTCCTCGTCCCGCGAGCACCTCGCCGAGCTCCGCCGCAGCTTCGAGAACTTCCTCGACCGCCCGCAGGGCCACGGACTCGGCACGAGCGGGCAGATCGCCCAGCGCTTCGGCGAGGGCGACTTCGCCGCGGGGGAGAGCCTCTACCTGACGGTCGCCGTCGAGACCGGCGCGGCCGGGCTGCTCGCCCTGCTCGCGCTCGCCGGCGCCGCGCTGCTGACGCTCTTCCGGGCGGCGCGGCGGCCGGCGGGATCCGCGCTCGGGGTCGCGGCGGGCGTGCTGCTGGCGGCGCAGGCGGCCGTCTTCGCCATCGGCCTCCAGACGGAGGTCTGGGGGATCCCCTGGCTCGTGTACGTCCTCTGGCTCCTGACCGGCAGCGTCGTCACCGGGAGCGATCGGTACGATTCCGGACGTCATCCCGGACAGCTTTGATCGGCAGCTTGGCGACCGGGTCAACAAACGCCTAAAGAGCCCGTGGCCCCTCCGGCCGCGTCTCTTCAGGCTAATCCAAGGGGCCCCCAGGAAGTGCGAAGCACTTTCTGGGGAAGTCGGAGGACGATGACCGCACGGGAACGACTCGAGGAACTGCTGCAGGAACGGATCGCCGTGCTCGACGGCGCCTGGGGGACGACGCTCCAGCAGCGGGGCCTCACGCCGGAGGACTACCGCGGCGAGCGCTTCCGCGAGCACCCGCGCGACCTGAACGGCGACCCCGACGTCCTCAACCTGACGCGGCCGGACGTCGTCCTCGACGTGCACCGGGCCTACCTCGCCGCCGGCGCCGACATCACGACGACGAACACGTTCACAGCCACGCGGATCGGCCAGGCCGATTACGGGCTCGAGGAGGCCGTCTACGACCTGAACGTCGAGGGCGCCCGGCTGGCGCGGCAGGCCGCCGACGAGGCGGGCGGGCGCTTCGTCGCGGGCTCGCTGGGCCCCCTGAACGTGACGCTGTCGCTCTCGCCGCAGGTCGACGAGCCCGGCTTCCGCGCGGTCACGTTCGACGCGGTCAAGGACGCGTACGCGGAGCAGATCCGCGGCCTGCGCGACGGCGGGGTCGATCTCCTGCTCGTCGAGACGGTCTTCGACACGCTCAACTGCAAGGCGGCGATCGCCGCCGCCCAGGAGGCCGCTCCGGAGCTGCCGCTCTGGATCTCGGTCACGATCGTCGACCTCTCCGGGCGCACGCTCTCGGGCCAGACGCTGGAGGCCTTCTGGATCGCGATCGAGCACGCCGACCCGTTCATCGTCGGCGTCAACTGCTCCCTCGGGGCCGAGCAGATGCGCCCGCATGTGAAGGAGCTCTCCCGGCTCGCGCACACGTACACGAGCTGCCACCCGAACGCGGGCCTGCCGAACGCCTTCGGCGGCTACGACGAGGGCCCCGAGACGACGAGCCGGCTGCTGCGGGAGTTCGCGGACGAGGGCTGGGTGAACGTCGTCGGCGGCTGCTGCGGCACGACGCCGGAGCACGTCGCGGCCATTTCGGACACGGCCCGGGGCCTGTCCCCCAGACAAGTCCCGCAGAGACAGCGGGCGACGCGCTGGAGCGGGCTGGAGCCGTTCGAGATCGGCCCCGACACGGGCTTCGTCGTCGTCGGCGAGCGGACGAACGTCACCGGCTCCGCGCGGTTCCGCGAGCTGGTCGAGGCCGGCGACTTCACGGCGGCCGTCGAGGTCGCCCTGGAGCAGGTGCGGGGCGGCGCGAACCTGCTCGACGTCAACATGGACGCCGACCTGCTCGACTCGGTCGAGGCGATGACGACGTTCCTGAACGTGGTCGCCACGGAGCCCGAGGTCGCGCGGCTGCCGATCATGGTCGACAGCTCCCGCTGGGAGGTGCTCGAGGCGGGACTGAAGGTGATCCAGGGCAAGGGGATCGCCAACTCGATCTCGCTCAAGGAGGGCGAGGAGGCGTTCCTCGAGCAGGCTCGTGCCGTTCGCCGGGCGGGCGCGGGCATCGTCGTGATGGCGTTCGACGAGCGCGGCCAGGCGGACACCGTCGAGCGGAAGGTGGAGATCTGCGAGCGCGCCTACCGCCTGCTCGTCGACGAGATCGGCTTCCCGCCCGAGGACGTCGTCTTCGACCCGAACATCCTCGCCGTCGCGACCGGCATTCCCGAGCACGACGAGTACGCGAAGGCGTTCCTCGAGGCGATCCCGTTGATCAAGGAGCGGTGCCCCGGCGTGCGGATCTCCGGCGGCGTCTCGAATCTCTCCTTCTCCTTCCGTGGCAACGACCGCGTCCGCGAGGCCATGCACGCCGCCTTCCTCTTCCACGCGATCAGGGCCGGGCTCGACATGGCGATCGTCAACGCCGGTCAGCTCGCCGTCTACGAGGACGTCGAGCCCGAGCTGCGCGACGCCGTCGAGGACGTCATCTTCAACCGTCGCCACGACGGGACCGAGCGCCTCGTCGAGCTTGCCGAGCGCTACCGGGGCGAGGGGACCCGCCGCGAGCTCGACCTCGCCTGGCGGGAGCGACCCGTCGGGGACCGGCTCTCGTACGCGCTCGTCCACGGGATCGTCGATTTCATCGAGGAGGACGTGGAGGAGGCGCGGCAGGCGCACGAGCGGCCGCTGGACGTGATCGAGGGGCCGCTGATGAGCGGCATGCAGGTCGTCGGCGACCTCTTCGGCGCCGGAAAGATGTTCCTGCCGCAGGTGGTCAAGTCCGCCCGCGCGATGAAGCGCGCGGTCGCGTACCTGGAGCCGTTCATGGAGGCCGAGCGCGCCGCCGGGGACGGCCGGGGGCGGGGAAAGATCGTGCTCGCCACGGTCAAGGGCGACGTCCACGACATCGGCAAGAACATCGTCGGCGTCGTGCTCGGCTGCAACAGCTACGAAGTGGTCGACCTCGGGGTGATGGTGCCGGCGGACACGATCCTCGACACCGCCCTGCAGGAGGGCGCCGACGTCGTCGGGCTCTCCGGGCTGATCACACCCTCGCTCGACCAGATGGTCGGCGTCGCGCGCGAGATGGAGAAGCGCGGGCTCGACCTGCCGCTCCTGATCGGCGGCGCGACCACCTCGAAGCAGCACACGGCCGTCAAGATCGCGCCCGAGTACGGGCAGCCGACCGTCCACGTGCTCGACGCGTCGCGGGTCGTCGGCGTCGTCTCCGACCTGCTCGACCCCGTCCGGCGCGCGGCGCTCGACGAGTCGAACCGCGAGCTCCAGGAGCGCCTCCGCGAGCAGCACGCCGAGCGCACCCGCAAGCTGCTGCTGCCGCTCGACGAGGCCCGCTCGCGCCGCCACCGGGTGTCGTTCGACGACCTGCCCCGGCCGGAGTTCACGGGCGCGCGCGTCATCGAGCCCGACGTGGCGACCCTGCGCGAGTACATCGACTGGCAGTTCCTCTTCCACGCCTGGGAGCTGAAGGGGAAGTTCCCGGCGATCCTCGAGCGGCCGGAGGCGCGCGAGCTCTACGACGACGCCTTAGCGCTCCTGGACCAGATTGTTAGTAACAGAGTGTTACTTGCCCGCGGCGTCTACGGCTTCTGGCCGGCGCACGGGGAGCTCGACGACGTCGTGCTCGCCGACGGCACGAGGTTCTGCTTCCTCCGCCAGCAGGCCGACCACGCCGACGCGCGGCCGAATCGCTGCCTCGCCGACTACGTCGCCCCCGCGGGCGACCACCTCGGCGCCTTCGCGGTCGGGATCTTCGGCGCGGACGAGGAGGCGGCCCGCTTCGAGGCGGAGCACGACGACTACAGCGCGATCATGGTCAAGGCGCTCGCCGACCGGCTGGCCGAGGCGTTCGCCGAGTACCTGCACGAGCGGGCGCGACGCGAGTGGTACGAGCATGCGGAGCGGCTCTCGAACGAGGACCTGATCGCCGAGCGCTACCACGGCATCCGGCCCGCCTTCGGCTACCCCGCCTGCCCCGACCACTCCGAGAAGGGCAAGCTCATCTCGCTGCTCGGCGCGGGCGAGCTCGGCTTCGAGCTGACGGAGTCGTACGCCACGCTCCCCGCGGCGAGCGTCAGCGGGCTCTACCTGCACCACCCGGACGCGCGCTACTTCTCCGTGGGGCGGATCGGGCGTGACCAGGTGGGCGACTACGCCCGCAGGAAGGGCGTCTCCGTCGGCGAGGCGGAGCGCTGGCTCGGGCCCGGGCTCGCCTACGAGCCGGCGGCCGAAAGCGCGGGTATCGTTTCCTGACGAAGCACCGCGCGGGGCTTCTGCACGTATGCGGACGACGCTGAAGCGAGGAATAGGACGGGGCGCCGGCGCGAACGGCAACGGCCGCGCGGTCCTGCCGCCCGCGTTCCAGCTCCCGCAGACGCTGACGCGCTACCGGCAGCCGAGGCGGGACCGCAGCGCGGCCGGCATCGCGGCGGCCGTGCTCGGGTGGCTGCTCGTCGGGATCGTCACCGTCGCGGTGGGGCTCACGGGCGGCCTGTACCTCTACTACCACCAGAGCGTCCGGGACATCACGGCCCACACGCCCGAGCTGAAGATCGCGCAGGAGCGGCTGGATCTCCCGCTCCCCGACGCAGCCGCGACGGCGCTCGTGGTCGGGATCGACCATCGCGAGAAGGGCGTCGACGCGGACGGCGGCATCTCGCGCTCAGACACGCTGCTGCTGATGCGCGCCGACCCGAAGCAGCGGGCGCTGTCGCTCCTCTCCTTCCCGCGCGACCTGCTCGTCCCGATCGTCTGCCCGGACCGCCCCGTGTTCACCGGGAGGATCAACGAGGCCTTCACCACCTGCGGCACCCAGGGCGCGCTCGAGACCGTGAAGAACCTGACCGGCCTCCCGATCAACTACCTCGTCACGGTCAACTTCGTCGGCTTCGTCCAGATGGTGGCGAAGCTGGGGGGCGTCTGGATGGACGTCGACCGGCGCTACTACAACCCCGCCGGGACCGGCTACGCCGAGATCGATCTCCACCCCGGCTACCAGAGGCTGAACGGCCGGCAGGCGCTGTCCTACGTCCGCTACCGGCACACCGACTCGGACCTCTACCGGCTCGCCCGCCAGCAGCTCTTCGTCCACGCGTTCAAGCAGGCGGTGACGAGCTCGTTCTCCATCGGCAAGCTGTTCAAGATCACCGGCGTCGTCCGGGAGAACCTCGAGATCGGCGCCAAGGGCCAGATCGACGGCCGCACGGTGCAGCGCTGGGGGCTGTTCGCGTTCGATCTCCCGAGCGGCCACGTCTTCCAGACGAAGATCGAGCTCGACTGCTACGGGGAGACGGCGGCCGGCGCGATCACGGCCCCGCAGGAGTGCGTCGACCGGGCGGTGTCCGAGTTCTCGCGGCCCGATGTCGAGGCGCCCGAGAAGGCCACCGCCACGGCGCTCGGGCGGAGGCCGCGGGCGAACGCGCCGAAGCCCGCGGAGACCACCGTCGTCGTGCTGAACGGCAACGGCGTGCCGGGCGCGGCCGCCGACGCCTCCTACCAGCTCGCGCAGCAGGGCTACGCGACGCAGGAGCCGGCGAACGGCGCCGTCGCGAACGCGCCCACTCAGGACTACCTGCGCACCCAGGTCTACTTCGACGACGCCCGGCCCGCGGCCAAGCGGGCGGCCGCGAAGCTCGTCGGCGTCTTCGGCGGCCAGACCGACGTGGACTCGGCCTCGCTGCCGGTCGCGATCCAGCCCCTGACCGGAGACGCGATGGTCGCCGTCGTCCTCGGGCGGAACTTCGGCGGCAACATCACGGCGCCGGTCGACCAGACACCGGAGCGCACCCCGCCCGCGGTCGTCACCAACCCCGACGCGACGCTCGCGAGCGTGCGCGAGGCGCAGAAGCAGCTCCGCTTCCCCGTCCAGGTGCCCACCGTGATCGAGCAGACGTCCCGCCTCTCGTCCGAGGAGGGCATGCGGGTCTACAAGATGGGCGGCCACGCGACGGTGCGGTTCACGTTCGTGACCGGCGGGAGCGAGTACTGGGGGATCCAGATGGTCCGCTGGCGCGACGCGCCGGCGCTGGAGGGCCCGAACGAGACGGTCACGATCAAGGGCCGGCGCTACGACCTCTACTACTCCGGCTCGAAGCTGCAGCTGGTCGTCCTCCACGACCAGGGGACGACCTACTGGGTGACGAACACGCTGCTCGGCAAGCTCTCGAACGAGACGATGCTGGCGATCGCGAAGGGCTTACGGCCCCTTAAAGGCCGCTAGGTAGGCTTCTCGCCGGCCATGGCTCGGATCGGGATCTTCGGCGCCGGCTACGTCGGCCTCGTCACGGGGGCGTGCTTCGCCGACCTCGGCCACGACGTGGTCGTCCGCGACATCGTCCCCGAGAAGGTGGCGGAGCTCGAAGCCGGCCGGGTGCCGATCTACGAGCCGGGGCTCGAGGAGCTGCTCGCACGGAACTCGGAGCGGCTGCGCTTCACCCTGGACGTCCGCGAGGCGATCGACGGGGCCGACTTCCTCTTCGTCTGCGTCGACACGCCCCCGACTCCCTCGGGGGACGCCGACCTCTCGCGCGTGTGGACGGTGGTGGACGAGCTCCCGGGGATCGAGAGCCCGGTCACGCTCGTGATGAAGAGCACCGTGCCAGTCGGTACGGGCGAGAAGGTGCGCGCGGCGCTCGACGGGCGCGGGCTGAAGCACGTCGGGTACGTCTCCAATCCCGAGTTCACGGCGGAGGGCAACGCCGTCCACGACTTCATGCACCCGGACCGGATCGTGATCGGCGCGTTCGAGGAGGCCGACGCCGAGGCCGTCGAGCGGCTCCACGAGGGGATCGAGGCGGAGGTCGTGCGGACGGATGTTGCCTCCGCGGAGATGGTCAAGCTTGCTTCGAACGCCTTCCTCTCGACGCGGATCAGCTTCATCAACGAGATCGCCAACGTCTGCGAGCTCGTCGGCGCGGACGTGACCGCCGTGGCGCGCGGCGTGGGCCTCGACCACCGGCTCGGCCCGCACTTCCTGCGCGCCGGCATCGGGTTCGGCGGCTCCTGCTTCCCAAAAGATGTCTCGGCGCTGAAGCAGCTCGCCGGCAACAAGGGCTATCACTTCCAGCTGCTCGCGGCCGTGATCGAGGTGAACGAGCTCCAGAAGCGGCGGATCGTGCAGAAGCTCCAGCGGTACCTCGGCTCGCTGAACGGCACCAAGGTCGCGCTGCTCGGTCTGGCCTTCAAGCCGAACACCGACGACATGCGGGAGGCGCCGGCGATCGTGCTCGCGTCCCGGCTGATCGCGGAGGGCGCCGAGGTGCGCGGGTGGGACCCGGTCGCCGACGCCCGGGCGGCGATGCCGTCGCTGCGCCAGTGCGACACGCCGCTCGAGGCGGTGGCGGGAGCGGACGCGGCGGTGATCGTGACCGAGTGGCCGCAGCTCGCGGGCGAGGACTGGCCCGCGCTCGCCGGCGCGATGCGCCGTCCGCTGCTGCTCGACGGCCGCAACTTCCTCGACCCGGAGGAGGCCAGGCGCGCCGGCTTCCTCTACGAGGGGATGGGCCGGGGCGCGCCGGACGTCGTGCCGCAGGGCGTCCTCGAGTAAGTGCCCCCTCAGGCAACAGTCAGTGCGCCTCTGGCGGCTGCAAAGCGGCGCATCTCGGCGTCCTCAGTCGCGCCCGTAGCTTCAGCTACGAGCGCTCCCTGCGTCCTTGAGCTGCTTGCTTTTCGCTCGCCAGAGACGCGAGACTGTCACCTGAGCGGGCACTGATGGAGGCGATCATTCTCGCCGGTGGGAAGGCCGAGCGACTCGGCGACGCGGCCGGCGGGAGGCCGAAGGCGCTCGTCGACGTGGCGGGCCGGCCGCTCGCGGCCTGGCAGGTCGGCCAGCTCGCGCAGGCCGGGGTCGAACGCGTGATCGTCAGCTGCGCCGCCGGTAAGGAGGAGGAGTTCACGGCGAGCCTCGGCGGCCTCGGCCCCGAGATCGCCGCCGTCGCCGAGCCCGAGCCGCTGGGCCGCGGCGGCGGGCTTCGCTTCGCCGCATCCGCGCGCCGAGAGGAGGGCCCGGTCTTCGCCCTGAACGGGGACGAGCTGCTCGACATCGACCTGCGCGGGATGCTCGCCCGCCACCTCGAGCGGGGCGCCGCCGCGACGATCGCGCTGACGCCGCTCCGGTCGCCGTTCGGGATCGTCGACCTCGCAGACGACGACACGGTCACCGGCTTCCGGGAGTCCCCGCGACTGCCGTACTGGGTCAACGTCGGCGTCTACGTGCTCGGCGAGGAGGCGCTCGCCCGCCTCCCCGAGCGAGGCGACCACGAGCAGACGACCTTCCCCGAGCTGGCCGCCGAGGGCAAGCTGCTCGGCTGGCGCCACGAGGGCACGTGGCTGACCGTCAACACGCCCAAGCAGCTGCGCCTGGCGGCCGAGTTCGTGAGCTCACATCCGGAGTTCCTCGCGGCGTAGGATCGTCCGGTCGATGACCGGACCGGTCTCCTCCCCGAACGTGAACACGCTCGATCCGTTCGCCTTCGAGCCGCGCAGGGTGGAGAAGCCCTGGGGGTGGGAGCTGATCTGGGCCCACGCGGACGCGTACGTCGGCAAGATCCTCTTCGTCCGGGCCGGCCACTCGCTCTCGCTCCAGTTCCACCGCGAGAAGGACGAGTCCTGGTACGTCGAGTCGGGGCGCGCCAGGCTCGAGCTCGGCCAGATCGGCCAGGCCGTGCTCGCCGAGGAGGTGATCGGCCCGGGCGCCGCCTTCCGCTACCGCCCGGGCACGGTGCACCGGGTGACCGCGCTCGAGGACACGACCATCATCGAGGTCTCGACGCCGCACCTCGACGACGTCGTCCGGCTCGAGGACGAGTACGGGCGCGAAGGCACGTCCGAGCCATGATTCCCCACGAAATGCTTCGCATTCCGTGGGGGCCCTGATGACCGGGCAGTGCCTCTGCGCCGCCGTCCGCTTCGAGGTCACCGAGCCGTTCGTCGGCGCCGGGGTCTGCCACTGCACGAACTGCAAGAAGATCTCGGGCGGCGCCGGGACCGTCAGCGGTCGCGCCCGGACGAGCGCGATCCGGCTGCTCGCGGGCGAGGAGCACGTGCGCACGTTCCAGCCCGCCGAGGGAACGGCGAAGTCGTTCTGCGGCGTCTGCGGGTCGAACCTCTTCGGCGCCGGCTGGCCCGCCTCGGAGTGGACGAGCGTCCGGCTCAGCGCGCTCGACGAGCCCGTGGAGGTGCGGCTCGAGGCGCACACCTACGTCCGCTCGCTGGCCTCGTGGGAGACGCTCCCTGACGACGGCCTGCCGCGCCACGAGGGCCCGCGGGCGTAGCTTGACACGGTTGTGTTAAGGTCTGGTCCGTGGACGGGCTCACGGTCGGCGAGGCGGCGGCCCGGACGGGGTGGTCGCCGCGGATGCTCCGGTATCTGGAGCGGGCCGGCCTCGTCGTCCCCTCACGCTCGTCATCGCGGTACCGGCTCTACGGGATCCGCGAGCTGAACCAGCTGCGCGCGCTGCGGGGGCTGCGACGCGCGTTCGCCGTGGAGCTGACCGATGTGGCCTTCGCCGCCCGCCTGCGGCGAGAGCCGGCGGTGCGCGCCGCCGTGGACTCCTGGCTCGCCGGCACGGATACCGCGCCGGCCTGGGTCGAGTGGGAGCAGCGCAAGCACGAGCGGCTCCTGGCCGCCTGACATCGACATCTAGACTCCGGAGGAAGCAATGGCCACGACCAAGCGCCACGACGTCAAGGATCTCTCCCTCGCCCCCGAGGGCATGCGCCGCATCCAGTGGGCCGACCGGCAGATGCCCGTGCTCGCGGAGATCCGCGAGCGGTTCGAGGCCGAGCAGCCGCTCGCCGGCTACCGCGTCTCCGCCTGCCTGCACGTCACGACCGAGACCGCGAACCTGATGCGGACGCTGAAGGCGGGCGGGGCGGACGTCGTGCTCTGCGCCTCCAACCCGCTCTCCACCCAGGACGACGTGGCCGCCGCGCTCGTCTCCGAGTACGACGTGCCCGTGTTCGCGATCAAGGGCGAGGACAACGACACGTACTACGCGCACATCGAGGCAGCCGTCGACCACCGGCCGCACTTGACGATGGACGACGGCGCCGACGTGATCGGTGTCCTCCACTCGCACCGGCGCGAGCAGCTCGGCGACATCATCGCCGGCACCGAGGAGACGACCACCGGCGTCATCCGGCTGAAGGCGCTCGAGCGGGAGGGCGCGCTCGGCTTCCCGATCATCGCCGTCAACGACGCGCTGACGAAGCACATGTTCGACAACCGCTACGGCACCGGCCAGTCGACGATCGACGGGATCATCCGCGCGACGAACGTCCTGCTCGCCGGCAAGCGGTTCGTCGTCGCCGGCTACGGCTGGGTGGGGAAGGGCGTCGCCCAGCGGGCGCGCGGGCTCGGGGCGCACGTGATCGTGACCGAGGTCGAGCCGCTGAAGGCGCTCGAGGCGGCGATGGACGGGTTCGAGGTGATGTCGATGGAGCGCGCGTCCGCGGTCGGCGACATCTTCTGCACGGCCACCGGCGACAAGTCGATCATCCGCGGCGAGCACGTCGAGCGGATGCAGGACGGCGCGATCCTCGCCAACACCGGGCACTTCAACGTGGAGATCGACATCCCGGCGCTGCGCGCGCTGGCGGTCGAGACCCGCGAGGCGCGGCAGCTCGTCGAGGAGTTCACGCTCGCCGACGGCCGGCGCATCTATCTCGTGGCGGACGGGCGGCTCGTCAACCTGGCCGCAGCCGAGGGCCATCCGGCGCTGGTGATGGACATGTCCTTCGCGAACCAGGCGCTCTCGCTCGAGTACGCGGTGCAGAACGCCGCGGAGCTCGAGCGGCGCGTGTACCCGGTGCCGAGCGAGATCGACCGTGAGATCGCGCGGCTGAAGCTGGCGACGATGGGGCTCGAGATCGACACGCTCACCGAGGAGCAGGAGCGCTACCTCGCCTCGTGGCAGGAGGGCACGTAGCCTCGGCCCGCCGCCGGCGTTCGCTTTCGGAGCACAGCCGGCACACTCCGGCGACATCGGGGCCGCTAGCGTCCCCAACCCCGTGGGCGGGTGGGGGTTAGGGACGGGATGAAAATCGTGGGCCGCGAGCTCGCCCCGCACGAGATCGTCCGGCTCGAGGACGACCGCGTCGTCCTCCTCGACCAGCGCCGCCTTCCCGACGAGGAGGTCGAGCTCGAGTGCCGCTCGGCCGCCGAGGTGGCCGACGCGATCCGCACGCTCGCTGTGCGCGGCGCGCCCGCGATCGGGATCGCGGCCGCCTACGGCTACGCGCTCGCGGCCCGCAACGGCGAGGATCTGGAGCAGGCCGCTCGCGTCCTCGCCTCATCCCGTCCGACCGCCGTCAACCTGACCTGGGCCCTCGCCGAGGTCAGCGCCGCGCCGGACCCCGCCGAGCGCGCCCGCAGGCTGCACGAGGAGGAGCTCGACCGCTGCCGGCGGATGGCCGGCCACGCGGCCGCGCTCTTCGCCCCCGGGTCGCGCGTCCTGACGCACTGCAACGCGGGCGGCCTCGCCACCGGCGGCTACGGCAGCGCCGTCGGCGCGATCCGCCGCGGCTGGGAGGACGGGCTCGTCCGCTTCGTCTTCGCCGACGAGACGCGGCCGCTCCTGCAGGGCAGCCGGCTGACCGCGTGGGAGCTCGACCGGCTCGGCATCCCGCACGCGGTGATCGCCGACTCGGCGGCCGGCTCGCTGATGGCTCGGGGCGAGGTCGACTGCGTCGTCACCGGCGCCGACCGGATCGCCGCCAACGGCGACACCGCCAACAAGATCGGCACCTACGCGCTCGCCGTCCTCGCCCGACACCACGGGCTTCCGCTCTACGTTGTCGCGCCCACCTCGACGATCGACCCGCTCACGCCCACCGGCGCCGAGATCCCGATCGAGGAGCGTGACGGAGCCGAGCTGACGACGCGCTTCGCGGCCCGGAACCCAGCCTTCGACGTGACGCCCGCGGAGCTCGTCTCCGCGATCGTCACCGAGCTCGGCGTCCACCGGGAGCCCTACGCCGAGTCACTTCCCCGCGCAGTCACCGCCGCGTGAACGCGCTCGTCCTGGCCGCCGGCTACGCGACCCGGCTGCGCCCGCTCACGGACCGGGTCCCGAAGCAGCTCCTGCCGGTCGGGGGCCGCCCGATGCTCGACTGGATCGCCGACAAGCTTCAGGAGATCCCGGAGCTCCGTGAGCTGCACGTCGTCGCGAATGCGCGCTACGCGCCTGCCTTCGCCGACTGGGCCGAGACACGCGGCGGAGTCACGGTCCACGACGACGGCACGACCTCGAACGACGACCGCCTCGGCGCGGTCGGCGACCTGCGCTTCGTGCTCGGGCGCACCGTGCTCGCCGCGGACCATCTGCTCGTGATCGCGGGCGACAACCTGCTCGACGCCTCGCTCGCGGACTACGTCGCCTGGTGGCGCGGCAAAGGGGCTGCGAGCGCCCTCGCCGTCTACGACGTCGGCGACCGGGAGCTCGCTCGCCAGTACGGGGTCGTCGAGCTCGCCGCGGACGAGCGCGTCGTCGGCTTCGTCGAGAAGCCCGCCGAGCCGCAGAGCACGCTCGCGGCCACCGCGACGTACGTCTTCCACCGCGGGCACCTGAGTCTCGTCGAGGAGTACCTGGCGGAGGGGAACCCAGCCGACCAGCCGGGCAACCTCATCGCCTGGCTGTACCCGCGCGAGCCCGTCTACGGCTACGCGCTCCCAGGGGCCTGGCACGACATCGGCACGCCGGCGCAGCTGCTCGAGGCGGACAACCGGCTGCGCGCCCGGGCGGGGCTGCCCGTACGCGCCGAGTACGCGCTCGACTGATTCGGCACGCTTCCGACACAGACACGTGACAGGTCGCCGCGTACCGTGGCTCTGTGCTGCTCGACCTCCTCCTGCCCCGCCGCTGCGCCTGCTGCGCCTTGCCCGGCGTGGAGCTCTGCGCCGCCTGCCTGCAGTCGCTCCCGCGTGTGCGGCAGCCCCTCTGTGCCCGGTGCGGCGCGCCGACCCAGTGGCCCGTACGCCGCTGCCGGGAGTGCTCCGGCCGCCGGCTCGGCTTCGCAACGGCCCGCGCGGCGGTCGAGTACGACGAGCGTGTCCGCAAGCTCGTCGCGGCGTGGAAGGAGCACGCGTTACGGCGGCTGGCCTCGTTCGCGGTCGCTCTCGTCGCGGAGACGATCCCTCGGCCCCGAGCGGACGCCGTCGTCAGCTTCGTCCCGCCTGACCCCGACCGCGGCCTGAAGCGCGGTCATCACCCCGCGGCCGCACTCGCCGCCGGCCTCGCCGCGGACTGGGAGCTGCCTGCCGTCCCGCTGCTCGAGCGGCCACGGGCGGCACCGCCGCAGCGTGGACTCGAGCTGCCGGCCCGCCGCCGGAACGTGCGCGGCGCCTTCGCCTGCTGCCGAGCGCCTCCGGCCCGAATCGTGCTCGTCGACGACGTCTACACCACCGGCGCGACCGCCTCGGAGGCGGCCCGTACTCTCCTGCGCGCAGGGGCTCGCCACGTCGACGTGGTTGCCTTTGCCAGGACGGTTCGGCGCCGCTGAGAACGGTTAGAGTGCGGAGAGAGTCCCGCTGCCCGAGGAGAGCGAATGCGACTTCAGGTGAAGGGCAAGAACGTCGAGGTCAGCGACTCGATCCGCAGCTATGCCGAGCACAAGCTGCGCAAGCTGGAGGGGCGGCTCCACGAGCTGACGCTCGTCGAGATCGAGCTGGCAGTCGAGCGGAACCCGTCGATCGCGGCCAACCAGGTGGCCGAGGCCACCGTCTGGACCAAGGGCCCCGTGCTCCGCGCGCGGGAGGCCTCGCCGGACATGAAGGCCTCGATCGACCAGCTGACCGACAAGCTCCTGCGCCAGGTGAAGCACTACCGCGACCGGCGAAGCCGTCGCGCGCAGCGGGCGAACGCGAACGCCGAGCAGGGAGGTCCGGCCGTGGCACCCGAGGAGACCACGTCTCAGATCGTCAAGACGAAGCAGTTCGCCGTGAAGCCGATGACGCCCGAGGAGGCCGTGCTCCAGCTCGAGCTGATCGGCCACGACTTCTTCGTCTTCCGTGACGCGGACTCGGACCAGATCAACGTCGTCTACCGCAGGCAGGCGGGCGGCTACGGCCTGATCGAGCCCGCCTGACGGGCCCGCCACCATGCCCTTCCGGCGGCGAAAGCCGCTCCACGAGCGGCTGGCCGAGGAGGGAGGCCTCGTCGACCGGCCCGCCGGCGGGCACCCGCCCTGGGACCACGCGGGCGTCCACGGCGTCCCCCGGCCGCGCCGCTGGGAC
>JBBDQR010000114.1:9271-25269 GCA_040905885.1 Gaiellaceae bacterium | reverse complement strand
GGCGACCCCATCCCCGCGCTCGCCTGAACCAGCGGAGGGCACCTGAACGCTTACCCGAAGCGTGCGGCCAGCAGCCGAAAGAGTCCCGGTGCGAGTCCCCGGAACCGGGCGACGGCGCCCAGCCAGGCCGGGACGAAGACCTCGTCGCGTCCCCGCTCGATCGCGTCCGCGATCGCCTCCGCCACCCGCTCGGCCGCGATCGGCCGCGGCCAGCGCCGCGCGTAGGGCGTCCCGCGCCGCTCGAAGAACTCGGTCGCGATCACGCCCGGGGCGACGAGCGTGACGCCGACGCCGGTGCCGCGCAGCTCGTAGCGGAGGCTCTCGCTGAACGCGATCAGCCCGCCCTTCGTCGCCGCGTAGACCGCCTCCCCGCGCGGGCCCACGAAGCCGGCGATCGAGGCGACGTTGACGACATGGCCGCGCCCGCGCTCGAGCATCCCCGGCAGCAGCGCGCGCGTCAGGAGGATCGGCGCGACGAGGTTCACGGCGACGAGCCGCTGGACATCGTCGGTCTCCCCGATGCCCGCGTTGTTCACGAGCACGTCAACGGGTCCGAGATCCTCGGCGAGCGGCTCGACGAGATCGTGGACGACCTGCCGCTCGCCGACGCCCGCCAGCCGCTCGGCGTCCCGCCCGAGCGCGATCACGCGCGCGCCCCGGGCCGTGAGCGCAGCGGCGGTCGCGCGCCCGATCCCGCTCGACGCGCCGGTGACGAGGCAGACGGCCCCGGCGAGCTTCACGACATGGCCGGGACGACCCGCGCCCCGATCAGCCGCACCAGGTCCAGGTCGGCGTGGTCGAGGTGCTGGAGGTAGGCGCCGTCCAGCCCAGCCTCCGCGTAGCGCCCGAGCAGCTCGAGCACCTCGTCGACCGTGCCGACGAGCCTCGCGCCCCGCCGTTCCGCGAGCCAGGCGTCGGGATCGTCCTCGCGGCCGACCCGCGCGAGGAACGAGCGCACGCGCTCGCGCAGCTCGGCCTCGTCGGCGCCGATCACCGTCGTCGTCATCAGCGTCAGCCGCAGCGGCCGCTCGCGACCGGCCCGCTCGCAGGCCGCGTCGAGCTTCGCGCGGAGGGCGCGGATGTCGTCGGGCGAGGCGAAGGTCGTGTCGTACTCGTCCGCCCAGCGCACCGCCGGCTCGAGCGTTCCCCGCTTTGCGCCGCCGCCGACGATCAGCGGCGGGTGCGGCCGCTGGACCGGCTTCGGCAGGGCCCGGCTCGCCTCGAGCCGGTAGTGCTCGCCCTCGAACGAGAACTCGTCCTCCGTCCACTGGCGGACGACGATCTCGATCTGCTCGCGGAGCAGGGAGACGCGCCAGCCCGCCTCGCCGAACGGGAAGCCGTTCTGCCTGTGCTCGAGCTCCATCCAGCCCGCTCCCATGCCGAGCTCGACGCGGCCGCCCGAGACGTGGTCGACCGTCGCGACGATGCGCGCCAGGTTCGCGGGGTGCCGGAACGTGACCGGCGAGACCATGGTCCCGAGCCGGAGCCGCTCCGTCCGCGCCGCGAGCGCCGCCAGCGTCGCCCAGGCGTCGAGCGAGCCCCGGTCGGCGGTTGCGATCGTGGAGCTGTAGTGGTCGGAGCGGAAGAGCCCCGCCAGCCCGGCGTCCTCGCACGTCCGCGCGAGCGCGAGCCACTCGTCCCAGCCGACGCCCTCCTGGCCCTCGACCATCAGGCAGATCCGCACGGCGGCACCTTACTGCTCCGTACTTCCGGGCAGGCCCGATCCGTGACTGCCCCGAGCGCATTCTCCACGCTCCTCATCGTCTCGCCGGAGACGCTCGCGGAGATCTGGCGCTGGCTGACGGGCCTGCCGCTCGCGCTGGAGATCCTGACGTGGATTGCGATCCTGCCGTGGGCGCTGGGGTTGGCCGTCTGGCAGAGCTCGTGGGAGGACTGGCTCCGGCTGCTCGTGATCGCGTTGCTCGGAACCGCGTGGACCGCGATCTCGGCCCCGCGCGCGACCGGCTGAACGCTACGGGAAAGCCGCAACCGAATCCGGTCTCCCCCGGAGGGCGCAGCGCCGGGCCGCCAGTACCGTCCGGCGAATGACCAAGACACTCGTAGTCCTCGTCCTGGCCGCCACCCTCGCGGCCTTCACCGCAGTGATCTTCTCCCTCGACGCGGTCTCGACGGCCCGCGACGAGAAGCAGGCCACGCCCGCCACGACCACCCCCGCCGCCGCCGAGGGCACCCACGCCTCCGGCGCGCTCACGAGCTTCGCCGGCGCGAAGCCGGTCAACGCCGACGAGCTGGCCAAGGCGCACGAGCCCTACTCGGCCGAACTGCCGGCCGTCCCCGCCGGCGACGTCGTCGAGGTGAAGATGGTCCTGAAGGACGTCACCGTCGAGATCGCGCCGGGCGTGAAGTACACCGCCTGGGGCTTCGAGGGCGGTGTCCCCGGCCCGATCGTCCACGTCCGCGAGGGCCAGACCGTTCGGATGACGCTCGTGAACGGCGGCGCGATCCCGCACTCGATCGACTTCCACGCCGCGCGGATCGCCCCCGACGTCGCCTTCCGCGACGTCGCCCCCGGCGAGTCCCTGTCGTACGAGTTCGTCGCCGGCGACCCCGGCGTCTACATGTACCACTGCGGCACCAAGCCGGTGCTCGCGCACATCGCGAACGGGATGTACGGCGCGATCGTCGTCTCGCCCGCGAAGCCGCTGCCGAAGGCCGACAAGGAGTACGTCCTCGTCGGCAGCGAGTTCTACCTCGACGGCGACGGCCTGGCCGAGCCCGCTGCCTACGACGTTGCCAAGGCCCACGCGCAGCTGCCCGACTGGGTGACGTTCAACGGCTACGCGGGCCAGTACGCGACGCATCCGCTGACCGCCGAGCCGAACGACCTCGTCCGCTTCTACGTCGTCGCCGCCGGCCCGAGCCTGGACGTCGACTTCCACGTCGTCGGGACGATCTTCGACAAGGTCTATCCGTTCCAGGACATGAACCCGGCCCACGCGCTGGAGGGCGTGCAGACGTTCCCGGTGCCCGCGGGCGGCGGAGCGGTGTTCGAGATGCGCATCCCGGACCCGGGGATCTACCCCTTCGTCAGCCACTCGTTCGCAAGCGTCGACCTCGGCATGGTCGGGCTGCTGAAGGTCGGCGAGCCGACCGGCTCGGCCACTCACTGAGCGAGGCACGAGGCACGCAGTGCCGGGACAGCGCGGTCCCGGCACTGCGGCTTTGCCGTACCCGGCATGCGTGACGGGCCGGATGGCACGGGCGCGGCGCGTGCCCATCCTTCGTGACCATGAGCACCAAGTCGGAGCGCCTCTCGCCCGAGCTCGTCCGTCTGCGGTGGCTGGCGATCGGCGCGCCGATCGCCGTGCTCGCGCTCGTGGGGTACCTGCTCCGGGGCCCCTTCCACGAGGAGCTCCACCACTTCCCAGGCTTCATCTACCTGCTGCTGGCGCTCTCCGCCGCGGTCTCGGCGTTCTCGTTCGCCATCTTCGGGCTGATCGGCAGGCTCGAGCGCGAGATCTTCCGGCGAAACCGGCAGCTTGCGGCCCTCCTCGCGGTCGGCCGGGCCGAGCAGGCCCCCGGGCGGCTCTCCGACGTGCTCGAGGCGGCGCTCGACGCGCTCGTGGAGGCGACCGCGGCCGGGGCGGCCGAGGTCTGGCTGATCGAGGACGGCCGTCCCGTCCTCTCCGCCGGCCGCGGCGAGCCGGACCTGCCCATGCGGAGCCTGCCGATCCAGCGCGGCGAGGAGCGCCTCGGCCTGCTGCGGGTCGCGCAGGACGCCCCGGGCGCCGAGGAGCGGCTGCTCGAGGGAATCGCGGAGCAGATCGCGCTCGCCGTCGAGAACGCGAGGCTCCACGCGCGCGTGCTCGACCGGGCCGTCCTCGAGGAGCGGGAGCGGATCGCGCGCGAGCTCCACGACGGCCTCGCCCAGGTGCTGGGCTACGTGAACACGCAGACGGTCGCCATCAGGGCCCTGCTCTCGTCCGGTCGCCTCGGCGACGCCGAGGCGGAGCTCGCCGTCATGGAGATGGCCGCGCGCCACGCGTACCGGGACGTCCGCCAGGCGATCCTCGGCCTCCGCCGTCCCCGGCAGGGCCTGATCCAGTCGCTGCGCGACTACCTCGCCGACTACGGCCTGCTCGCGGGGACGGAGCTGCGTCTGGAAGTCGCGGACGGAGCCGAGCTGGCGGAGCTGCCCGAGACGGCCGAGATCCAGCTGCTGCGGATCGTCCAGGAGGCGGTGGCGAACGTGCGCAAGCATGCGCGGGCAGAGCAGGCCACGGTCACGCTCTCGGTCGAGGACGACCGGCTGCGCGTGGAGATCGCCGACGACGGCAGCGGTTTCGCTCCGGGATCGCAACGGCGCACGGGCTGGCCCCACTTCGGGATCCAGACCATGCGCGAGCGCGCGGAGGCGATCGGCGGGCTCTTCGAGATCGTCTCGGCGCCGGGGGAGGGCACCCGGGTGGTCGTCGACGTCCCGGTCGAGGCGAGATGGGAGACGCGGCATGCGCGTCTTGCTGGCTGACGACCACGCGCTGGTGCGGGCCGGAATCGCGAGCCTGCTGCGCGCCTTCGGCTTCCACGTCGTCGGCGAGGCGAGCGACGGCTCCGAGGCGATCGAGCTCGCCCGGAAGCTGCGCCCCGATCTGATCCTCATGGACATCACGATGCCCAGGTGCTCCGGGCTCGAGGCCACGCGCGTGATCAAGTCCGAGCTGGCCGAGACCAAGATCGTGATGGTCACCGTCTCCGACCACGACAGCGATCTCTTCGAGGCGATCAAGAGCGGCGCCGACGGCTATCTCCTCAAGGACATGTCCAGCGAAGAGTTCGGCCGCATGCTCGGGGGCCTCGCGGAGGGTCATCTTCCGCTCGCGAGCTCGCTCGCGCTCAAGATCATCGACGAGTTCGGCCGGCGCGCCCGGGGCGAGACGGCCGGAAGCGACCGAACCGGGCTCACGCCGCGCGAGCAGGAGGTGCTCGAGCTGATCGCGGCGGGCTCGACCAACCGCGAGATCGCGGCCGCGCTCCACATCGCCGAGAGCACGGTCCACTTCCACGTCAAGAACATCCTCGCGAAGCTGCACCTGAAGAACAGGTCGCAGGCGGCCGCGTACGCGGTCGGCCGGCGCCTGGTCGAGGCGCCCCGTCCGAACGGGTAGGTCGAGCCCGCCCGACCTGAGAGCCGAACACGCGCACTTTCCGGCAGCGGGAGTGCGCACTTCCGCCGTTGGCGGCGCTCCGGATCCGGACGAAGGTACGACGAGGAGGTGATTGGAATGAAGACACTCATGCTCATCGGAGCTACCAGTCTCGTTGCCGTCGCTGCGGCCGCCGCCCACGGGCCGGCGCCCGTGCCCGGCAAGGGCCCGGGGATGCTCGTTCAAGGGACGACGCAGCCGACGGTCTGGATCCGCCACGCGCAGCGCGGCTGTCACGTCTGGACGACCGGGACCCGGTCGGATCCGACCGCCAGGGTCACGCTGCGGCGGGGCGGACGGCTCACCGTCGTGAACCAGGACGTCGACATGCACCGGATCGTGCAGAAGGCCGGCACACGCGTCGCCACCGGCCGGTTGATGGCGATGAACCAGCGCACGACGCTCGTCTTCCGCCGGCCGGGCGTGTATCGGTTCGAGACCCGCATCGCGGAGATGCCCGGCATGAAGGAGGTCGAGACGCTGGGGCCCGACTGGCTGCTCCGGCTCGTCGTCACCGTCCGCTAGACGGAGACAGCGGGCGCTGAGGCCGGGCTGCGGGAAAACCGCAGCCCGATCACGGCGCCCGCTGATGCCCTCCCGGGCCCGCGCGGCGACGCTTCCCGGGAGAGCGACGAAAGGAGCCACGATGAAAGCGCTCGTCTACCACGGGCCCGGCGAGCGGACCCTGGACGTCGTCCCGGATCCGACGCTCGCCGCCCCCACCGATGCGATCGTCCGCATCGACACCTCCACGATCTGCGGCACCGACCTGCACATCCTCAAGGGCGACGTGCCGGAGGTGCAGCCGGGGACGATCCTCGGCCACGAGGCCGTCGGGACGGTCGTCGAGACCGGCTCGGCCGTGACCGAGTTCGCCGAGGGCGACCGCGTGCTCGTCTCGTGCATCACCGCCTGCGGGCGCTGCCGCTTCTGCAAGGAGGGCCACTACGGCCTCTGCACGGGCGGCGGCGGCTGGATCCTCGGGCACACGATCGACGGTGTCCAGGCCGAGCTGGCCCGGATCCCGTTCGCGGACACGTCCCTCCATCACGTGCCGGACGAGCTCACCGACGAGCAGGTGCTGTTCCTCGCGGACATCCTCCCGACGTCCTACGAGGTCGGCGTGCTCGCCGGCCGCGTGAAGCCGGGCGACGTGGTCGCGATCGTCGGCGCCGGCCCGATCGGGCTGGCGGCGATCCTGACCGCGAAGCTGTTCACGCCGGCCACGATCGTCGCGATCGACCTCTCCCCCGCCCGCCTCGCGAAGGCGCTCGACTTCGGCGCCGACGTCGCGATCGAGAACGGGGCCGAGGACGCGGTCGCGAAGGTGATGGAGCTGACGGACGGCCTCGGCGCCGACGTGGCGATCGAGGCGGTCGGCGTCCCCGAGACGTTCGAGCTCTGCACCGAGCTGATCCGCCCGGGCGGCCGGGTCGCCAACGTCGGCGTCCACGGTCATCCGGCGACGCTCCACCTGGAGAAGCTCTGGATCAAGGACGTGACGATCACGACGGGTCTCGTCGACACGTTCACGACCCCCGAGCTGATGAAGCTGATCGCCGGCGGGCGGCTCGACCCGACGCCGTTCGCGACGCACCGCTTCGAGCTCGGCGAGGCGATGGAGGCGTACGACGTCTTCGCCGACGCGGCGAGCACGCACGCGCTCAAGGTCGTCCTCACCGGCCATCCGGTGCACCTGCCGGCGGCCGAGGCGCTGGAGGAAGTAGGGGCCGTATGATCGAGGCCCCAGTGGCGGACGCAGTCGACGTCATCCTGCGCGACGGGACGACGCTCCGGCTGCGCCCGCCTCTTTCCGCGGACCTCGAGGCGCTGACCGCCTTCTTCTCCGGGCTCTCGCCCGAGTCCAGGCGCATGCGCTTCCACGGAGCGGCGGCGATCACGCCCCGGCTCCTCGAGCCGATGCTCGACCCCGACTGGGACTCGCGCGGCGCGCTCGTCGGCGAGCTCGACGGCGAGATCGTCGCCTGCGCGAGCTTCGTGCGGCTCCGCGACCCCACCGCCGCCGAGTCCGCGTTCGCCGTCGCGGACGCGCACCAGGGCCGCGGTATCGGCACGCGGCTGCTCGAGCAGCTCGCGGCGCGCGCCGCAGCCGTCGGCGTCGAGCGCTTCGTCGCAGTCGTGCTCCCCGAGAACGCGCGCATGATCCACGTCTTCGAGCACGTCGGCTTCGGCGTCTCGCGCCACCTCGAGCAGGGCGCGATCGAGGTCGAGTTCCCCCTGGCGCCCACCGAGGCCTACCGGGCCGCCGTCGAGGAACGCGACCACGTCGGCGTGACCGCCTCGCTGCGGCCGTTCTTCGAGCCCCGGAGCGTCGCCGTCGTCGGCGCGTCCCGGCGGCGGGAGACGATCGGCGGCCGGATCTTTCGCAACATCGTCGAGGGCGAGTTCGCCGGCGCCGCCTATCCCGTCAACCGCGACGGGGAGCCCGTCGCCGGCGTGCGCGCGTACCGCTCGGTCGAGGAGATCCCCGACCCGGTCGACCTGGCCGTGATCGCGCTGCCGGCCGCGGCGGTGCTGTCCGCCGCCGAGGAGGCCCTGCGCAAGGGCGTGCGCGCGATCGTCGTCATCTCGGCCGGCTTCGCCGAGGTCGGCAGCGAGGGCGCGGAGCGCGAGCGGCGGCTGCTCGAGCTCGTGCGCGCGCACGGCGGCCGGCTGATCGGCCCGAACTGCCTCGGCATCTCGTCCGCGGCGGTGAGCCTGAACGCGACCTTCGCGGGCCGCGGCATCCCGGCCGGCAACATCGGCTTCTCGTCCCAGAGCGGCGCGCTCGGACTCGCGCTGCTCGAGGCGGCGGGCCAGCGCGGCCTCGGCCTCTCCTCGTTCGTCTCCATCGGCAACAAGGCCGACGTCTCGACCAACGACCTGCTCGAGTGGTGGGAGGAGGACGAGGCGACCGGCCTGGTGCTGATGTACGTCGAGTCGTTCGGCAATCCCCGGCGCTTCGCCCGGCTCGCGCACCGCGTCGCGCGCCGCAAGCCGGTGCTCGCGCTGAAGAGCGGCACGACCGCGTCCGGTGCCCGGGCGGCGAGCTCGCACACGGCCGCGCTCGCCGGCTCGGAGGCCGCGGTCGACGCGCTCTTCCGGGAGGCGGGCGTGATCCGCGCGGCTACGCTGGACGAGCTCGTCGACGTGGCCGGCCTGCTCTCGAGCCAGCCTGCGCCGCGCGGCCGCCGGGTGGCCGTGCTCACGAACGCGGGCGGGCTCGGGATCCTCGCGGCGGACGCCTGCGAGGCGGCCGGTCTGGTGCTGCCGCCGGTCGGGCCGCTCACGGTCGAGGGGCTGCGCGAGCTCCTGCCCGCGGAGGCGAGCCTCGCCAACCCGGTGGACATGCTCGGCTCGGCCACGCCCGAGAACTACGCGCGGGCCCTGCCCATCCTGCTCGGCGATCCCGGGATCGACGCCGTGATCACGCTCTTCGTGCCCGCGGCGCAGGCGACCGCGGAAGGCGTGGCGGGCGCGATCGCGCGCGCCGCGGCCGGCTCGGACAAGCCCGTCCTTGCGGTCGTGATGAGCGCAGAGGGCGTCCCCGAGGCGCTGCGCGGCGCCGTCGCGCCGTTCACGTCGCCCGAGGCGGCGGCCCGGGCGCTGGGGCGGGCCGCAGAGCGTGCCGACTGGCTCCGCCGGCCGCTCGGCGCGGTGCCCGACCCCGAGGGGGTCGACCGCGAGGCCGCGGCTCGGCTCGTCGCCGAGGCCGACGAGGGCTGGCTCGACCCGGCGACGGTGCGCGCGCTGCTCGAGGCGTACGGGATCCCCGTCGTGCCCGAGCGGCTCGCGGCGGGCCCGGAGGAGGCCGTCGCGGCCGCGCGCGAGCTCGGCTTCCCGGTCGTCGTCAAGACCGCCGCGCCCGGCGCGCACAAGACCGAGACCGGCGGCGTCGCGCTCGGGCTCGAGGACGACGCGTCCGTCCGCGCGGCCGCCGAGCGGATGGGCGGCGCCGTGGTCGTGCAGCGCATGGTCGTGGGCGGCACGGAGCTGCTCGCCGGGCTCGTCCAGGATCCGACCTTCGGGCCGCTCGTCGCCTTCGGGCCGGGCGGCGTGCTCGCCGAGCTGATCGGCGAGGCGTCCTTCCGGATCGCGCCGCTCACCGACGTCGACGCCGAGGAGCTGCTCGAGGAGGGCAAGGCCGGCATCCTCGTGCGGGGCTTCCGCGGCGCGCCCCCGGCCGACCGGGCGGCGCTCGCAGACCTGCTCCACCGCCTCTCCCGGCTCGGCGAGGACCTGCCCGCCGTGGCCGAGCTCGACCTGAACCCGGTGCTCGCGCTCCCCGACGGCTGCGTGGCCGTCGACGCCCGCGTCCGGGTGCAGCGGCAGGAGCCCCACGTGAGGACGAAGTCGTGGTAGCGCTCCTCGACCGGATCGTCTCCGACGCCGACGGCGCCGCGCTCGCCGCGCGCCTCGGCGAGCCGAGCGTCGTGGAGGCCGACGAGTACGCCCTCGCCGACCGGCTGCTCGACGAGATCCGGCGGACCGACGCGACGCTCGCCGTCGTCGCCTGCGAGGGCTACAGCCGGCCGGTCGGGATCGCACGCGGAGCCACGGCGACGACGCTCATCCACGAGGCGCCCTGCTCCGTGCTCGTGGCGCGCGAGCCCGCCGACCTCGCGACGTGGCCCCGGACGATCGTCGCCGGCGCGGACGGCACGCCCGAGGCCGAGCAGGCGGTCGAGGTCGCGCGCGAGCTCGCCGCGCGCCTCGGCGCGAGGCTCTACCTGATCACCGCCGCCCACGCCGATCCGGTCACGGTCCTCTCGGACGAGTCCGAGGACGCCGACCTGATCGTCGTCGGCCACCGCGGGCTGACGGGCGTCCGCTCGCTCGGCAGCGTCAGCGAGCGCGTCGCGCACGAGGCGCGCTGCCCCGTGCTCGTCGTCAAGTCCTGACGGCCACTACGTGAAGACGATCTGCCCGCCGGCGGCGCGTGCGTAGAACTCGCCGACGTTGATGATCGCCTCGACCTGGGGCACGAAGTCCTCCAGCGTCAGCCCGAACATGTCGACGGTCGCCTGGCAGGCGTAGAGGCGGGCGCCGGAGTCCGCGAGCAGCTCGAGGAACTCGGGCACCGGCGGCATGTCGATCTTCTCCATCTGCCGCGCCATCATCTTCGTGGCTAGCCACGACATCCCGGGAAGCGCGCCCAGCCAGGTGGCCATGTGCATCGCGGGGTTCCCGACCGTCGCCACCTTCAGCTTCTCGACCCGGTCCTTGCGGATCGCGTCGAGGCCGAAGAACGTGAAGAAGACATCGGCCTCGATCCCCTCCATCCGAGCGCCGTTGGCCATGATCAGGCCGGGGTAGACGCCCTCGAGCGAGCCCTTCGAGATCACGATCGCGACCTTCTCGATCGTCTTCGGCTCCAGCGGGGCGAGCTGGGGCTCTGCGACCAGTTCCATCATCGTCGTCACTCCCTCCTAGATGCAGCCCTTGGGCTTGGGGATGCCGCCGATCTTGGCGGCGAGCTTCGCGGGTCCCTTGGGGAAGAGCTGGTAGAGCTCCTTCACCGAGACGCCGGACTCCTTGCCGAGCGCGCGGATCGAGGGCGCGCTGCCGGTCGTCAGGTAGCGCTCGCGCATGAAGCGGACGACCAGCCAGTGCCGGTCGGTGAGCTCGGGGACGCCGTTCTCGCGGGCGATCTCCTCCGCGAGCTGCTCGTCCCACTGAGCGGGGTCGAGGAGGAAGCCCTCCGCGTCGACGTCGACGGCGTAGTCGGCCAATGTGGTCATGTCATCGCACCTGCCTTCCCGGTTGCCTTTCCAGGTGTGGCGCCGGCGGGGATCCGCTTGCCGGCGCGCGGCATCGTCGGGCCGATGCCCGGGAGCTCCCGGCCCGGGAGCAGCGCGTGCCAGTAGAGCCACTGGAACGCGAGCTTCCCGAGATGGTCGAGCCGCGACTCCCGGAGGAGCGGCAGCCCGACCGCGGCCGGGTAGTGGCCCGGCACCGGCTCGAGGTCGTAGTTGAAGTCGATCAGGAGCGCCCTGCCGAAGCCGGTCTCGATGAAGCAGTTGACGTGCCCGTCGTACGCGGCCTCCGGCTCGCGGCCGGCGAGGAAGCGGGCGACGTTCTCGACCAGCAGCTCGCCCTGGAAGTGGACGGCCGAGCCGGCCTTGGAGGTCGGCAGGTCGGTCGCGTCGCCCAGCGCGAAGACGTTCGGCTTCGCCCGGGCCTGCAGCGTGTGCGGGTCCGTGAGCACGAACCCGAGCGCGTCGCCGAGGCCGGGGGAGCGCGCGACGTAGGGCGCGCCGCCGTGCAGCGGCACCGCGACGAGCAGGTCGAACGGGAGGGCGCGCCCGTCGTAGGAGACGAGCCGCGAGCCGTCCACCTCGCCGGCGCTGAACTCGGTCTCGAGCTCGATTCGCTTCTCGGCGAGCAGGTAGCTCAGGTGCTCCGCGGCGATCGGCTTGGTGAAGCAGCCGTCGAGCGGCGTTGCCAGCACGATCTCGCTGCGGTCGCGCAGTCCCCGCCCGCGCAGCCACCAGTCGGCGAGGAACGCGAACTCGATCGGCGCGACCGGGCACTTGATCGGCAGGTCGACGATGTCCACGACGATCCGCCCGCCCTCGAAGCGGGCAAGCGCGTCGCGCAGGGCGACCGCGCGCTCGAGCTCGTAGAACGTGTGCACGGTCTCGCTCCAGACGAGCCCGTCGGTCTCCTCGGGCTGGAGCACCGTGCCGCTCGCGATCACGAGCACGTCGTACGGGAGCGTCTCGCCGCTCGCGAGGACGACCTCGTCCTCGTCGAGCGAGACCCGCTCGACCTCGCTCTCGTGGAAGGCGATCCCGTCGCGGAGCTGGGCGCGGCGCGAGCGCACGAGCTTGTCCGGATCGGCCAGGCCGAAGGGGACGAAGAGCAGCCCCGGCTGGTAGACGTGCCGGTCGTCGCGGTCGACGACGTGGATCTCCACCTCGTCGGCGCCGTAGCGGCGTCGCAGCCGGTTGGCGGTCGTCGTCCCGCCCGTGCCCCCGCCGAGGATGACGATGCGCTTCATGCCGACAGCGTCGCGTCCGGGCGCCCGTGAGGCATCCGCAAGGCCTGCGCAACCGCGTGCGGGGAAGTACTACCCCCGGTGCGCCACGACGACGCCGGCCCGCCAGCCCGGCGCGCGGCCGCCGGGGGGCGGCTCCAGCTCCTCGGCCGGGAGACCGGTGCGGGCGAGCAGCCACGAGACGACCGAGTTCGAGTTCCACATTTCGCCCGTCCGCAGCTCGTCGCGGCCCCAGACCGGGGTGGGCACGCCCGGGACGAGCTCGAGCAGGCGCCGGGCGAGCTCGGGGTCGTCCGTCAGCCGCTGCGGGCTTTCCACCGCCTCGGCGACGTCCGGGATCACGCCGCCAAGCCAGCGACGGATCTCGTACCGAAAGATGCGGAGCGACCGGGCCCAGCGGCTGGCGACCGGCCCTTCGGCGACGACCCCTCGCAGGGCCCCGTCCCCGCCCCAGGCCGGCGCCTGCTCGATCACGAACTCCCCCTCGGGCACGATCACGATGAGCGCGGAGTGGTAAAGGTCCTGGGCGGCTCGGCGGGGGCGGCGCGCCGCGATCGCCTCGAAGATGCGGCCGTTCAGGCGAACGAAGTGACCGCCGGCTCCGAGCGGCAGCCAGTAGAGGTCGACGCTCGCGCTGCTCATCCGCGCAGCGCCCGCAGCGCGTTCAGGATCACGGCCACGTCGATCAGCTCCTGCAGGAGGGCGCCGGCGACCGGCGTGAGGAAGCCGAACGCGGCGAAGCCCATGGCGACCAGCGAGGCGCCGATCCCGAACAGGACGCTCTGGCGGGCGATCCCCACGGCGCGCCGCCCGATCGTGACGGCGTCGGCCACGCGGTCGACGCGCTCGACGAGGATGACCGCGTCGGCGGTGTCCGAGGAGATCGTCGCGCCGATCGTGCCCATCGCGATGCCCACGTCCGCGAGCGCGAGCGCGGGCGCGTCGTTGACGCCGTCCCCGACCATGACGACGTTGCGCAGCTCCGGCCGCGCCCTCAGCGCGCGGACGACCTCGACCTTCTCCTCGGGCGTCTGCTCCGCGTACACCCGGTCGACCCCGAGGCTGCGGCCGATCCGCTCGGCGACCTCCGCCTTGTCGCCGGTCACGATCGCGACCTGCCGGATCCCGGCGGCCCGCAGCCGCCCCGCGAGCTCGCCCGCGTCGTCGCGGACGCGGTCGTCGAGCAGCGCCACCCCCGCCGGGACGCCGTCGACGCCGACGAGCACCTTCGCGGCGCCGCCGTCGAGGCCGGCCGGCAGGGCCGCGTCGAGCCCGTGCGAGCGCAGCCAGCCGTCGCTGCCGACGAGCACCCGCCGGCCGTCGACGGTTCCCTCGATCCCATGCCCGAAGCTCTCGCTGACGTGCTCCGGCGGGGACAGGTCGAGCCCGCGACGGAGCGCGCCGGAGACGAGCGCCGCGGCGAGCGGATGAGCGGACAGCCGCTCGAGCGAGGCGGCGAGCCGCAGCGTCTCGTCCGCCGGCATGCCGTCGAGCGGGACGACCCGATCGAGCTCCGGGCGGCCGAGCGTGAGCGTTCCCGTCTTGTCGAGCAGGACGGTGCGCGCGCCCCCGAGCCGCTCGAGCGCCCCGCCGCCCTTGATCACGATCCCCGCCCGGGCGGCGCGAGAGAGCCCGGAGATGAGCGCGATCGGCGCGGCCAGGATCAGCGGGCAGGGCGTCGCGACCACGAACACCGCCAGCGCGCGCACGGGGTCGCCCGAGAGCCCCCACGCGAGCCCGGCCACGACGGCGGTCGCGGGCAGGAAGAACGCCGCGTAGCGATCGGCCATGCGGACGAACGGCGCCCGCTCCCCCTCGGCCTGCGCGACCAGGCGCACGAGGGCGGCGTAGGCGCTCTCGGCGGCCGGGCGCAGGGCGCGCAGCTCGAACGCGCCGCCGGCGCTCGCGACACCGCTCCGCACGTGCCCGCCGCGGTGGATCGTCACGGGCAGGGGCTCTCCGGTGAGCGCGGACTCGTCGACGACGGCCTCGTCGCTCTCGACCACCCCGTCGACGGGCACGACCTCGCCGCCGCGGACGAGGACGCGGTCGCCGGGCCCGACGGCGGCGGCCAGCAGCGCCTCGACCTCGCCGTCGCGCCGGACGAGCGCGGTCCGCGGCGCCCGCTCCACGAGCGACGTCAGCTCCCTGCGGGCGCGGCCGGCGGCCCGCGCCTCGAGCGCGTTGCCGCCCGCGAGCATCAGCGCGACGACCGCGCCGGCCAGGTACTCGCCGAGCGCGAGCGCGCCGGCCATCGAGACGAGCGCGATCGCGTCCACGCCGACGTCGCCGCGTAGCAGCGACCTCCCGACCGAGGCGGTCAGCGGCGCGAGCAGCAGCGCCGTCGTCGCGGCCCAGGCGAGTTGAGCGGGCCTGTCGGTCCCGAGCAGGTGCAGGGCCCCGCCGGCGAGCACCCCGGCCAGGGCAGCGAGGGCGAGTGCCGAGCGGCCTCTGAACACGCTTCCAGCGTGCCCTCCGGAGCAGCGGCGCTCTTCCGTAGTAAGCCGCAAGCCGAGGCGCGGTCTCCCCGATGTCTCGCGCGCGCGCGGGAGCAACCATGGGCGTGTCGAGGCAAGGAGCCACCCATGAACGTGCGAGAGCTCATGACCGCAGAGGTTCTGACCGTTTCGCCGGAGACGCCGCTGAAGGACGTCGCGGCGATCCTGGCCGAGCACGGCATCTCCGGCCTGCCCGTCTGCGACGCGGAGGGCCGTGTCCTCGGAGTCGTCTCCGAGGGCGACATCCTGTTCAAGGAGCAGGGCACGCGGGAGCGCCACGGCGGCGCGCTCGCCTGGCTCGTCGACTCGCGCCTCCAGGACACCGCCAAGCAGGACGCGCGCACCGCCGGCGAGGCCATGACCTCCCCGGCGATCACGATCACGCCCGAGCGGCCCGTCGCGGCCGCGGCGCGGATCATGCTCGATCACGGAGTCAACCGGCTCCCAGTCGTCCGCGACGGCACCCTCGTCGGGATCGTCACGCGCGCCGACCTCGTCCGCGCCTTCACCCGCGCCGACGAGGAGATCGTCGCCGAGATCCGCGACGACGTGCTGCGGCGGGCGCTGTGGCTCGAGCCCGACTCCGTCGAGATCACCGTCCGGCGCGGCGAGGTCGAGCTGTCGGGCGAGATCGAGGCGAAGAGCGACGTCGAGGTGCTGAAGAAGCTCGTGCAGCGCATCCCCGGCGTCGTCTCCGTGACCTCGAACGTGCTGTACCGGGTCGACGACCTGAGCGGCGTGGGGGCGCGATGACGGTGGCGACGGAACTGCCGGTCGACGTCGAGGCCGTACGCCGGCGCCTCGAGGCCTCGGGCGGCGGCTACGAGGTCGTGCACACCTCCCCCGGACTGGAGCTCGGCGTGTACGTCCTCGTCGCGCCCGAGGCCGACCGGCAGCAGCCTCACGAGGACGACGAGGTCTACGTCGTCCTCGACGGGAGCGGCGCCCTCGAGCTCGAGGGCGAGACCATCGCGCTCGAGCGGGGACAGGCGCTGTTCGTGCCCGCCGGGGCCGAGCACCGCTTCGTCGGCTACGTCGGCCTGAGCCTGTTCGTCGTCTTCGCGAAGGGACACGCGTCATGACCACCCCAGAAAATGCTTCGCATTTCCCGGGGGCCCCGGAATGAGCCCGGCGGTCGCCGCGCGCATCGTCGTCGGCTACGACGGCTCGGAGCCCGCGCAGCGCGCCCTCGACCGCGCCGCGGAGCTCGCCGGCTACGGGACCACGGTCACCGTCGTCAGCGTCGCGCCGTCGGTCTACACCCAGGGCCTGCAACCCGTGGCCGATCCCGACGACGCCGAGCGGGCGCGCAGCCTGCTCGCGGAGGCGCGGGGG
>JBBDQR010000114.1:4113-9261 GCA_040905885.1 Gaiellaceae bacterium | reverse complement strand
CGCGACCGGCTCGCGCTCCGGCAGGTGCCCGTCGCCACGCGCGACGCGATCGGCGAGCCGGCCGCGAAGATCGTCGAGACGGCCGACGAGCTCGGCGCCGACCTGATCGTGATCGGCACGCGCAACGGCAGCGCCCTCGAGCGGCTCGTCCTCGGCTCGACGAGCACGAAGGTGCTCCACCACGCCCACTGCGACGTCCTGGTGGTGCGATGACCGTCGTGAAGGCGCACCGCTTCCCCGTCGCCGTCCGCCGGCACGAGAGCGGCCTCGTCCGCGCGCACGTGCCCGGGAAGGCCGAGCTGAGCGTCGCGGTTCCGCCGGAGCTCCACGGCCGGCACGAGGGGCTCTGGAGCCCGGAGGAGCTGCTCGCGGCCTCCGTGGCCTCCTGCTTCGCCGTCACCCTCGACGCGGTCGCCGAGCACATGGACGTGCCCCTCCACGACGTCGACGTCCGCGCGGCGACGAACGTCGAGCGGATCGACGGCCGGTACACCGTCACCCACGTCGACCTGGCGGTGACGATCGAGACCGGCTCCGGCCTGGTCGAGCGCGCCCGCGAGGCGGCCCGCCGCGCCGAGCGGGTCTGCCTGATCTCCGCGGCGCTCGACTGCCCCGTCCACGTCCGCGTCGACTGCGGCGCGAAGCCTCAGGAGGGGATCCCGGCCTAGGCGCCTTCTGGCTGCTCGAGCAGGCCGTGGCGGAGCGCGTAGCGGACGAGCTCGGCGCGGGTGGCGATCCCGAGCTTCCGCATGATGTGCGCGCGGTGCGCCTCGGCGGTGCGCACCGAGATGAAGAGCATCTTGGCGATCTCCTGGTTCGTGTGGCCGAGGGCGAGCAGGCGCAGGATCTCGCGCTCGCGCTCGGAGAGCGGGTCCTCCTCCGCGCGCCGGCGCTCGGCCGCCTCCGCCACGATCAGGCGCGCGCCGAGCGTCGGGTGGACGTAGTTGCCGCCCGCGGCGACCTGCCGCACGGCGTCCACGAGCTCGGTGTCGGCGGCCTCCTTGAGCACGTAGCCGCTCGCGCCCTCTGCGAACGCCTCCCGCACGTAGCTCGGGTCGTCCTGCATCGAGAGGACGAGCACCTTCACGCCGGGGACGGCCTCGAGCACCGGCTTGATCGACTCGATGCCGCCCTGCTCGGGCATGACCATGTCGAGGAGGACGACGTCGGGCTTCGACTCGAGCGCCTCGAAGACGGCCCGGCGGCCGTTCTCGGCCTCGCCGACCACCTCGATGTCCTCCTCCGCCTCGAGCAGCAGGCGCAGGCCGGAGCGGACGACCGCGTGGTCGTCGACGAGGACGACGCGGATCACAGCTCACCTCCCGAGCAGATCGTGCGCTGGGGCGGCGAGAAGCAAGCGTCGCAAGGACGCAGGGAGCGCTCGTAGCTGGAAGCTACGGGCGCGACTGAGGACGCCGCGACGCGCCGCTTCGCAGCCGCAGCCAGCGCGCGAGCTGAGAGGGAGGGGAGCGTCATTACAGCGGCACCTCGGCGACGAGCGTCGTGCCGCCCTCCCCTTCCGTCTCGAGCGTCAGCGTCCCGCCGAGCAGCGCGATCCGCTCCCGCATCCCGACCAGCCCCAGCCCCGCCCCCGAGACGGCGCCCGGCTCGAGCCCGCGGCCGTCGTCCTCGACCACCGCGGCCACGCCACCCTCCTTCCGCGTCAGGAGCACCGACACATTCTGCGCGCTCGCGTGCTTGACGACGTTGGTGAGCGCCTCCTGGACGATCCGGTAGAGCGCGGTCTCGACCTCGCCGGGCAGCCGCACCTGGCCGAGCTGGGCCGCGAACTGGACGGCGATGCCGCTCTGCTCGGCGAACGTCTCCGTCAGCCGCTGGAGCGCGGGCACGAGGCCGAAGTCGTCGAGCGCCTTCGGCCGCAGCTCGACGGCGAGCCGGCGGACGTCGTGGAGCGTGTCGACGACGAGCTCCCGCAGGCCGGCCACGGCCTTACGCCGCTCCTCGTCGGAGCCCGCCTCCTCGACCGTGCGCAGCCCGAGGATGATCGAGGTGAGCGCCTGGCCAGTCTGGTCGTGGAGCTCGCGGGCGAGCCGCTTGCGCTCGAGCTCCTGCGCCTCGACGACGCGGCGGAGCGAGTCCCGGCTGACGCGCTCGGTCAGGTCGACGGCGGTCGCCGCCCGGCTGGCGAAGGTCTCGGCGAGCCTGAGGTCGTCGTCGGTGAAACGGGGATCTGCGCCGAGCTTGTCGTGGGCGACGAGGACGCCGATCGTCTTCCCGCGCGCGAGCAGCGGCACGTACAGCGCCGCGCTCGCCCCGAGCGCGCGGGCGGCGGCGTGGTCCATCTCGGGATCGTCGAGGACGGAGTCGATTCGCTCGCTCCGCCCGCGCTCGAAGACGCGGCCCGTCTTCGAGCTCTCGCGCCCAAGGGTCATCCCCAGCATGCCCTGGACGTCCTGCCCCTCGGCGGCCGCGATGCGCAGCTCGCCGCCCGGCGCCGGCAGCGCGATCGTCACGAGGCGCGCGTCGACGAGCTCGCGCAGCCGCGAGGCGATCAGGTCGAGCAGCCGGCCGAGGTCGAGCTCGCCCGCGAGGGCGTTCCCGACCTCGCTCAGGGACTCGAGCTGCCGGAGCCAGCGGGTCGCGGACGCGTAAAGCCGCGCGTTCTCGATCGCGACGGCCGCCTGCGCCGCCAGCAGCGTCACGAGGTCCTCGTCCTCCTGCGTGAACTCGGCGCCGCCCTCCTTCTCCGTCAGGTACAGGTTCCCGTAGGCGACCCCGCGGAGCAGGATCGGCACGCCGAGGAACGTCTTCATCGCGGGATGGTGCTCGGGGAAGCCGACCGAGCGGGGATCGGCGCCGAGGTCGGGGAGCCGCAGGGCGTGCGCCTCGCGGATGAGGACGCCGAGTATGCCGCGCCCCCGCGGCAGCTCGCCGATCTTGGCGTGGGTCTCCTGGTCGATGCCGGTGGTGAGGAAGCGCTCGAGCTGCCGGCCGGTCGCGTCGATCACGCCGAGCGCCGCGTAGCGGGCGCCGGTCAGCGCGGCCGCCGACTCGACGAGCTTCTGGAGCAGGGAGTCGAGCGAGAGCTCCGAGCTGAGGGCGATCCCAGACTCGACGAGGGCGCGCAGGCGCGCCTGCTGGTCGACAGCCGTACCCATGTCGTCCTATTGAACTATGCGGAGTGCCGCAGCGGGCGCAAGCAGAGCCGCGATCGCATCGCCGGCGACGCACCATTCGCAGACCGCGCCGATCACGGCGAGCTGGACGACGAGCAGGTAGATGCTGAACACGAGCCCGGCGAGCGCGATCGCCGCGCCCGCCGCCCGGGCAAGCTCGGAGCGCGAGAGCGCGGTCGCGAAGAGCGTGAGGAAGGCGGCCAGGCCGAGCGCGGCGACGGGGATCCCGAGGACGTGCGCGTAGCGCGAGCCCTGCACCAGCTCGCAGCCGCCGGTGGAGCAGACGGGCGTCCCGCGCGCGGCCAGGAGATAGGCGGAGACGCCGGCGCCCGCCGCCGCGAGGACGGCCACGGCGACCCTCAGCCTGGTGTCGGTCAACCCGCCAGCGCGGCGTCGAGCTCCCGCTGCGCGACCGGCCCGAGCGTGCCGCCCGTGGGCCCGAGCTCGAACGACGGCGTCCCGCGCACGCCGCCCGCCTGGGCGGCCGCCTGGCCCGCGGCGATCTCCGTCTCGATCTCGGACGCGCGCAGGTCGGAGAGCATCCGGTCGACGTCGAGACCGGGGACGGTCTCGCCGAAGCGGCGGAGCGAGTCCTCGGTCAGCCAGCCGCCGTTCTCGTCGCCCTGGTTCGCGTAGAGGACGTTGAGCAGGTTCCACCCCTTGTCCTGGAGCGAGGCCGCGAGCACCGCGCGCAGCCCGAGGTCCGACTCGGGGCCGATGAAGGCGAGCCCGCGGAAGACGATCCGCAGGCTGCCGGCGCGGACGTACGTGTCGACGATCCCGGGCAGCGAGGCCTCGTCCCAGATCGCGCAGTACGGGCACTGGACGTCGCCGTAGACGGCGAGCGTGCGCGGCGCCTCGGGGTCGCCGAGCGCGATCCCCTGCTGCGGGATCCCCGCCAGCTCGGTCGCGCCCGGCCGGACGCCCGACGAGACCTCGGGGGCCGTCTCCCGGCCGCCGAGCACGCTGGCCGCGATCACGGCGCCGGCGAGCGCGGCCCCGGCGGCGGCCACGAGGAGGAAGACGTTGACCCGCATGCGACCCAGGTTAGGCCCTGCCCGGTCGCGCGCATCCGGGTCGTTCCCGGACGGCGCTGCGGGTTTCTCCCTAGAGCACGAAGAAGGCGATCGCGGCGTACTGGCTGCCGACCGCGAGGATCGTCAGGGCGTGGAAGACCTCGTGGTAGCCGAACACTTGCGGCCGCGGGTCGGGCCGTCCCCGGGCGTAGACGACGGCGCCGAGCGTGTAGAGCACGCCGCCGAAGGCGACGAGCGCGGCGCCGGCCACGCCGGTGCGGTCGACGATCTGCGGGAAGGCGGCGACGCCGACCCACCCGAGCGCCACCGCGACGGCGGCGGCGAGCCACTTGGGCGCGTCCACCCAGACGATCTGTTGGACGATCGCGAGGCCGGCGCCCGTCCAGACGATGCCGAGCACCGTCGTGCGCCAGGTGCCGGAGAGGACGAGCAGCCCGAAGGGCGTGTACGTCCCGGCGATCAGGAGGTAGATGGCCGCGTGGTCGAGGCGACGCATCAGCCGGCGGGCGGCGGGCGTCCAGGTGATGCGGTGGTAGAGGGCGCTGACGCCGAAGGTCAGCGCGACGGAGCCGGCGAAGACCGCGGTCGCGACGCGCTCCACCGATCCCGGCGCGCTCGCGACGAGCGCGACCCCGAGCCCCGCGAAGACGAGGCTGGCGTACTGGTGGAGAACGCCGCGCAGGCGCGGCTTGACGGGCGTGATTGCGTTCAGCGGTAGCGATACACGATACGGCCTCGGGTGAGGTCGTACGGTGAGATCTCGACCTTGACGCGGTCCCCGGGGAAGATCCTGATCCGGTAGCGCCGCATCTTGCCGGCTGCGTAGCCCATGGTCTCGTGGCCGTTGTCGAGGAGGATGCGGAACATCCGGTTCCTCAGGGCTTCGAGGATCTCGCCCTCGAACTCGACCTTCTCTTCCTTCTCGGCGATGATGCCTCCTCTCGGTCGCGGGGGGGGGGGGGGGGGGGGGGGGG
>JBBDQR010000114.1:0-4103 GCA_040905885.1 Gaiellaceae bacterium | reverse complement strand
CGTGGCCGCCGAAGCGGCCACGGCCTGCCAGGACCGTTCTAGGCGACCGGGACGACGTTCGTCGCCTCGGGGCCCTTGGCGCCCTCGCGCTCGTCGAACGAGACGCGGACGCCCTCGGCGAGACTCTTGAAGCCATCGCCGGCGATGTTGCTGAAGTGCACGAAGAGGTCCTTCGAGCCTTCATCAGGAGTGATGAAGCCGAAGCCCTTCGCGTCGTTGAACCACTTGACGGTTCCGCTGGCCATGAAACACCTCCCTTGCTAGCTCACGAACAAGTAGGAAGGCGCTAGGCGCGAACCGAACTCGCTCTGATTGCCTGCTTAGGATAGCAGCGATAGGCCCGGGACCCGGCCGAAGTCGCGGATGTTCCGCGTGGCCAGGCGGAGACCGTACGCGAGCGCAGTCGCGGCGATCCAGAGGTCGTGCGCCCCGATCGTCTCCCCCCTTGCTTTGGTCTGCGCCCAGATCTCGGCGTGCACGCGCGCGACCGGAAGGGTGATCGGCACCGCCTCGACCGAGGCGAGCAAGTACTCGACGAATGCGCGCCGCTGCACGCGCGGGATCCCTTCGGCTCGGTGGACTCCGTGGAGCAGCTCGCTCACCGTGATGACGCTGATCGTGACCTCCTCGTCGCCGAGCTCTTCGAGCGGCCTGTGCGCCGGGTCTCTCTCAGACTCGACCAGGAGGTAGGTATCGACTAGGACGGCCAGGCGTCCTCCGGCGGTCCGACGTCGGCACGAAGCGCACGGAGGTCGTCGGCGAAGTCCTCGTCCACCGGGGGTGCGGACGCGAGCAGCTCGCGAAGTCGCTCGGCTGAGAGGAACTTGATCCTCGGCGGCGAGATCACGGCGACCGGGGCGCCGCTGCGCACGATCTCGATCTCCTCGCCTGCCGCGACGCGGTTGAGCAGCGCCGAGAAGTTCCGTGCGGCTTCGGTGGCCGTCAGCTTGCCCACCGCCTGAGAGTATCAGATTAATCAGATAGCAGTGGCCGGACCCCCTCGATTCGTGCACGTACGAGCCGCGCCCCCCGGACGCCGTCGAGGGCGAGGTGCACGAGCAGGATCCCGGTGGACGTCGTCCCGGGCGAGTTCGCGGCGAAGACGAAGTTGCCGAGGCTCCAGGCCACGAGGCGACCCCGCTCGGGCCGCTCGACCGGCTGGAGGACGTGCGGGTGCGCGCCGAGCACGACGGCCGCGCCGGCGGCGAGCGCGATATCGGCAAGGTGGCGCTGCCGCGCGTTCGGCGCCCTCGCGAGCTCGGTGCCCCAGTGGAAGTAGACGACGACGAGGTCGGCGCGCCCGCGGGCGGCGCGCACGTCCGCGTCGATCAGCTCCGGGAAGGCGGGCGTCGTGCCGGCGAGACCGGGGCCAGCGTCGAAGCCGAGCGGGCGCACGTCGGAGAAGCCGAGCAGCGCGATCCTGAGCCCGCCTGCGGAGAAGAGCGCCGGGCGGCGGGCCGCGGTGAGGTCCCGGCCGCCGCCGACGACGGCCAGCCCGGCGGCGCGGGCCGTGGTCAGCGTGTCGAGGAAGGCCTCGCGGCCGAAGTCCAGCGAGTGGTTGTTGGCGACGCTGATCGCGTCGAGGCCCGCGCGCGGGAGGGCGCGGAGCGCGGCCGGTGGGCCGCGGAACGTGTACTGCTTGCCGGCGACGGCCAGGCCGCGCGTCGAGACTGCGCACTCGAGGTTGGCGACGGCGAGATCGGCGCGGCGGAGGACGGGGGCGACGTGCTGCCACGCGTCGGCCGCGCCGCGCACGGCCAGGTTGACGTCGCCGACCGCGGCCAGCTCGAGCGGGCGGACGCGGAGCGTTCCGAGGGCGAGCCGGTTGAGGCGGATCGGGTAGGCGCCGGCGCGCCCGGGCGACCGGAGGACGATCCGGAAGCGTCCCTTCGGGCCGGCCCGGGCGCGCGCGACGACGTGCCCGCCGGCGCGGACGGTGAGGCGCTGGCGCGGGACCGCGCGTCCCTGGAGGACGAGGCGGCCGCCGGGCGCCCGCCACTCGGGGAGCGGCGCGGTGAGGCCGAGCGGCGGAGGGGGCGGCGTTTCCTTGCGCGCGAGCGCCGGCTTGGCGACAAGGGCGACGGCAATCGGGAGGGCGACCAGGGCGGCGAGCGCGCCGAGGCGCCGGAAGGTCGTGGCCATACGGCCCGTATTCGCGGCCGGAGCGAGTACTCTTCGCGCAGTGGAGGACCCGCGTGAGGTGATGCAGCGTCAGGAACGCGCGCTGAACGCCCACGACCTGGACGCGCTCGCGGACTGCTTCCACGAGAACCTGCACAGCGAGGACATCGCCCACACGGCCCACACCATCGAAGGGCGCGAGCAGCTTCGCCAGAACTGGGAGCTGATGCTCAAGGAGGTGCCCGACCTCAAGGCCGAGCTGCGCGGCACGGCCGTCGAGGGCGACACGGTCTGGGGCGAGTGGCGCGTCTACGGGACGCGCCGCGACGGGAGCATCCTCGACCTCCGCGGCGTCGCGATCTCCAAGGTGGAGGACGGGCGGATCGTCTCGAGCCGGCGGTACCTCGCGCCGCTCGCCGTCGGCGACGAGACGACGGGCGAGTACTTCCGGCGCCTCCTGGATCCGTTCGCCGGCTAGTACCTCCCAACCGCGGTTCCGCGCAAAGAAAGAACCCCGCCAGTGCGGCCCGCATGGACCGGACGGCGGGGAGGAGTAAACCGCACAGTACCCCATGAGAGGGCACTGTCAATCCTTACGGCATCCTCCTAACATTGCCTCCGCTGAACATTGCTGTCTACATCGACTGGCAGAACGTTTACAACGCCGCGCGCCGCGCGTTTGGACTGACCGACGCGCCCACAGAGGAAGGCCAGGTCAGCCCGTATCGAGTTGCCCAGGTCTTGGCGGCGGGGAACGGCCGGGGAGCAGACGGCAAGCTTGTACGCGTCGAGATTCACCGCGGGTTGCCTAGCGCTTCGAAAGATCCGATCGGGTACGGCGCCAACAGAAAGCAATCGGCCGCGTGGATGAGGGAAAGCGAGGAAGTCGTGATCCCACGGCTTCGACCACTCAGGTACCCGCACGGCTACCCAGACGAGCCTCCGGAGGAGAAGGGGGTCGACGTCCAGCTTGCGCTCGCAGCGGTGGAGCACACCACGAGCGACCCGCCGCTCTGCGATGTCGCCGTCATTTTCTCCCACGACTCGGACCTCGTCCCACTCGTGCAGACGATCTGTCGCCTCGCATCAGCGGCCCAGGTCGAAACCGCATCGTGGGTGAGCGAAACGTACTCGGCCCGCCTCCGCATTCCTGGGGCGCGTGTCTTCCATCACGAGCTAACGCGCGACGTCTACGAGAGCGTGCGCGATCCGGTCAACTACGCGCACAGAAGTTAGCCACCCAAGCGACGAGGAGCCGACGCCCGGACTCGAACCGGGGACCCCATCATTACGAGTGATGTGCTCTACCAGCTGAGCTACGTCGGCTCGGGCGTCCCAAACTTCGGGACGACTTAGTGTAGCCCGGCTCAGGCGGCCAGTTCGCGCCGCAGCGTGACGAGCAGCCCCTCGAGCGCGAGCCCCGCGTTGAGCTGGAACTCCTCGAGGTTCCGCCACGTCTGGCGCACCGCCTCGCACGCGCGCTCGGCCCCGAGCATCCGCTCCACCCCCGCGTCCTCGCGCAGCTCGGCGAGCCGGTCGTAGTGGATCACCGCGCTCTCCGCGCCGGCCGCGACGACCACGAGATCCCGGTACCACGCGGCCAGCTCCTCCAGCTGCGCCAGCAGCTCGTCGCGCTCCGCCCCGCGCTGGGCGCGCCGCACCCGCTGCTCGGCCTCCCGCGCCGTCAGCTCCATCCCCTCGACCTCCGCCTCGGCCCGCTCGCGCACCGTCCGCCCGAACTCGCCGACCCCGTCCAGCAGCGTCCCCGCCGCCTCGGCCGGCTCGAACGCCTCCTCCCGATACACAGCGCGGGCCACGCCGATCAGCGCGTCCCGCCGCTTCGCCGCCTCGGCGTCTAGAAGCCGCTCCACACGGTCGAGCCGCCCCGCCGCGACGCGCGCGAGCGCCGTCGCCTCCTCCTCGCCCAGCCCGGGGGCCCGCCGCGCCCGCACCACCCCCCCCCCCCCCACCCCCAGGCGCCG
>JBBDQR010000113.1:0-4370 GCA_040905885.1 Gaiellaceae bacterium | reverse complement strand
GGCGCCTTCGAGTTCTGCGCCTCCTGGACGAGCTTGACGATCTGGGCGAGCGCGGTGTCCGAGCCGACCGCGGTCGCCCGGGCGCGCAGCGTCCCCTGCTTGTTGATCGTCGCGCCGATCAGCTGCCCGCCCGGCTTCTTGCTGACGGGCAGCGACTCGCCGGTGACCATCGACTCGTCGACCGAGCTCTCTCCCTCGACGACCTCGGCGTCGACCGCCACCTTGGCGCCCGGGCGGATGAGGAGCAGGTCGCCGACCTGGACCTCGGCCGTCGCCACCTCGTGCTCCTCCCCGTCGCGGATCACGACGGCCTTCGGCGGCGCGAGATCCAGAAGCGCGCGGATGGCGTCGTTGGCCCCGCCGCGCGCGCGCAGCTCGAACCAGTGCCCGAGGAGGACGAAGGCGGCCAGGAACGCGGCGGCCTCGTAGAAGACGTCGCCTTCGATCCAGAAGGTCGCGGCGACCGAGTACACGAAGGCCGTGCCGATCGCCACCGCGACCAGGACCATCATGTCGAGCGTCCTCGCCCGCAGCGCCTTCACGGCGCCCACGAAGAAGATCGAGGACGAGTAGAGGACGACCGGCAGGCTGAGGAAGAACTGCCACAGGTCGTCGCCGATGCCGAACGGCGTCGGCGGAGTCGTGCCGAACAGGCTGTCTCCCAGGGGCGACCAGAGCGCGATCGGGATCGCGAACGCCGCCGCCACGAGGAAGCGGTTGCGCATGTCGCGCACCATCGCGGCCATCGACATGCCGGCATGACCGCCGTGCCCGTGGCCGTGCGCGTCCTCCGCCGGCGCTGCATGCTCGTGCGCTCCCGCGTCGTGCCCCTCGTGCGCCATCGGGTCGCACACGTGACCCGGGACCGAGCGGCCCTCGCAGTGGAAGCCGCACTCCTCGACCCAGCGGCGCAGCTCGTCCACCGAGGTCCGGCCGGGGTCGAAGCCGACCGTCGCCGTCTGCGCGACCGGGTTGGCCTCGACGGAGAGGACGCCGGCCTGTCGGCCGAGCATCCGCTCGACGACCGCCTGCTCGCTCGCGTAGTGGAGGCCGCCGACGTGCAGAACCGTCTTCATCGTTCCCGGGCCAGCGAGACGGCGAGCTTCGCGACGCGCGCGAGCGGCTCGGGGATCTCCGTGGGCGGAAGCGCCGCGAACCGCCGCCAGGCCCGCTCCGGCTTGCGGCGGTGCCCCTTCAGGCCTGCGACCGTCTCGAAGTCCGGGTCGAGCACGACCCGCGAGCCGTCGCCCGCGACCTCGGCGATCAGCGCGTTCAGCGCCAGCTCGGACGCGATCGCCTTCCGCCCCGGTCGCGCGTCGCTGTCGTGGACGACGACGAACGGCACGCCGACGGCACGACAGATTCGCGCGAAGAGCGGGATGTTCGGCTTGCCGCCGCACTCGACGATCGAGATCGCCTCCCGGTCGGGGTCGTAGCCGAGCGCCGCGAAGACGAAGGGGAGGACGAGCTTCTCGGTCTGTCCCTCCACGAGCACCGCGGCGCGCGCGAGGAAGAGCTCGCTGCGCGCGGCGTCGAACTCGGTGAGGACGCGGAAGTCCTCGTCGGGGGTGACCGGCCGCGGCTGCCTGGCGAGGGTTCCCTTCTCGGGGAGCCGCTCGACGAAGACGAGCTCGTCGAGCCTTGCGACGTTGAGGAACGCGGGCGAGTGCGTCGAGTAGACGACCTGGTTTCCCCCGAGCGAGAACTGGCGCAGGAGCCGGTAGAGGTAGCGCTGGGCCTGCGGGCGCAGGTAGAGCTCCGGCTCCTCGACGAGGAGCACGAGCCCCCGAACGCCGAAGGTGCAGCAGCTCTCGAGCGCCTCGACGACCGCGAGCGCCGGCGCGGCCGACGAGGGCCCTCCTTCGCTCAGCGCCCGCCGGAAGAGCTCGAGCGCCCGCGCCGCCTCGGCGCTCCCGGGCGGGCCCTCTGCGACCAGGGCGCCCGCCCGCGCGGCCGCCGGCAGGAAGAGGACGGGCGGAGTCGCCGGCGGGCGCTCGACCGTGTGACGCTCGGCCGTCCCGGCGAGCGACGCCTCGCCGCCGTCGGCGAGCCGCACGCGGATGGAGATCCTGCCGTCGCCCCCCGCGACCGCGTCGCCGGGGCCAAGCGGCGCGGCCGCCGGGTCGAGGGCGGCCCTGATCGCGGCCAGCAGGTTCGACTTGCCGGCGCTCGCCTCACCGACGAGCGCGCACAGCGGGCCGGGCGAGAACGAGACCCTGCGCGCGCTACGGAAGCCGCTGACCTCGACGCCGGCGATGCCGAAGGCCGGCGCGGGAGCCGCGTCGGCCGGGGACTGCTCGCGAGCGACTGCCCGCGGCTCCGCCATCAGCGCGTGCGCGAGAAGCGCCGGACGGCGGCGAGCAGGTCCTCGCTCTTGCGCTCGGCCGTATCGGCGTCGCCGGCGGCGAGCGCGTCGCCGACGCAGTGCCGGACGTGGTCCTCGAGCAGCTTGACGGAGACGCTCTCGAGCGCGGTCGAGACGGCGGCGATCTGGGTGAGGATGTCGATGCAGTAGCGCTCCTCGTCGACCATCCGCTCGATCCCCCGCACCTGCCCCTCGATGCGGTGCAGGCGCTTGATCACCGCGTCCTTGTCGTCGACGTACCCGTGTGTCATGCCGGTTCTCCTTCGATGTCCTCGCGACGGCTGTGGAAGCGACGCAGTCGCAGGCTGTTCGTGACGACGAAGACGCTCGAGAAGGCCATCGCGGCGGCGGCGACGATCGGGTCGAGCAGGCCCGCGACGGCGAGCGGGATCGCCGCGACGTTGTAGGCGAAGGCCCAGAAGAGGTTGCCCTTGATCGTCCGCAGCGTGCGGCGGGCGAGCCGGATCGCGTCGCCGGCGGCGCGCAGGTCGCCGGAGACGAGCGTCAGGTCGGAGGCCTCGATCGCCACGTCGGTGCCGGTCCCGATCGCGAGGCCCAGGTCGGCCTGGGCGAGCGCGGCGGCGTCGTTGATCCCGTCGCCGACCATCGCGACCACCTCACCCTCCTCCTGCAGCCGCCGCACCTCGGCGACCTTGTCCGCGGGAAGGACGTTCGCCAGCACGCGCTCGATCCCGACCTCGTCGGCGACGGCGCCCGCGGTGCGGTCGTTGTCGCCGGTGAGGAGCACGGGCGTGAGGCCCAGCCGCTTCAGCTCGCCGACGGCCTCCCGACTGCTCGCCTTGACGCTGTCCTCGATCCCGAGCCGGCCGCGCACCACGCCGTCCCAGGCCACGGCGACCACAGTGCCGGGGACTCCGTTCGGCGCGTCCGGGAGCTCGAGCCCCCACTCGGCGAGGAACGACGGGCGGCCGACGAGCACGGAGTGACCATCGACGACCGCCTCGACGCCCAGCCCCGTCCGGCTCCGGAAGCTCTCCACCGGCGGGAGGGCGCCGAGCTCCTCACGGGCGCGCTCGGCGATCGCGCGGGCGATCGGGTGCTCGCTCGCATCCTCTGCGGCGCCGGCCAGGCGAAGCACCTCCTCCCGGGAGGCGCCGTTCAGCGGCACGACCTCGGCGAGGCGCATCTTCCCCTCGGTGACCGTGCCCGTCTTGTCGAGCACGATCGTCGTGATCCGCCGCGTGCGCTCGAGGATCTCCGGGCCCTTGATCAGGATCCCGAGCTGGGCGCCGCGGCCGGTGCCGACCATGAGCGCGGTCGGCGTCGCCAGGCCGAGCGCGCAGGGGCAGGCGATGATCAGGACGGCGACCGCCGCCGTGAAGGCGGCCGTGGAGTCGCCGGTGAGCGCGAGCCAGCCGGCCAGGGTCGCAAGCGAGAGGCCGATCACGATCGGGACGAAGACGGCCGAGATCCTGTCGACGAGCCGCTGGATGGGCGCCTTGCCGGCCTGCGCCTCCGCGACGAGGCGCGCGATCTGGGCGAGCGCGGTCTCGGCGCCGACCTTCGTCGCGCGCACGACCAGGCGCCCGAACGTGTTCACGGTCGCCCCCGCCACCTCGGCCTCCGGGCCGACCTCGACCGGCACCGGCTCACCGGTCAGCATCGACTGGTCGACCGCCGAGAAGCCGTCCTGGACGATCCCGTCCGTCGCGATCTTCTCCCCCGGACGGACGACGAAGAGGTCGCCGGGCCGCAACTCGTCGACAGGGACGACGACCTCCTGCCCGTCGCGCAGCACCCGCGCCTCCTTGGCGCCCAGCTCGAGAAGCGCGCGGATCGCGGCGCTCGAGCGCCGCTTCGCGCGGGCCTCGAGGAAGCGGCCGAGCAGGATCAGGGTCGTGATCACGGCCCCGACCTCGAAGTACGTGTGCGCGTCCTCGAGCGCGACCAGCGCCACGACCGACCAGGCCCAGGCGGCCAGGGTGCCGATCGAGATCAGCGTGTCCATCGTCGCCGCCCCGTGGCGCGCGTTCAGCGCCGCGGC
>JBBDQR010000112.1:0-25817 GCA_040905885.1 Gaiellaceae bacterium | reverse complement strand
GGGGGCGGCGCGGCCACGCCGCGGGTCGTGCGACCGACCGGCGGAAGCCCGCCGACGTCGACGACCGTGCCGTCGCCCGGCACGTTGTCGCTCGGCGGCGACTCCCGGTTCCCCGCGTTGTCGACCGAGAGCGCGAGGAACTGGTAGGCGCGGCCGGGCACACCTTCGTAGACGCCCTGAGTCTCCGTCGTCTGGCGCTGCCAGATCGTCCATTCGCCGTCGTCCGGGCGCACGTACACGGTGGTGTGGCGGACGCCCGAGCCGCCGTCCTCGTCCACCGCCTGCCACGTCACCACGTAGTCGCTGCTGCCCGCGGCGAGCGACGTGGCGGTGAGCGTCGTCTCGGGCGCCGACCCGTCGAGCGTGCTGGTCACCGTGGCCGTCTCGAACGGCGCCTGGTTGTCGAGCTGCACGCGCGCGCTCGCCGAGATCTCCGCCCCGCCCGCCGCGTCGAACGCGGACTGTGCCGTCCAGCTGACGAACCCGGAGCCGCGTCCCTGCGCGTTGTTCGGCAGCAGGAGGCCCCGGGTCGTGTCCTGCAGCACCTCGCCCGTCTCGGGATCGATCGCCTGGAGGACCCACCTGGCCGTGCGGGTGGACGGGTCGATCCCCGCGCTGACGCGGACGATGAAGCCGAGCGAGTTCCGCAGGTCGAAGTCGCCCTGGAACGCGGCGCGATCGTCGGGGACGTTGATCGTGACGCCGCCGATGCGCATGTCGCCGAGCCGGAACGTCCGGACGGAGAGGTCGTCGTCGAGCATCGACACGACTCGGACCTCGTTCGCGGCCGTCGTCGCGTCGGCCGGGTTCGTGAAGGTCACGGTGTAGGGCAGCGCGACGGCGGCAGGGACGTACTGCTGCTCGCCGTATCCGGCAGGCCCGCCGATCGTCGCGCCGGCCGCGCTCTGCGTGATCTGGTCGAACAGCGACTGGAGGTCGAGCGCGGTCAGCGTGTTGCTCGACGCGAGCGACGAGAAGAGCGGATCGACCGCGCCGCCGCCGCCGAGGGGCGAGAAGATGTTGACGGACTGGAAGTAGGTCTGGTGCGAGAGGCCCAGGTCGAAGTCCTCGAACGAGGCGACCTTCGGGACCGGGATCGAGCACTCGGGGCACTTGTCGCCGCCGCGGACGTCGTAGCCGATCAGCGGCGCGATCATGTTCGGCGTGTCGCCGTACCAGGCGTGCAGCTGCTCGAAGAAGGCCGTCAGCGTGGTGGAGCCGGACAGCCCGTTCTCGCGCTCGCCGACGAGAATCCCGCTCGCGAGCGTGGCCATCAGGCTCACGACTTTCGGGTCTTTCCGAATCGGCGGCGCCTCGTCCTCGGGCCGCAGCATCCCGCTCTCCTCGAGCGCGCCGAGGTAGGCGTTCGTCCAGCCGTCGCGGTCCGCCGCGAGGTTGACGAGCGCGGCGTTCGCAGTCGGATCCGCCAGCACCGCCGTGCGCAACCGCTCGGCTTCCCGCGACTGCACGTCGACGAACTCGGCGCGTGTCATCGGCGTCGCCGCTGCCGTGACGTTGAACAGGAACGGGATGTACAGCGGGAGGCATTCGTCGATCTTCGCGTTCGGGTCCGTGAACCACCGCGCGAGGTCGCCGCGGAGCGCGCTGATACCCGCGTCGAGCGCGCCCTGCTTCGCCAGCTCCGGCAGCGCGTCGTAGACGGCGTTCCGGTACCCCTCGAAGTCGCGGTCGAAGATCGCCTTCAGCCCCGCGTACGAGGTGACGGCGAAGCTCATCCCGACGTAGCCGCCGGCGCTGACGTCGAACGCGTACCCGGGCGCGAGCATGAACCCTCCGGTGTTGACCTCGCTGTCCAGGCTCGCCCACGGAACGTCGGCGCGCTGCCCGTCGGGTGCACCGCGGACGTTGGAGTTGAAGGTCACGTAGGGCAGGCCGAACACCTGCGGGTTCTGACCGAGCTGCGGCGCGCCGAAGGTGAAGTACACGTAGGGCGTGTCGACGTTCGTCAGGCTCTGGAGCGAGATGCTGTAGAGACCGGTGTCGCCCGCCGGCACCACGCGCGGCCCGCCGAGGCCGATCGTGACGTCGATCGGCAGCGCGTCCTCGACGAGATACCGGTAGGGCAGCGTCGCGACCGCGCCGTTGGGATTGATCACGGCGACGTCGTAGAGGCCGTGCGGGACGTTGCGCAGGTCGAACGTGGCGATGATCTCCGTCGCGTCGATGACCTCGTACCGCGCAGGCTCGACCTCCGCGATCCCGGGGCGCACGAGCTTGACGAGCGCGCCCGGCTGGAACCGCGCGCCGCTGATCGTGGTCGTGACCCACCGGCTATCGCCGCCCTGGTCGCGAACGACGTCGGTCACGCTGAAGGGCAACGCTCTCGCCGTGAGCTTCACCGCGCTGTTGGCGTTGCCCGACCGGCCCTGGATGAGGACGTAGTAGTCGCCGGCCTGCGTCGAGGGCACCAGCGTGCTCGGATCGGCGGAGAGCACCTGCTGCGCGCCGAAGTCGAACGCGAAGCCGTTCGGCACGTCCCCGTAGCGCACGAACAGCTCGTTCGCCGAGAGATCGTCGGCTGCGTCGAGCGCGATGCTGAGCGTCTCGCCCGGGCCCACCGTCACCTTGAAGACGCGCTGCCTGCCCGGCGACAGCGTCGTCGAGAGCGGCACGCCGAGCAGCAGCTCGGGCACCGTGACTGCGAGCGCGCTCTCGCTCGCGGTGATGTTGTTGCGCTCGTCGACTGCCTCGTAGACCTCGTCGAAGATGTCGGCGCGGACGATGATGCGGTACGTGCCTGCCTTGGCGGGCGGCAGGTTGGCCGTCACCTGCGAGCTGTAGCTGTCGCCGAGCGCGACGTTGCCGCTGTGCACCGCTCTGCCCAGCAGCACGTCGCCGAGATCCCAGGCGGAGTCCAGCGACAGGTAGACGGCGTCGGCCCACGACCCTTCGGCCGTCACGCCAGCCTTGTTCCGCACCGTGAAGGACACCGTCAGCTCCGTCCCGGTCTCGCCGCTGCCGGACGTGGCGATGGTCTCGACGACGAGATCCGACGGCGGCGGGCGCTCGATCAGCACCGGGAAGGGCGTCGCGCCGGCGTTGTTGGCCTCGAAGCCCGCCTCGAAGACCTTCCCGCGCGGCTCGCCTGAGCTCGTGACGGGGTCAGTGTGGACGAACACGTAGTACGCGCCGGTCAGGTCGCGCGGCAGCTTGAACTCCTTGCTGATCGAGTAGCTGCCGCCGTTGGCCTCGACGACGCCCGTATGCTCGACCTCGCCGAGGTAGCGGTCGGCCGCCGCGTCGAGCAGCGCGTCGGCCGAGAGGTAGATGCGGTCGTTCCACCTGACGCCGCCACCGGGCGTCGCCGCGCCGCCGACGTTCGTCACGGTGTACGCAATCTGGAGCGCCTGGCCCCGCAACGCACGCTCCGGCGCGACCACGCTCGTCACCCGCAGGTCCGCCGCGGGCGCGAGCGTCACGTCGATCGGCACGACGGTCGTGTTGTTCCCCTCGTCCCGGAACTCGGGGACGGCGTCGTCGAGGAGGCGCACCCGGAGCACGCCGACGTTCGCGGCTCCCGTGGGCTCCTGGCCGATGACGTCCGAGTCCGTGAACGCGATCAGGTAGAAGCGCCCCTCGGCGTCGGGCGGGATCTGGAACGTGACCGTGCGGTCGTAGCTCGCGCCGACGCCGAGGCGTCCCTGGCCGCCCCACCAGTGCTCGGGGAAGGACGCGATCTGCAGGTCGAAACTGTCGAGCGACGGGTCGCGCGACAGATAGAGCCGGTCGAACCAGACGTGCTCGCGGGTCGCGCGGGTCCCCACGTTCGCGACCGTGAACGTGACCGTCACGTCCTGCCCCGACAGCAGCGGCTCGGACGGCAGCGAGAACGCCGTGATCGTGAGGTCGGGCTCGCGATACGTCACGTCGATCGTGCCGCGCAGGTAGTTGTCGACGTCCGCGGTGCCCTCGTAGACGCGACCGCCGTACCGCCCCAGCGCGAGGTCGTTGCTCCCGGCCCACAGCTCGGTCGCTCCGGGCGTCGTGGGCGGATACGCATCGAGGTCGGTCGTCACGTACAGGAAGTACGGTCCGTCGAACCCGGCGGGAACGACCACCTCGGCGCTGGCGGTGTAGCTGTCGCCCTGCGCGAAGCCGGAGCCGGCCGGATGGATCACGCTGCCGATCCGTCGCGCGCGGTTGCCGAAGGTCGGGTCGGGCGAGATCCAGACGCTGTCGCTCCACAGCCGCGTCCCGCTCCAGACGTCGCCGCCGTCGTTGCGCACGGTCCACGTGACCGTCGTCTTCTCGCCGGAGAAGTTCTCGGCAGGCGCGCCGACGGACGTCACGACGAGATTCGAGGGCCGCGCGACGACGGCCGTCTCCGCAGTGCGGGAGTTGTTGTTCTCGATCGACTCGGGCACGAGCGGCGGCTCGGGCAGGACATCCGTGAAGACCGTGACGTAGAGACCCTTCGTCGCCGGCGACAGGACGAACGTCCTCGTCTGCGTGTAGCTCGCGAGCGGATCGAGCGAGCGCACGCGCTCGACCGTGCCGAGACTCCAGACGTTGGCGCCCGGATCGTCGATGTTCGGCGTGGTGTGGACGAAGACCGCGTCGAACCAGGTGTTGCCTATGCCGACGGCCACTCCTTCGCCGAGGTTGCGGACGGTCCAGGTGACGGTGAGCGGCTTCTCGGTCGATGCGGGGTTCTCCGCCGTCGCGTCCGTCGTCACCTGCACGACCTGCAGGTCCGGCAGGGGCGGATCGGGCGTGCCGATGACGTCGATCGCGCGCGCCTTGAAGTTGCTGCTGTCGAGCGTCGTGGGGTCGTCGGGATTGACGTTCGTCGCGAGCGAGTCCTCGAAGACGGCGTCGTAGGCGTCGGCCCAGGCGGTGATGTAGTAGGTGCCGGAGTCGATCTGCTGCGGGATCCGGACCTTCACCTCCTGCTCGTAGCTGGCGCCGACCTCGAGTGCGCCGCTGTGGCCGAAGCTCCCCAGGAAGATGGCGTCGTTGCCGGGGATGACGATCGGCGCGCCGTCATGGCTGAGGACCGAGCGCGGACCGGGGCTCGGGCGCGTCTTGTCCTTCGTGATCCAGACGGTGTCGGTCCACTGCGCGCGGTTCGTGACGGCCGAGCCGTTGTTCGCGACGGTGAACCTGACCGTGATCTCGGCGCCGTAGACGGCCTGCGTCGGCACGACGACCGCCGTGGTGACGAGGTCGGCGAGCGGCTGCGCCTCCACGAACACCTCTCTCACGACGTAGTTGTTCGAGTCGGCCGGGTACTCGTCCACGGCACCGATCGCATCGGCGATGACGAGGAAGAAGCCGGGGCCGCGGAAGCGCTCGGGAATGACGGCGCTCGGGGTCGTCGACGCATAGGCCTCGTCGGGCCCGAGCGCCGAGCCGTTCTGGAGCGTCGCGATGAGGATGTCGTCGGCGCCGGGCTTGTTGTCCAGGGAGAGGTAGACGCGATCGCTCCAGTGCGGCGTGGTCGTCCCGACGGAGCCGCGGTTGGTGACGGTGAACGCGACGGCCGCGGTGGCGCCGGCGACGACGCGATCCGGCGCCGTCAGCGAGCTGACCTGCAGGTCGGGCCGCGCCTTCAGGGAGAGCAGGAGGAACTCGTCGTCGTAGGTGGTGTTGTTTGCGCTCTCCGGGCTGCCCTCGAAGAGTCCGTTGAAGGCGTCGGTGGTGACGGCGACCTGCCAGCCCCCTTCGGTTCGCGAGGGAAGCGTGAACCGCTCGGTCCGGGTGTACTCGAGGCCCGGGTCGAGACCCGCCGTGTACGTGAACGATCCGAGCACGATCGGCTTCGGCGTCGCCGGATCGTCCGGGTCGAGACCCGGCTTGCGCAGGAAGATCCTGTCCGCCCACGTGCCGGACGCGCGCGCGGCGCCGTCGTTGCGGACGGTCCACGTGATGTCGACGGTGTCGCCCTCGCTCGCAGCGATGGGGGCGGCGATGTCGGTGACGACGAGATCGGGGGCGGGCGATTGACTGACCTCCACCGGGCCCGCGACGGCCGTGTTCAGCGCGTCGTCGAAGACGAACTCGAACGGTCCGCTCGTGCGGACGGTCACGTAGACAGGGCCCGACAGCGCGTTCGGCAGTTGGACGTTGCCCGTCCGGACGTAGCTGCCGCCGGCCTCGAGCACGCCGATGTGGTCGAAGCCCGCACCCACGATGAAGGCGCTGCCGTCGCTGTTGCGCGAGATCCTGACCTGGTCGGCCCAGCTCTCGCGATCGGTGCGGCCGATCCCGTCGTTGCGCACCGTCCAGGTGACGCTCAGCAGCGTGCCGGACTGCGCCGTTTCCGGAACGGTCACGTCGAGCAGCCGGAGATCCGCGTACGGGATCGGCATCAAGTCGAGCGGCGCGCCCGGCGAGCCGACGTTGTTCGACTCTGCCGCGTTCTCGAAGACGACACCGCCGGCGTCCGCGATGACGAAGACGCTGAACCGGCCGGTCGCGACCGGTGGCGCGAACATCGTCTCGGTGCGGCTGTAGCCCGAGCCCACCGCGAGCGCGCCGACGTGGTCGAAGCGGCCGAGGACGATGTCGTCGTGGTTGCCCGCGACCGCGTCCCGCGAGAGGACGACGTGGTCGGTCCAGCTCGACGTCACGCCGGCGCCGACGCCGACGTTGGTGACCGTCCACGCGACGGTCACGCGCGCGGGGTCGGCGATCAGCTGCGTCGGAGCGGTGACCCCCGTGACCTCGAGGTCGGCGTACGGAGCGAGGGCGATCGCAATCGGCGTCGACGCCGCGTCGTTGTCGTTCTCCGCGTTGGCTTCGTGCACGGTGCGCGCCGCGTCGGTACGGACGATCAGCCGCCACTCACCCGAGACGTCGACCGGCAAGACGATGTTGGCGGTGCCGACGTAGCTCTCCCCTGGCCCCAGCGGGCCGGAGTGCGCGAACTCGCCGAGCAGGCGGTCGCCGCTTCCGATCGTGCCGTTCTGCGAGAGGTAGATCTGGTCGCTCCAGGCGCCGGCCGCAGCTCGCGATCCGGCGTTCGTAACCGTCCACTGGACGTCGATCGAGTCGGCCGACTGCGCGGTCGCCGCAGCCGTCACCGCAGTCGCCGTGAGGTTCACATGCCCGAGCGCGACCGCGGTCGAGGCGGCCGTGTTGTTGGTCTCGCGCCCGCGTTCGTAGCGCTGCTGGTTTGCGTCGCTCACGACGACGAAGCGGTAGCTCCCGTCGGCCACGTCGGGCAGGGTCACCATCGCGCTCGCGACGGCGCTGCCGCCGGCCGCAAGTGCCTGCGTGTGGACGAAGCTCCCGATTGGGACCGCACCCACGAGCGTGTCGTCGACCGACAGGTACACCCGGTCCACCCAGCCGGCCGCGGCGGCCGCGTCACCGAGGTTCGCGACCGTCCACTCGACGGTCACGCGACCGCCGGCGACGGCGTCGGCCGGGCCTGTCACGGTCTCCACCGCGAGGTCCGGCGCGGGCGCGAGCAGGAGCTCTGTCGGGCTCATCGTCGCGCCGACGTTGTCGTCGTCGAACGTGAACTCGTAGACGGTGTTGCCGGCATCGGCGGCGACGAGGAAGAAGTACGTGCCCGGGATGCCGAGCGGCGTCTGAATGTTGGCGTTGACGCTGTAGCTCTCGCCGACACCCACCGTTCCGCTGTGAGCGATCAGGCCGAGCAGCGTGTCGCCGGCGTCCACGGTCGTGTCCGTGGAGAGGTAGATCGCGTCTTGCCACTGCGATGCTTCGGTCGGGCCGTCGCCGAGGTTGCGGACGCGCCAGGAGAGTGCCGCAGGCGTCCCTTCGGTCACGGTGGCGGGGGCGACGGCCACCTCTACCTCCAGGTCGGCAAACTTGCGCCGTTCGACGCGGATCTCGCCGATGTCGACGCTGCCGCCCGGGAGACCGAGCGATCCGACGGTCACGCCGGTGATCGCCGCCGGCGTCACGTAGTGCGCCTTCGGCGAGACCGCGATCGTGTAGGACTGGTCCGCGCCGGTCGGCGGGCCGCGGATCTTGAAGACGCCCTGCTCGTCGGTCGTGTCGAAGATCCCGGTCGCGCCCGGCAGGAACGCCCCGACCTCGAAGCCCTGCAGCGGGAGCCCGTTCACGTCGACGAGATTGCCCATGATCTCGCCGTAGCGGCGGTACGCAAACGCGAACTCGGCTGTGCCTCCCGGCGCGAGCAGGCCGCTCGCGGGGGCGGGCGTCACGGCGAGGGCGATCGCGTGGGGGGTCACGACGTAGGTGCCCACCGGCAGGCGCAGCGTGATCGTGCCGTCGGCACCCGTCGACGCCGTGTACTGCGCGCCCGACGTCTGCGAGACGATCGTGACGCCGACGTCCGCGAGCGGCCCCAAGTCGTCCAGGAGCGAGATCAGCAGCGTGCCGTCCTGCAGGTAGCGGATCGGGTCGCCGATCGTGCCCGTGCCGGCGGCGACGGGCCGCGGCGCCGGTGCGGTGTAGCCGGCGACCGCGGCGCTGTGGATCGTGAACGAGTCCGGCGGGAGGAAGAGCGTGAAGTCGATCTCGTTCTCGGCGTAGACGGCGTCGACCCAGCGACCGGCGAAGGCGTCGAAGGCGGACAGCGCCGGCGGCTGACCCGCGGCGTCGAGGACGGCGTTGCCGAACGCGTCGACGACTTGGCCGCTCCGCACGACGTAGGGCTGCGCGGTCAAGTCGAGCGTGGTCGTCTGCTCGCTGACCACCGCCGTCGGCGCCGGCACCGTCGGCGTCACGATCCCGTCCGTGCGGTCGACGCTGACGGAGCGCGTGCCGCGCGGCGCCGCGATCGAGTAGTTCCCGTCGGCGTCGGTGACGGCGGTCTGGCCGGTGTCGACGCGCACCGTGAGGCCGGGGATGCCCGCGCCGCTCGCGTCGGCGATGCGGCCGGCGACGTTCCCCCACGCCAGGTAGGTGAGCGTCCCGACGTCGATCGTCGCACCCGGCGCGACCGTCGCCTCGGCGTCGGCGAGCGGAGGATCCCACCCCGGCACGGTGTTGCCGCGGACGACGCCCGCAGCGGGCGCGGTGTCGATCACGAAGTGCCCCTCGAGGTTCGTCGCCGCGGTCGTGGGCGCCGCGCCGACGACGACGAACGACACGACGACGGCCTCGAGCGGCGTGCCGGTGCGGGTTAGGACCATGCCCGTCACGCGGCCGAAGCGGATGAGCGTGAAGTCGGCCGTCGCGATCGTTCCGGAGACGACCGTCACCTGCTTCGGGTCGGCGGAGAGGTGGCGCGCGACGGCTCCGTGGTAGACCGTCGCCACACCGCGGGCGAGCGAGAACGAGTAGAAGCCGGTGGCGTCGGTCGCATCGCTGCCGCCGCGGGTGGTGTAGACGTTCACGCCTTCGAGCGGCGCGGCGAGGTCGTCGCGGACGAAGCCCTCGATCTTGCCCCAGCGGGTGTACCGGAGGTGATCCGTCATGTTCAGGTGATCGCCGGGCGAGCCCGTCACGGTGCGTTCGTTCGCAGGGGGTTCCGGCGGGTCGTAGTTCGTCATCGGCTGCGCGACGAGGCGCGTCGTGCCCGCGGGCACGAAGATGATCGCGACGCCCTGGTGATCGAACATCGCGTCGTACGCGCTCACGCCGGAGCCGACGAAGTCGTCGAGCGCGCCGTCGCCGTCCGAGTCCTGGTACGCGTATACAGGAGCTCCGTTCAGGCCGCCGCCGTCCTGATCGTCGACGTGGACGTGCAGCATCAGCTTGCGCACGTAGACGAACGGATCGCCAAGTGAGAGCTCCTCGCCCTCAGCCAGCGCGACCGCCCGCGTCGGCGGTGTGACGTAGCCGCCGAAGCCGCCGGTGAAGTCCTGCGGGTGGACCGTGTACTCGCCGGGCGCGAGGAACTGCGAGAAGTTGCCGGCCGAGTCCGTCTGGACGTAGCCCGCGATGTACATCCACACGCCGGCGAGCGCCGTTCCGGTGTCGTCCTGCACGTGGCCGCTCACCTTTGCCTGCTTGACGAACTCGAAGTTCGCAGTCGCCTCGTCCCGCACTGGAACCGCGACCGTCTGCGCGGCAGGCGTGACGTACCCGTCCTTCGAGCCCGTGTACACGGAGTACGTCCCGGGTGTGAGGCTGGCGAAGCGGTACAACCCGTCCGAGCCGCTCGTCGTCTGGACGCCCCACATCGGGCCGTAGACGGTGACTGTGACGCCCGTGACGGCGCCGCCTTGGCGGTCGCGCAGGAAGCCGGCGAGACTGCCGTTCTTCTCGTAGGTGAAGTTCACGGTCGGCGCGGCCTCGCCCAGCACCACGTCGACGCTCTGTGCCGCGGGCGCGCGATATCCGGTGAACGCCTTCGCGACGATCGAGCGGCCGGTGCCGTACGGGACGCTGAGCGTGTACGCGCCGGTCGTCGCGTCCGAGGTCGCCGTGTACTCGTGCAGGAACGCGCCGCTCCGCGGGTGGTAGTACGAGAACGCGACGGTCGCGCCGCCGAATGCCGCGCCGAGATCGTCGCTGACGACGCCGGTGACGGAGCCGTTAACGGTGTACGTCCAGTCGACCGTCAGCGTCGTGCCGAGCGCGATCGCGAACGGGCCCTGCGCCGCGGGCACGGAGTAGCCGACGACGAACTCGCCGCGGAGCGTGCGGCCGCCGACCGGCGTGCGGAACGAGTAGTTGCCGGCGCTGTCCGAGACGCCGCAGTTGTTCATGTCGTCGCAGATCCGCGCGCCGGCGAGCGGTGTCCCGCCGGACGTGACGGTGCCGTTGAACGTCCCCGCGTTGGTGTAGTGGAAGTCCGTCGTAGTCGTCGCCAGCGCGGACGCGCCGACGACCTGGATCGGCGGTGCCGCAAACGGATTCACGTTGGGAGGCGTGAGATGGAACGTCCCCGGGAGCACGTCGCCGCTGTACCGGCCCGTCGAATCGACCCAGAGCCGCGGGAGGTGCGTGAAGTGCTGGTGGGGGCCGCTGCGCGACGGTGACTTGTGCGAACGGGTCCCGGAGTGGACGACCGTCGTGTCCCACACCCACCCGTCGCTGTCGCCATAAGCGCCCGCTCCCGGCTGGAGCGCGTCGTCGATGATCGTCCCCGCCTCCGTCGTCGGCGTGTCGACGGTGCTCTCGTCCCACCAAGCCTGGCCGTCGTACAGGGTGAACGCGTAACCGTCGACCGCGTGGCCCACGAGGCCGACCAGGCTGGCGGGCACGTCGAGGCGCGTCCATTCCCCCGCAGCTGGGAGGTCGCCGAGCCGCAGCCGCGACGGTGTTCCGTTGACGCCCCAGTTGATGAGATTCTCGCCCCAGTACGCGCGGTGCTCCCAGCCGCCGCCCGTCTGCGAGTGGAACTGCAGCATTACCTCGCGCGGCGTCGCCGCGGGATCGAGGTAAACCCACGCCGAGAAGACCGAGTCGGCAGTCGCGCCGAAGAGGTCGACGTACCCGCCGTACGCGATCGGGTTGCCGTCCGGGTTGAACAGCGTCCCGGTCAGCGCGCCCAGCGCGGTCCAGACGAGGTCGACGCCCGTCAGTCCATCGGCGGGAACGGTCAGCGTCTGACCATCCGGTGAGAGATAGGTAGTCCTCCAGCGGCTGCCGTCCCAGTGCTGGTACGAGCGGAACGAGTAGAAGCGGATGCTGCCGATCGGAGTCGGCTGGGAGTAGGTGCCCAGAGTCGCCGGAACGGTCGAGCCGTACGCCGTGAAGGAATACGTGTTGCCCCAACGGTCGGTCGAGTAGCCCTGCGTGTACGGCTGCTGCGCGAGGACACCCACGTCCGGCCTCATCGTTCCGCTGACGGACGTCCAGGCGACGTATTCGAACTCGACTCCCGTCGTCGCCGTGTCGGACGCGACCGTGACGTCGACGTACGGCGTCGTGCCGTCCTTCATGCCGCCGTAGCCGTAGCCGTTGACGTACGTGTCGACGTGCACGCGCCCCGTCCCAGCGAGCGCTTCGAGCATGAACGTTCCGTCCGCCGCCGCCTGGGCGTAGAACGTGCGGCCCCAACCGAGCGAGTCTTGCGACGAGATGTGCAGCTGGATCGTGCTGCCGGCCGGGACGTTGTGCACGAGTCCGGTGACGGTGCCGTTCTTCCTCCAGCTGAAGTCCTTGCCGGTGACCGCTTCAGCCGTCGTCAGGTTCGCCAGGTCATGCTGCCGCGGCAGCGGCCAGCCGTAGCCCTCGACGTAATTTTGGGAGTAGACGCGGAAGGAGCTGCCCGCGCCGACCGGCGCGTAGACGCTGTACGAGCCCGTGCCGGCGGGGAGGTCGATCCAACCGCTGTAGTAGTGGTCGGCCGAGTGAGAGCTGCCGCTGTAGAGGCCGTCGTAGCCGAACCATTCGATCCGGACCGCGCCGAGCGTTCCCGCGTTCGCCAGCAGAGCGCCGCTGACCGCTGCGCTCCGCTTGTAGGAGAAGTCGACATCGCTCGTGGCGAGATCGGCAACCGGCACCGTGACGGGCGCGGCATCAGCGGGCGTGGTGTGCCCGTCCGTCTTCTTCGGCTTGACGACAACGCCCGAGATCCCCGGCGCCGACAGGCTGTAGCGACCTGACGCGTCCGTCGTTGCCTCGTAGTGCGCGCTGCCGGCGTTGTAGAACTGCCGGTAGTACGCGTCGGTGCAATAGAAAGCGTTCTGCGTGCAGTTCGCCCAGTAGCCGACGTGGTCGGTGAAGACGGTCACGCCGGCGAGCGCCGTGCCCAGGTCGTCGGTGATGTCCCCAGCGATGCTGCCGTTGCGATCCATGACGAGGTCGGGGACGTTCCACGTCGTGAGGTTCTGCGACGTGCCGGTGTGGTACGCGCCGGTGCCCGTGAGGCGCTTGGTGTAGCCGCTCGTCGTCCGCGGCTCGACGGAGTGGGAGACGGCGGACGCCTCCTCGAGGAAGAAGCGGTACCGGCCGGCCGAGTCGGTCGTCGCGTTCGCGACCGAGCCCCAGGCGTACGGATCGAGCGCGACCTGCACGCCGGAAAGCGGTGTGCCGAGATCGTCGACGACGAGGCCGGTGATCGAGACGTTGACCACGTTCACCGTGACGGTCGAGGTCGCCGACAGACCGGCGAAGTCGTACGCCTTCGCCTCGACCGTGTAGCTCCCGTCCGGGAACGAGCCGTTGTTCGTCGACCACGTGACGCTGTAGACGCTGCCCGTCGACGCGGTCGTGTCGGTGCCGATCAGGGTGCCGTTTGCTCGGAACTCGACCTTCTGGACGCCGCTGCCACCGATATCGGTGGCCGTCGCGGTCACCGAGACGTTGCGGCGCAGGGTCGCCCCGGCGGCCGGCGCAGTGACCGAGACGACGGGTGCCGTCGCGTCGTTGAAGAGATAGTCGAAGTTGACCGTCGTCGTTTCGTTGCCGAACAACGTCATGACCTTCGGGTCCGGCGTGCTGTACGGCGACACGGCCGGCGCCGTGATGCGGTACGTGCCGCGCGTCACGTTGTTACGCGCATAGGTCCCACAGCAACTGCTCGTGTTCTGCGTAAAGCTTCCGCTCGCGGCGCCGGGGACGCCGAACGGCGTCGTGACGAACTCGAACCACCAGCCGTGAGCACCCGTCCCCGTGCCGCTCCCGATCGATTGCGTTCCGGCATGGGAGAGCGTCGTATCCCACGCGAGCGCACCTTCGGTGCCGGCCGGGTCGGTCGCGTCGTCCCATGTCCATGAGCGTGCGCCGGGAGGCAGCGCGTCGTCCACCCAGACCGACGGATCCGTGAAGTCGGAGTCGAGCGTGACCTCGTCGATCCATGCCTGCCCGTCGGAGACGCTCACACCCATGCCGACAAGCTTTCGTGCGCCGATTGCGAGCGCATCCGCGTCGATGTCGAGGCGCGTCCACGCTCCGGCGGCCGGCAGATCACCGATGCGAAGGAGTGACGACGTCCCCTCCGTCCCGCCCGCGATCAGGTTCTCGCCCCAGTACGCGCGATGCTCCCAGTCGGTCTCGCCGAAGCTTCCGGACGCACCGAGCTCGACGAGCAGCTCCCGCGGCGTCGCCGACGGGTCGAGGTAAACCCAGAACGAGATCGTCGCGTTCGGGTCGACCCCCGCGAACGAGATCGTCCGCGTCCCGGTGATCGCGGCGCCGGTAGCGTCGCGCAGCGCGCCGGTGACCTGTGCGAGCGCTCTCCAAACCCAGTCCTCGCTCACCAACCCGCCCGCCGGGACGGTGAGCGTGCGCGACGCGGGGACGGACCAGTTCGTCGTGTTGCCGAACGAGTACGGCGTCAGCGTCCCCATCGGCGCTGAGACGGAGTACTCCCCGCCGCCGTGACCGACTGCCTGCGCATACAGGAAGTAGTAGGTCCCCCACGTGTCGTACGCATCCGCGTACCAGTACGGCCAGAAGGTGAGCGTCCCGACGTCGCCGCGCATCCGGCCGGAGACGGTGACCCAGCGCTTGTATTCGAAGTCGACCCCCGTCGTCGCCGCGCCGGAGGTCACGGCCACCGACGCGTTCTTCGTCGTCGAGCCGCGGACTCCGCCGAACCCGTAGTTCGTGATGAAACTGTCTACGTACACCGTTGCCGTCCCCGGAAGCGCCTGGAGCGAATACGTCCCGTCCGACGCCGTCGTCGCGTAGCTCGTCCAGCAACGACCGAGGGAGTCGCATGAGTCCGCGTGGAGATTCGCGCGTTGCGGCAGCGGAGCGAGATCCTGATCGAGCACTGAGCCCGTGATCGAGCCGAGCGCGTACCAGGTGAAGTCCTTGCCTGTGACCGTCGCGCCCGCGACGAGCTCGGCGTCGGTGAGGTCGTGGCGGTCCGGGAACGAGTAGCCGAACCCGAGGACGAAGTCGTTCGCGTAGATCGTCGCCGTCGCGCCCGCGCCTGACGGCAGCAGCAGCGCGAACGTTCCTGTAGCGGGATCGACCCACGTCTCGCCGAAGTAGGAATGGTCGTCCGAGTGATCACTCGTCGAGGCGAATCCGTCCTGGCCCTGGAACGAGACGCGGATCGTCGGCAGCGTTCCGCCGACGCCGGTGAGCGTGCCCGTGACCGTAGTACGACGCGCGTATGCGAAGTCGACGTTCGAGGCCGCCGCGCCGTTGACCGGAACGTCCACCGGTGCGGCATCGGCGGGCGTCGTGTAGTCCGCATGCTTCTTCGGCTTGACGACGACGCCCGAGACCGCCGGCGCGGAGAGCGTGTACGGCGAGCCTGACCCCGTCGTCGCTTCGTAGTGGAACTGGCCGGCGTTGTAGTACTGCGGGTAGTTCGTGCAATACCAGGGGTCCGGGACGCAATTCGCCCACTCCGCGCGGTAATCGGTGAAGACCGTGATGCCGGAGAGCTCGGCGCCGAGGTCGTCGAACGCGCTGCCCGTGATCCAGCCGTTCCGGTCGAGCACGAGATTCGCGAGCTCCAGCGTCGTGCCGTTGAGCGAGTCGCCGGTCGCGAACGCGCCGGCGCCGGTGCGCCGCTTCGTGTATCCCTGATGGCCATACGGCTCGACGCTGACCCCACGTGCCGTCGAGCTGTTCAGCTCGAAGCGATACCGCCCGGTCGCGTCGGTCCTCGCAGTCTGCTCGACGTAGTAGGTCGGGTTGAGCGCGATGTCGAAATCGGCAAGAGGCGCGCCGGCATCGTCGACGAGGAGGCCGGTGACGATTGCGGCCCGCGAGTACGCGAAGTTCGCGACCGATTCGACACCCGCGCTGAGAGCGGGCGCCGCGTAGTCGGAGGGCGTGATGTGACCGGCGAAGGGCTGCGGAAGCACACGAATCTGGTACGGGTACCCTGGGCCGACGGCGGGATCGAGAAGGACCGAGTACGCGCCCGCGGCGTCCGTCGTCGCCGTCGCAAGCGTTCCGTACGACTGCCAGCCCGGGCAGTACCACCAGAAGCAGTAGTAGTAGTACTGGTCGATCCTGATCGTGACGCCCTCGAGTGGAGCTGACAGGTCGTCCACGACCGAGCCCGCAACCCGCGCCGTCGGGAGGACGAGTGCGATGCCGTGGTTCGCGCTGCCCTCGGTCGTCGTCAGCTCGATCTGGGCCGAGGCGTGTTTCGGGTAGATCTGATCGGCGACGGCGTACACCGTCCCCGCAGGGCCGACCAACGACCAGCTCCCGTCGGCGGCGGTCGTCGCCGTCCCCTCGTCGGTCCAGTTCGTCACGCGCACAATGGCGCCCGTCACCGGGCTGCCGAAGGAGTCGTGCGCGGTGCCGGAGTACGTGGTCGTGAATGCGACGTACTGAAGGTTCCGCGCGATCGTGTCGCCCGTCGCGCCCGAGATGAGCGCACTCTCGCGTCCGTAGCCGGCCCGCGGCGTGTCGATCCTCAGCTGCGCGTCCGTGTAGGAGCCGGTTTCGGGGTCGACGGGCAGCCACAGCCTGAACTCGCCGAGCGAGTTCGTGCGCGTGTCGAAGCAATCCCAACCACAAACGCGGATCTGCGCGCCGCCGACGGTTGCGCCGCTGTCCGACAGGGTCAGCGTGCCGGAGACGAGTGCGCCTTCGACGAAGAAGAGCTCCACGCCCGTCACGCCCGTCTCGGGGACTGTCAACGGCGTGCCGCGGCGCGTGTACCCGTCGGCGTCGTCGTCGATATAGAGCGTCCAGTCGCCGGCGTCGCCGAGAATCGTCCAGCTGCCGTCGGCGGCGGTCTCCGTGTCGAGGTAGTAACAATTCTCGAAGCCACAGAACTGGGCCTCGATCTCGACGCCGCCGATCGTGTGGCCGTCGCTGTCGCGGACGACCCCCGACGCGGGCGCCGTCAAGGCGCGATAGTGGAAGTCCTCGGTAAAGACGATGTTCGCGCCGTCGTCCGGCTCCGGTGGTGACCAGTACTTGCAGCAGTCGTCGAGGTCGACGAAGCCCGGCGCCTCGTATTCGGGGTAGATGTCGATCTCGTTGACGTCGTTCGGGACGCGGATCGTGTACGTCCCGTCCGCCGCGCTGACCACTTCGACGTAGTAGGAATAGTCCCAATCGTCCGAGTAGACGTACGCCTCGACGGGGACGCCCGCGGCGCCGTTGCCATTCTGATCCTTCAGCGAGCCAGTGAACGTGCGGGGCAGCAGCGTGTACGTGAGGTCCTGCGTTCCGTTCGCGGTGAACGGCCCGCTGAACGTATGCCGGTTCGGCGCCGTGTAGTTGCCCTCGAGATTCTCAGGGTAGTAGCCGACGAGGTCTTCGCCGTTGATCCACCAGTCGCCGGCAATTCCGCCGACGCGGTACGAACCGTCCGTCGCGCTCACGCCGAAGTCGTCGACCCACTCCGCGCCGTCGTTCGACTGCGCGTTCACGCGCACGCCGCCGAGGGCGTTGCCGGAGGCGTCGCGAACTACGCCGCTGACGTACACCGGGAACTCCTCGACGTCGATCGACACGGCATACGGACCGGCATCGAGCGCGTCGATCTCGACCGTCGACGCGAGTCGATAGTTCGAGAGGTCCTCGAGGTTGAACGTCCAGTGGCCACGGGAGACACCGAACGAGACAACCCCCGCGGAGTCCGTGACGCCGCGGACGGCGTACTCCGTGTCCGACGAGCCCTCGACCTCTTGGCCCGCGAGCGGGGTCAGGTCGGGTTTTCGGACCGTGACCTCGATTGTCGTCTCGACTACCGGCGGCAGGTCGTCGAGCACGTCGACCGGGATCGCAGCGAGGTAGGTGCTGAAGTGCGGTAGCCGCGCGGTGACCGTATGCGCGCCGGGATCGACGCGCGAGTCGAGCTCGACCGCGCCGCCTTCTGCGTCGAGATAGAAAATGCTAGGCGGCCGGCTCGTCGCGCTGTACTGAATGGTGAACTCTGCCGCGCGTTCGAATCGCGTAACAGCGTTTCCGTCGGGATCGTATGCCGCCAGTTCGTACACGGGCGACGCCGGTACGACCGTGGGCGGTGCGGCCGCCCCTGACGGCGTGACCGTGACATAGATGTCGCTGGCCGAACTGCCAGCGGGGAAGACAACGGTGGCCGATCCGTCGGAGCTCGTCGCAGTGCCACCGGTCGTCGTGCTGATCAGCGTCGCTCCTTCGGGCGGCGGCGCGCGCGCGGTTGCCCCGCCGACGAGCCACGCGGTCGCGCGCCCGCCGAGCGTGACCTCGACGGTGCCGCCGGGGTTGTCGCTCGCGACGACGAGCCGGGCCGACTTGACGCCGGCCGTGTTGGGGGTCAGGGAGACCGAGATCGAAGCGGAGCCGCCGGGACCGATCGCGGCGGGGACGGGGGACGTGATCGCGAAGTCGCCGCCGGCGTCGTCGACGATGGTCAGGTCGGAGATCGCCAGCTCGGCGTCGCCGGTGTTGGCGAGCTCGATCGTCTGGGTGCCCGTCGCACCGAGCATGACGTCGCCGAGGTCGGCCGACGCCGGCGCGACGAGCTCGGGGGCGGTCCCGAGGCCTGCGAGGTCGACCGTCAGCACGCCCATGCTGCCCTCGATCGTCAGGGAGGCCGCGGCAGCGCCTGCCGAGGCGGGCGCGAAGGAGACCGAGATGTCGAGTGTTGCGGAGGGGGCGATCGTCGCGGGCGCGGGAGCGCCGACGATCGCGAAGCTCGAGCCGCTGCTCACCGTCACGGCGGTGATGTCGACGGTCGAAGCGCCGCCGTTCGAGACCGTCACCGTCCCGGAGGCCGACGTGCCGACCTGCCGGAAACCGAGATCGGCCGAGGCCGGCGCGGTGACGAGCGCCGGCTCAGGGGTCGGCTCGGGCGCCGGGACGGCGCGCGACTCGCCGGCGGCGAGCGTCTCCGCCATGACGACGCCCTCGTCGTGGTCGTGGCCGAGGTAGTGGCCGATCTCATGGCGCACGACCGTGAGGAGGTTCATCTGTGCCCAGCCCCAGCCCGCCGCGTTTGTGTCAACCTCGATGCTCGTACCGCTCGTCGCGCCGAGGAGCAGGTCAGGCAGGTCGGCGACCGTGAAGGTGAGACCGCTCACGTCCGCCCCCCACTCGCCGGCCGCCTGGGCGACGGCCTCGTCCAGCTCCACCTGGGTCAGCGCCGTGGTGTCCTCCGCGCCGGCAGGCGGAGCGGAGGCCGCGATCAGGGGATGGGTCTCGGGCGGGAGAGCTCCCACGGAGCTCTCGACCACCGGGACGTTCGCGAAGGGATCGGCGGCGGCGGCTGTCTGCTTGGGCGCCTGCTGCTCCAGCGCTGTCAGGACGTACGAGCTCGTGACTACCTGGACGGGCTGGGCGGTGCGCCGCGCCTGCTGCGGCGCTGTGGCCGGCGTGGCTGTCGAGGGAGCCGGGGAGGCGCCGCTCGACGAGACGGCGGGACGCTGCTCGGCCTTGGCCGGAAGCCCGACGTCGGGGACCTTCAGGGTGGGGAAACCGAGCACTGCGAGCTCGAGCCTGGGGAGCGAGAACATGAGACGGTCGCCCTGGCCGAGGGCGAGGATCATCGGGCTGACGTACGTCGACAGGAACGCGCCGAGGCACAGCGCCACGATCCAGTAGCGCATGTTGCGAGATCTCAGCCGGGCGAGACTCAGTGGCTCGATCGGCAGCGCGATCTGCAATACCCCTCCCCGAGTCCTCCCCAGTCCCAATCCCCCGAAGGGGGTACCTCAAGAGTAGGAGCGTTGGCCCCTTCGTACAATGGGCCGATCGGCCTATTGACACCACCCTTGAGGTCTGCTAGCGCGCGCACGCGCGGGAAAAAGAAAATAAGAAGGACAAGAGTGGAGAGCTCCTCCCAAGGTTTGCTCGCGTCGCCTCGCGTCCTGCGTGCTCTCGGCCGTGACGCGCCGGCGGTGCCCGGCCACCATCCCGACATCGTGGAGGGGAGCCAGCGGGAGGCTGTGTCGGCGCGGACGTCGCCGACATCGACGGTAACGATCCTGCCGCCGGCGGCCTCGATCTGCTCGAGGCCTTTCTCCTGGACGGGGAGCGAGCGGACGAGCCGGTCGAAGCAGGCGACGACGAGGACATCGGCCTCTCCGGACTCCAACCAGCTCGACCGCGCGACGGAGTCCGGTGCGCTTGGCGAGGGCGGCGCCGCTGGAAACGTCGAGCTCCTCAAGCACGCCTACGAGCTCGAGCCCGTCCCGCTCGCACGCCTGCGCGATACGCTCGCGCTGCTCGGACGGAGAGACGAAGCTCGCCGTCGCGCGCTCCGACGCGAGACGCGGACGACGCCGACGGCGCGACGAGAGGAGGCGTCTTGCTGCGCGAGGGAGATCCCGCACCGGACTTCGAGCTCGAGAGCGACGAGGGCGCGACCGTCCGCCTCTCGGACCTCCGCGGCAAGCCGGTCGTCCTCTACTTCTATCCCAAGGACGACACGCCGGGGTGCACGAAGCAGGCGAGCGGGTTCCGCGACGCCTACGGCGAGTACCAGGAGCGCGGGGCGGTCGTGCTCGGCGTCAGCCCCGACGACGTCGCCTCGCACGTGAAGTTCAAGGAGAAGTACGGACTGCCGTTCCCGCTGCTCGCGGACCCCGAGCACGAGGTGGCCGAGCGCTACGGAGCCTGGGGCGAGAAGAGCTTCGCGGGGAAGACGTACATGGGGATCATCCGCTCGACCTTCGTCATCGACCCCGAGGGGAACGTGGCGCGCGCGATGTACGGCGTCAACGCCGAGCGCAACCCCGACGAGGTGCTCGCGGGGCTGTAGAGGTGTAACCCGGACCCGCCCGGGTACCCGCCGACGCGTGAGCGCAGTTCCCCGGCCCCGCCCCTCCCACGTCTCGCTGCGTTCGCCACACTTCGGGGCGCTGGTCGCGGCCGCCGCCTACGCGGCCGCCGCCTTCGCGGTCTACCAGCTCGTCGCGCCGGCGCTGAGCAGCAGACAGGCCGTCCACGAGGAGGCCGCCGCCGCCCCAGCAGCGACCGGGCTCTCGGCGCTCGGGCCGGAGGCGCTGACGCTGCGGGCGCTCGCCGGCCGGGCGAAGACGAGCACGTACGTCGTCGAGGGTGCGGGCGGCGCCCACGGGACCGGCTTCCTCGGCTGGGTGCATCCCCAGGACAAGGCCTCGTTCTTCCTCACTGCCCGCTCGGTCGTCGCCGGGGTGCTCGCGAGCGGCGGCACCCAGGTCTACCTGAAGCAGGGCACCCGGTTCTGGCCCGCGCGCATCTTCCGCGAGGACGTGAACACCGGTCTCGCCGTCCTCCGCGTCGGCGCCGTGTTCGAGCGGCCGCTCTGGCAGAGCCCCGGCGACCGGAACACGCTGACGCGCGAGGACCGGGCGATCGTCGTGCCGGCCGGAACCGAAGCCGCGTTCGGCGAAGGCGTCCTGACCGCGAGCGAGGGCCGCTTCTCGCTCCGGACGAGCGCGGAGCAGATCCACCTCGGGGCGCCCGTGGTCTCGGGCGACGGCCGCGTCGCCGGCGTGGTGGTCGAGCTGTCGCCGAGCGGCGACAACCAGATCGCGCCCGTGGGCGCCGCCTGCCGCAAGATCAGGCTCTGCTGAGTCGAAGCAGTGCGGATGAGAGGACTTGAACCTCCACGGGCTTTCGCCCACACGGACCTGAACCGTGCGCGTCTACCAATTCCGCCACATCCGCGCGGAGACGCCCATTGTAGCCTCGCGTCTACCATGTCCCCGCGTTGCGCCGGGGTCTCCTCCTCCTCGTCCTGATCGCCGCCTTCGGGCCGGCGGCTGCCGCCGCACGGGCCGCGACGGTCGATGTCGTCGTGACGATGAAGGAGCCCTCCCTCGCGCGGGCGCTCTCCCAGAGCCGGGCCTTGAGCGCCTCCGCCAAGCAGCGCCGGCTCAGCCTGAGCAGCCCGACGAGCGCCGCCCACCTGCGGCTGCTCGCCGCCGAGCAGGACGCGCTCGCCGCGCGCATCGAGCGGAGTGTCCCGGGGGCGCGAGTCCGCTGGCGCTACCGGATCGTGCTCAACGGGCTCGCCGTTTCGCTCCCCGAGGAGCGGCTCGGCGCGCTCGCCCGCGTTCCCGGGATAACCGGCGTCCTCCGCGCGACTCGATACTCAGCCGCCGCCGGATCGTCCGGCTCCACGGCGGCTCTCGCCGCCGCGCCGGTCGCGGCGCTCGCGGGCAACGGCGAGGGCCTGAAGATCGCGATCCTCGACGACGGCCTCGACCAGCGGCATCCGTTCTTCGACCCGGCCGGCTACGCCTATCCCGCGGGCTTCCCCAAGGGCAACACGGCCTTCACGACGCCGAAAGTGATCGTGGCCCGGGCGTTCGCGCCCGCCTCGCCGCGGTGGAGGAACGCCTCCCTCCCGTTCGACCCCCGGCTCTCCGGCCACGCGACCCACGTCGCCGGGATCGCCGCCGGCAACGCGAACACGACGGCGGTCGGCCGGGGCGCCACCGTCTCGGGGATCGCGCCCCGCGCGTACCTGGGGAACTACAAGGTGCTGACGATCCCGACCGCGTCGGGTCTCGGCCTGAACGGGAACTCGCCGGAGATCGTCGCGGGCATCGAGGCCGCCGTCGCCGACAGGATGGACGTGATCAACCTGTCGCTCGGCGAGCCCGAGGTCGAGCCCACGCGTGACCTGGTCACCCGGGCCGTGGACGGCGCCGTGGACGCGGGCGTGGTCGTCTCGATCGCGGCCGGCAACGACGGCGACTCATTCGGCGCCGGATCGGTCAGCTCGCCCGGGAGCGCGGCCAAGGCGATCACCGCCGCCGCGCTGGCGACGCGCACCGAGGTCGCCGGCTTCTCGTCCACGGGGCCGACGCCGCTCTCGCTGCGGCTCAAGCCGGACCTGGCGGCGCCCGGCGTCGAGATCCTGTCCTCGGTGCCCGCGCGCGACGGGCTCTGGGCCCGGTTCAGCGGGACGAGCATGGCCGCGCCGCACGTCGCAGGGCTCGCGGCGCTGCTGCTCGAGCAGCATCCGAGCTGGACGCCGCTTCAGGTGAAGTCTGCGCTCGTGCAGACCGCGGCGCCGATCTCCGCGCAGCCGACGCGGGCCGGGGCCGGCGTGGCCGACGTCGCGCGCGCCGTCGACCCGCTCCTCTTCGCGAGCCCGACGAGTGTGTCGTTCGGCCTGCTGGAGCGAGGCTCGACCTCGGCCCACACGGTGGACCTCGGCGACGCGGGCGGAGGAGGCGGCGTCTGGAGCGTCGCCGTCGACTCGCCCGGGGATCCGAACACCGTCGTCACCGCGCCCGCTGCCGCGACCGTTCCCGGGGGGATCGTCCTCTCCGCGACCATCGCCGCGTCGGCGGCGCCGGCGGCCCACGCGGGCTTCCTCACGCTCACGCGCGGCGGCGAGGTCAGGAGGATCCCGTACTGGCTCCGCGTGACCGCGGGCCGGCTCGCAGGGCACAGGGCGACCGCCCTCCCCCGCCCCGGGGTCTACAGGGGCAACACGGCCGGCAAGCCCTCGCTCGTCGACCGGTATCGCTACCCCGAGCGCGGCTCCTCGTTCCTCGGCCCCGAGCAGGTCTTCCGCGTCACGCTCGCCCGCCCTGCCGCCAACTTCGGCGTCGCCGTGCTCACGCGGGCCCGCGGCGTCCGCGTCGAGCCGAGGATCACGTTCGCCGGCAGCGAGGACCGACTCGTCGGCTACTCCTCGCTGCCCTTCGACATCAATCCCTACCAGCCGTCCTTCGGCTCCTCCCGGCTGGCTGCCGGCGCGCTGCTGCCTCGCGCGGGGAGCTACGACGTCGTCTTCGACACGCCGAGCCGGGCGGAGGCGGGCCGCTTCACGTTCCGCTTCTGGGTCAACGACACGAAGCCGCCGGCGCTGCGGCCGCTCGGCCGTGCAGTGAGGCAAGGGGCGCCGTTGCGCCTGCGGGCGACCGACCCGGGCGGGTCAGGGATCGATCCCGCCTCGCTCGACGCGCGCGTGAACGGCCGGGCGCGCCGCGCGACGATCCGCGGGAGCGTGCTCTCAATCGACACGCGCGGACTGCGCGTCGGCACGCACCGTCTCGTCGTCCGGATCTCCGACTACCAGGAGACCCGCAACAACGAGAACGTCTCCCGGATCCTGCCGAACACGCGGACGCTGAACCTCGGCTTCCGCGTCACGCGCTAGGACACCGCTGCGCGCTGGGGCGCCGCTGGCAAAGGAGGCAAGCGGGCGGCGCGCAGCACAGCACAAGTGAGTCGGGCAAGCGACGCCCGCGCAGCATCCTGCCGCCAGGTTTTCGGGGCCCCCGGGAAGTGCGGAGCACTTTCCGGGTAAGAGCGGCGTCAGCCGCCGCGGAGCCGGGCTTCGCCCGGCGGGAGCGGCGGCGACCAGTGCTCAGCGGCGGCGGCGCTCGTCGTCGTCGATCGTCGGCAGCAGCGAGAGATCGCGCTCGACGCTGGCGGCGAAGTCGTCCTCCTCCGACGAGCTGAGCACCCTCAGGTTCGCCTTGCGCCGCGAGCGCCGGCGGCGGTGGCGCGCTGGGCCTCCGAACCGCTCCTCGAGCCGCGGCCACTCGGCGCCGGCCAGCACGGCGACTGCCAGCGCGAGCAGGGCGATCCACAGCCAGCTCACGATGGAGAGTCTAGAACGGAAGGCCGGGCACGTCCCAGAGGAAGACCGCCACGACGAGCATGCCCGCGCTCGCCGCGAGCAGCGTTCCCACCAGGAGCCTCTGCCTCGCGCTGGCGCGCGCGGCGCGCTCGCCGGCCCGCTCGAGCTCGTGCAGCGTGCGCTCGAGGAGCCGCTCCGCCCAGGCGAACTCGAGAGCCAGCATGCCGAGGCCGATCGCGATCAGCAGCAGGCCCGGGCCCGGAACGAACGGCAGCGAGAGGACGACTCCGCCAAGCAGGACCGTGAAGCCCATGACTCCGAACGTGATCCGGTAGGCGCGCCCGCGCCGCTTGTGGTGCTCCTTCCGCTCGCGGACGCGCTCGATCATGCGCCGGCGACCGGCTGCCACCCTCTCGGCCATTGGGCAAGGGTAGCGCGCGGGATAGCATCAGCCTGTGCGCGGAATCGCGGCGGACATCGAGCGCTGGCGCAGTCGGGGCGAGCAGATCGCGATCGCCACGGTGGTTGCGACGCGCCGCTCGGCGCCCCGCCCGATCGGCTCGAAGCTCGGCGTCTCCGAGGGCGGCGAGCTCGCGGGCTCCGTCTCGGGCGGCTGCGTCGAGAACGAGGTCTACGGGGCCGCCCGCGAGGTGCTCGCCGGCGGGCCGAGCCGCCTGCTGACGTACGGGATCTCGGACGACCTCGCGCTCGAGGTCGGCCTGCCCTGCGGCGGCGAGATCGACGTCTTCGTCGACGCGCCCGACGAGGCCGTGCTCGAGCGGCTCCTGCGCGCCGGGGAACGCGGCGAGCGCGCTGTCCACTTCACGGTCCTCGACGGGCCCGAGGCGGGCTCGGAGCTGCTCGTGCTGGAAGGCGGCGAGACGGCCGGCTCGGGCCCCGCGGGGCTCGCCGGCCACGCCGAGGCGCTCATCCGCGGCAAGCGCTCCCAGGTGATCCAGCTCGAAGGCCGCACCGTCTTCGCCGACGTGGTCGGACCGCCCCCGCGCGTGCTGATCTTCGGTGCGGTCGATACCGCCGAGGCCCTTTGCAGAGCGTGCAGCATGATCGGCTGGCAGCCGATCGTCGCCGACGCGCGCGGGAAGTTCGCGACCGCCGAGCGCATCCCGAGCGCCGGCGAGCTGATCGTCGGCTGGCCCGAGGAGGTGCTCGAGCGCGTCCGCCCCGACCACGACACGGCGGTCGTCGTGCTCACGCACGAGGAGAAGTTCGACGTGCCGGCGCTCCTCGGCGCCCTGGCGACCGAGGCGTTCTACGTCGGCGCGATGGGCTCCCGCCGGGCGCAGGAGCGCCGGCGCGAGCGCCTCCTCGAGGCGGGCGTCGACGAGGCGGTGCTGGAGCGGATCTTCGGGCCGAGCGGCCTCGACCTCGGCGCCCAGAGCCCGGCCGAGACGGCGCTCTCGATCCTCGGGGAGATCCTCGCCGTCCGCGCCGGCCGCGGCGGCGGACACCTGAAGGAGGCCGGTGGCCGCATCCACGCCGACGTCGCCGAGTGGTCGCGGCCGTGAGTACGTTCCGTTCTGGCCGAGCGAAAACCGAGCAGCTCAAGGACGCAGGGAGC
>JBBDQR010000111.1:0-25901 GCA_040905885.1 Gaiellaceae bacterium | reverse complement strand
GTCAGGGCTCCCGTGCTAATCAGCGGACCCCGTACCCCTTAAATGCGAAGAACCGCTTTGAGCCCGTCTTTGATTGCGTCCGGGTGGCTGCCGGAGAACGCGGTGTAGACCAGGTCGCCACCCCACGGATGGCGTTCGTGGACGGGTAGTTGGCTGCAGTATTCGACGGTTCGCCGGACGGCGTCCAAGTCTGACAGGTCGGCATCGGGTCGATGTGCTTGCTCAACAGGTTCATGGCCAACATGACAGTGCAGACATTTCCGGTGCGCTCGCCATTGCCAAACAGACAGCCCTCGACCCGGTCATCACCCGCCATAATCCCGAGCTCTGCGGCCGCAACTGCCGAGCCGCGGTCGCTGTGCGGGTGGTCGACGCGCTCGGCGGCTCCGTCGAGGAAGAGGGGGAGGCGCTGCGTGTGCGCCTCCCCCTGGCACCGGTGGTCGGCTAGCGCGCCGACCTCTCAGACGGACTGAGCACAGGACGCGGCGAGGCACGGTTCTCTTCCGGGAGGAGTCGCCGCACCCGGTGCGAACCGGGCTTCATGGTCCCCGTGGCCCGTCGTATGCCTGCCGTCTCGGCCCGCGGCGCCGTCTGGGCGCTCGTGCTCTCGGCGTTCCTGTTCGGAGCCGCGGGCGCGTCCGTGCTCTTCGTCGGCGTCTGGCGCTACGAGGCGAGCCGGGCCAAGGCCGCCGATGCCGAGGTGCAGGAGGCGACGCTGGCGGTGACGGAGACGAGCGACAAGCTCCAGAAGGTCCAGGGCCAGCTCGAGCGGCAGCGGGCGCTGGTGGCGAAGGTGCGCGCCGCGGCAAAGCCGATCGTCGCCGAGGCAGGCGCGCTCGGGACCGCCTCGCAGCAGCTCGCCGCCGAGGGCGCGGCGCTCCGCGACTCCGCCGCCGGGCTCACGAGCGCGGTCGCCGAGCTCGGCGCCTACCTCGAGGGAACGAGCCTCGTCCAACTCGACCCGGCCTACGTGGAGAGCCAGCTGGCCTCGCTCGAGCAGTCCCTCGCGTCGATCCAGGCGCGCGCCGCCAAGCTCGCGAGCGGGTCGAAGGGGATCGCCGGCAGCCGGGACGAGCTCGCCAAGCGCGCGGCCGCGCTGGCGAAGCTAGCGAAGTAGGCGCGACAGCCGCCGGTCCTTGAGCACCCGCCCGCCGGTCTGGCACTGGGGGCAGTAGTAGATCGTGTGCTCCTCGTACTCGACCCGCGCGAGGGGCGTGCCGCAGACGTAGCAGGGCTCCCCGAGCTTGTCGTGGACGCGATAGGTCTGCGGATTCGAGGCGCCGCGCTCGCGCAGCTCGAGCCCGCGCGCGAGCTCGGCGTCGATCGCCTCGGCGAGCCGCGCCACCTCCTCATCGTCGAGCTCGGTCGACACGGCGAACGGCGAGAGCTTCGCGTGGTGGAGGATCTCGTTCGACCACGCGCGGCCGATGCCCGCCAGCGCCCGCTGGTCGCGCAGCAACGGGTGCAGGCGCCGCGCCTCGCGGCGCAGGATCTCCGCCAGCCGCTCGGCGCCTAGTCCCAGCGCCTCCGGCCCCAGGTGGGCGACGTCCTCCTCGGCCTGCTCGGGGGTCAGCAGCCAGACGCCCGCTCGCTTCTTCGAGCCCGCCTCGGTCATGACCAGCCGGCCGCCGCCCTCGAAGGCGAGCTGGAACGCCGGCTTCTTCGGCCCCGCTTCGCCCGCCCGGAGGTAGCGCAGCCGGCCGGCGGTCATCAGGTGGACGACGAGCGCGAGCTCGCCGTCCACCGTCGGGAAGAGCAGCCGCTTGCCGCGCCGCTCCGCGCCCGCCAGGCGCCGCCCCTCGAGCGTCCGCAGGGGCGGGTCGAAGGTCTTGAGCGTCGCGACGTGCGCCGGCCCCGCCTTGGCGATCGGAAAGGCGCTGACGGGCGCGTCGAGGGCGCGGCGGAGCGCCTCCATTTCCGGCAGCTCAGGCATCGGTCACCACCGGGGCGGGGACGAGCGGGGCGAGCGGCGGCAACTCCTCGACCTCGGTGGGGATCGACCGCAGGCGCATCAGGGAGGTGGCGGCGAGCGGCGCGAAGGCGAGCGTGCCGCCGGCGATCCCGACGAACAGGGTGGGGCGGATCCCGACCACGGTGGCGAGCGCGCCGCCCGCGAGCGAGCCGATCGGCATCGTCCCCCAGTACATGAACCGGACGACGGCGTTCATCCGGCCCAGCAGTCGCTCGGGCGTGATCGCCTGCCGCAGGCTGAGCTGGTTGAGGTTGAACATCACGCCGAAAAACGGGCCGAGGAGCGCCCCCGCGATGATCAGGGGCAGCGGGTTCGAGGGAGGCGCGAGCGGCACGCTCAGCCAGCTGACCGACGCCAGCATCGAGGTGACGACGATCGTCCGGCCGAGCCCGAACCGGGCCACGACGCGGCTGCTGACCACGGCGCCCGCGAGCGCGGCGACGTTGGCGACGGTGAAGACGAGGCCGATCAGCTCGGGGGAGAGCCCCAGCCGGCGCACGGCATAGACCATGAACAGCGCGATCACCATGAAGGTGAAGAGGTTCGAGGCGCCGATGCTGAGTGTCAGCGCGCGCAGGTACGGCTGCCGGAAGACGTAGCGGATCCCCTCGCGCAGCTCGGTCAGCGCCGCGCGCCGCTCCGCGGCGGGCGCAGGCTCCCCGTACCTGATCGAGCCGATCAGCAGCGCCGAGACGGCGTAGCTGATCGCGTCGGCGAGGATCGCGATCGGCGCGCCGAAGAGCCCGACCAGCGCTCCCCCGAGACCGGGGCCCGTCGCCTGCGCGCCGGCGCGCGTGGCCTCCATCCGCGCGTTGCCGCCCGCGAGCCGCTCCCGGCCGACCAGGCCGGGCAGGTAGCTGAGGTAGGAGAGGTCGAAGACGACGGCCAGCGCGCCCACGAAGAAGCCGGCCGCGAAGAGCTGCGGCAGCGCCAGCACGTCGAGGAGATAGGCGACGGGGATCGAGAGCAGCGCCGCGGCGCGGCCGACCTCCGCGACGACCATCAGGGGCCGGCGCCGCATCCGGTCGATCCAGATCCCCGCGGGCAGCGCGAAGAGGAGGAACGGGAGCGTGTCCATCGCGGTCAGCGCCGCCACCTCGAAGGTGCTCGCCTCGAGGACGAGGATCGCCGTCAGCGGCAGCGCGATCAGCGTCACCTGCGTCCCGACGGTGCTGATCGTCTGCGCCCCCCAGAGCTTGAGGAAGTCCGGGTGCGCCCAGAGACCTGTTCTACGCACTGGGCACCGCGGACGGCACGAGCAGCTCGTCGGGAGGAGTCTCCTCTTCGGCGGGCTCCGGCATCTTCTCGATCGAGCGTACCGGCGAGAGCAGGATCGGCAGGAAGGTGAAGAGGGCGCCGATCCCCCCGATCCAGAGGGCCGGCCGCAGGCCGAGCCGCGTGGCGAGCGCGCCGCCGCTCAGCGCGCCGAGCGGCATCGTCCCCCAGACGAGGAAGCGGATGACCGCGTTCATCCGGCCCTGCATCCGCTCGGGGCAGATCGCCTGCCGGAAGCTGACCTGGGTGATGTTGTACGCGACGGAGCCGTAGCCGGCGAGGATCCCGCCGGCGATGAAGAACGGGGCGGCGATGCTCTGCGGCGCCGCCGGGTAGAAGACCGCCGAGAACGAGAAGAGGACGGCCGTCCAGAGGATCGTCCGTCCGACGCCGATCCGCGCCGAGAGCCGGTTGGCCGTGAGCGCGGCGAGCAGCGGGCCGGCGTTCGCGACCGAGAAGATCAGCCCGATCGTGGCCGGCGACATGCCCAGCTCGCGCACCGCGTAGACGATCAGGATCGCGCCGCCGAGGCTCCAGAAGAAGTTCGAGCTGCCGGTGCAGATCGAGATCGGCCGCAGATACCGGTTCCCGAGCACGTAGCCGAGCCCCTCGCGGGCTTCGCGCAGCATGCTGGGGCGGGGCGCGCCCTCCGCCCGCTCGGGCAGCACCTCCTGGTTGCGGATCCCGAACAGGAAGACCGCGGAGACGAGGAAGCTGATCGCGTCCAGCAGGATCGCCGCGGGCGCGCCGATCGCGCCGATCAGCCCGCCGGCCGCCCCCGGGCCCGCGAGCTGCGCGCCCGAGCGGCTGATCTCCAGCTTCGAGTTGCCCTCGACGAGCTGCTCGCGCGCGACGAGCGAGGGCAGATAGGACTGGTACGAGACGTCGAAGAAGACCGTGCAGATCCCGAAGAGGAAGCCGACGACGTAGAGCTGGCCGAGGTGGAGCGCGTCGAGCGCGTAGGCGACCGGGATCGACCCGAGCAGCAGCGCGCGGCCGATGTCGGCGATCACGAGCAGCGGCTTGCGCCGGAGCCGGTCGACCCACACCCCTGCCGGGATTGCGAACAGGATGAAGGGGAGGAACTCGACGACGAACAGCGCCGACACCGCGAACGCGCTCGCGTCGAGCACGATCACGGCCAGGAGCGGCAGCGCGAGAGCGGTGATCTGGGAGCCGAACTGGCTGATCGACTCAGCCGACCAGAGCTTCAGGAAGTCGCCGTGGCGCCAGAGCCCGCTGCGCGGCCAGACACTACGCACGCGGGTCCCCGCCGCGCCAGAGGGCCGCGGCCAGCCTGAACGGCGCTCCTTCCGCCACCTCGCGCGCGCGGAAGTCGTTCACGAGCCGGTCGAGGCGGCGCTCGAAGCGCTTGACGTCCTCGGGCGCGAGCCGCGCGCCGATCAGCCCGTGTGTCGACCGTGCCCGGTCGCGGAGGAGCATGACGATCTTCGTCCGCAGGTCGACCATTCGCAACAGACTAGGCTCCGCCGGTGGAGCCGATCGTCGTCGAGGTGCGCCGCGGGAGCGTGGTCGAGGCGCGCCACCGCGTCCACGCCGTCCTGACCGACGCGAGCGGCGAGATCGTGCGGGCCGCCGGCGACCCCGAGCTCGTCTCCTTCTTCCGCTCGTCCGCCAAGCCGATCCAGGCGCTGCCGCTCGTGCGCGCCCGCGACGACCTCGACGCCCGCGACCTGGCGATCGCCTCCGCGTCGCATCTCGCCGAGCCGATGCACCTGGAGGCGGTGCGCGCGCTGCTCGCGAAGGCGCCCGCCGCCGAGGACGAGCTCGAGTGCGGCGGCGGCATCCTCCACAACTGCTCCGGCAAGCACGCGGGGATGCTCGCGCTCTGCCGCGCGCGCGGCTGGCCGTCCCACGGCTACCGGCTGCCCGGGCACCCCTGCCAGCAGGCCATGCAGGAGGCGGTCGAGGAGGCGCTCGAGCGCCCGCCGCTCGCGACGGCGACGGACGGATGCGGCGTCGTCACGTTCGCGTACCCGCTCCACCGGCTCGCGTACGGGTTCGCACGCTTCGAGCGTCTGGAGGGCGGCGACCGGATCGCGGATGCGATGCGGCGGCACCCCGAGCTGATCCGCGGCGCCGGCTCGCCCGACGCGCGCCTGATGCAGCTGCGGCCGCGCTGGGTGGCGAAGGGCGGCGCCGAGGGGCTGCTCTGCGCCGCGGACGGACAGGGAATGGGGGTGGCGCTCAAGGCCGAGGACGGCTCCTGGCGCCCGCTCGGGCCGGCGCTCGCGGCCTTCCTCGAGGGCCTCGAGGAGCTGGCCGTCGTCGACGTGAAGAACAGCCGCGGCGAGCGGGTCGGCGAGGTCGCTGCGCGCGCGCGAAGAGTTTGACTTCTGCCAACGGCCCTCATATCATCAACGCGAATCGGCCAGTCGGGAGGCGGACGTCTTGGACGTCATCGGGGAATTGGCTGCGGTCGGCGCGCGGTTCTTCGTCGCCTTCGTCTTCCTACAGGCAGGCGTCGCAAAGCTCGTGGCGATGTCGGATTTCCGCAATGCCGTCACGCGGTATGAGCTGATCCCTAGTCGTCTCGTCCCGTTCTTCGCAGGAACGCTGCCGCGGGTGGAAGTTGCAGCCGGCTTCGCTCTCATCGTCGGTGTCGGGATCCGCTTCGCAGCGGCAGTTGTCGCCGGCCTCCTGCTTTGCTTCACGGTCGCGATCGGCGCGAATCTTGCGCGGGGTCGGACGATTGACTGTGGGTGCTCATCCTCGACTGCGCCGGAGCAGATCGGATGGGGGTTAGTCGCGCGAAATCTGGGCCTGGTTGGTCTTGTAGCCCTCGTTGCTATTCGCAACCCAAGTGCGTTAGCGGTCGAGGCCATTTGGCGCGAGGAGGCTGTGGTGTCGACAACTGATGCAGTCGCCATCGTCCTGACGGCAGGTGCCCTCTTTCTGGGCTGGACTTTGGCGAAGGCAGCATGGAGGTTCCGCGAGGCCGTGAGCCGGTTCTCAGAACAGGAGTTGAGCGCTTGAGCATCGCCTGGGTCGTCGCTTTCGTGGCGCTGTGTGTCGTGGTCCTCGTCATCGGAGCTCTCGTCCTTGGTGTCCTGCGGCGAATCACTCCTCTCCTCGAAGAGATGGAGTCGCGCTTCGCGTCACTGGCGGTTGGTGGAGTGCCGGGACTGAAGCCGGGGAGTCAACTCCCCCGATTCACGGCAAAAACAACCGATGGCTCGAAGGTCGGCAGCCCCGACCTCCTTGGCAGCCCCTTGGTGTTCGTCTTCTTGAACTCTAACTGCCGTCCGTGCGAGACGCTCGCCGCCGAGCTTCGGAGTACGTCCTCCTTCGATCCAGACGTTCCGCTCATCGTGGTCCTTGACTTCCCTGATGGGCAACAGCTGGCGGAGGGACTACCGTACCGAGTCCTCTTCCAGCGGCGTCGCAGTGTCTCGAAGAGCTTCGGAGTCGTCGGCACTCCGCATGCCTTCGCCGTCGACGCCACTGGAACGGTCGTGGCCAGCGAGATTACGAACAGCGTCGCTCAGTTGGAGGTCTTGGCTGGGCGTGCGAAGGAGGGAGGTGCGCATAGAACCAAGGCCGCCGTCCAACTTGTCTCGTAAGTGAACGTCAGAAGGAGGGGGGATCCGTGGTCGAAGAAAGAAGAACCAATCGACGCAAGTTCCTGCGCGGAGTCGGGGTCACACTGGCCGCAGCTATCGGGGCGGCGGCGCTTTCCGGCAAGGCCCACGCGATCATCAACGAGTGCTGTTACGACCCAATCAACTGCCCGTCATGTCCGGGCACGCAGGTCCCTTACTTCTGTAACTGCGATCCATTCGAGGACGACTACTGCATCTGCCGCGATGAGAACACGGGCTGCTTCGAGGCGGCATGCTAGGTCGCGAGAGCAGTCGAGCGAGGCCGGGCGCCGGCTCAGGTTTGTCGAGGTCCTCGACGCTCGGCCTCGCCGCCCTGGTGGCGGCGACGACCCTTCTGCCGTCCGCCCGCGGGGGCGCCGGCTTCGAGCGCGCGATAGATGCTTCACGCGTCGTCGACCGCACCGTGATTTGTCGCGTTCCGGCAGAGGGCTATCCGGATTCATTTCGATACTTGGACTCATGGGCGGTTCCACCCGTCGGAAAGCGCGCCGCTGCCGTCAAGGTCTTCACGTCCCAGGATGGCCGTACCGGCATGAACGTGAGCTTCGGGCCAGGACCCTATTCGGCGCGGTACGGCAGCGGGATCGTGACGGTTGACCGGAGGCAGTGCTCCGCGACGAGGCTTGCCGTTCCGCTATCGAGCAAGGGTCTCCGTGGTGGGAAAGCATCCCGCTTCGGTGACGGCTACCGCTGTGACATCCCGGAGAGGGTGGTGATTCGGGTCCGAGCGGTCTTCCGACGTCCCGTCGCGCTTAGGGTCGACCCAAGGGCGACGTACCAATTGATCGCGACGGGCTATCTCGCCAGCGGCCAGTTGGCCGCGGCGACCCTCCAGGGGCGAAAGCTGCTCGTGTATGGCTCGGCCGACGACGCAACGAAGAGTGCGCGGATCTTCGTCTCGGAGTCGCGCTGCTGGCTGCGCAACTAGACCCTATGGCGGCTGAGTAGCCGCGGGCGAGGTAAGGCCGGATCCTCTGGTTGCAGATCGGGGGTTTGTCTGGCCGGAGACTGGCTCCGGCTGACCCCATGCAACGGAAGGAGGGTCCGGCCGTGACCGCAACGATGACATGGGTGGGGCTTGATGTCCACGCCCGTTCGACCCACGCAGCCGCAATCGATCGCGAGAGCGGTGAGCTGACACGTGCGCGCTTTGGTGCTGGCGCCGATCCGGTGGTGGAGTGGCTCGAGGAGTTGCCCGGGGCCGGTGCACGCCTGCTACGAGGCGGGCCCGACCGGGTACGCGCTCTACCGGGCCGACGAGGCGGCCGGCCTGCGCGTCGACGTCGTCGCCCCGTCGAAGACGCCGCGCGCGGCTGCCGACCGGGTCAAGACCGACCGCAAGGACGCCGAGCTGCTGGTGCGGTTGCTGCTGGCGGGATCGCTGACCGCGGTCGCCGTCCCGCCGGCGAGCTTCGAGGCAGCCCGGGATCTCGCCCGCGCGCGCGAGCAGGTGCGGGCTGATCTTGCTCGTCTGCGTCATCGGGTCTCGAAGCTGCTGCTCCGCTACGGGCGCGTCTACGACGGCGGCGGCACCTGGACACAGGCGCACAGCCGCTGGCTCGCCGCGCAGCGGTTCGAGCACGTCCCGACCGAGCTCGCCTACCTCGACGCGCTGGCCGCGATCGAGGGGCTGCTCACCCGCCGCGCCGCGCTCGACGAGCGGCTCTCACTGCTCGCGGCCGAGCCCGAGCACTGGCCGACGGTCTCCAGGCTGCGCTGCTTCCGCGGCATCGAGACGCTCTCGGCGCTCGTCTTGCATCTCGAGGTCGGCGACTTCGGCCGCTTCCAGCGTCCCGGGCAGCTCGCCGCCTGGCTCGGTCTCGTCCCCTCAGTGCATCAGTCGGGCGAGAGCGAGACGCGCGGGTCGATCACCAAGACCGGCTCCGCCTTCGCCCGCTTCGAGCGCCTGCCGGGAGGCGACCGGATCGCCGCGGCGATGCGGGCACATCCCGAGCTGATCCGCCGCGCCGGGGCGCCGGACACGCGGCTGATGCAGCTGCGGCCGCGCTGGGTCGCCAAGGGCGGCGCCGAGGGCCTGCTCTGCGCAGCGGACGGGCAGGGGATGGGCGTGGCGCTGAAGGCAGAGGACGGGTCGTGGCGTCCGCTCGCGCCCGCGCTGGCCGCGTTCCTCGAGGGCCCGGAGGAGCTCGCCGTCGTCGAGGTCGAAAACAGCCGCGGCGAGCGCGTCGGCGAGGTCGTCGCCGGCCTGTAAAGAAACTGTTCCCACTTTGCGACCGGGTATGTAAGATCCGCCGCACCGAAGGTGAGCCGGGGCACGTGAACCGGCTCTTTGCGTGCCAGGCCACTCCACCCGTCCACGCGAGGAAAGCCGAGGTCTATTGCTCACCGTCGACATCTCTCTCCCCGACGTCGAGGAACTGCAGAAGCTCGTCCAGGAAGGACAAGAAAAAGGGTTCCTCACCTACGACGAGATCGTTACGGGGCTCGAGGACGTCGAGCTCACCAAGGAGCAAGTCGAGGACTTCTACACGTACCTGATCGACCACGGCGTGGAGCTGCTCGAAGGCGAGCAGCACAAGCACCCGCCCCACGAGCAGCCGGTCCCGGAAGAGGAGACCAAAGCCCCGCCCAAGCTCGACCTCACTGTCGAGCCCTCGCTCGACTCGCTGCGGCTCTACCTGCGCGAGATCGGCAAGGTGCCGCTGCTGACCGCGGACGAGGAGGTCTACCTCGCCAAGCGGATCGAGCGCGGCGACATGGCGGCGAAGACGCAGATGACCGAGGCGAACCTGCGCCTCGTCGTCTCGATCGCCAAGGGCTACCTCGGCCGCGGCCTCTCGTTCCTCGACCTGATCCAGGAGGGCTCGCTCGGCCTCATCCGCGCGGTGGAGAAGTTCGACTACCGCAAGGGCTTCAAGTTCTCGACGTACGCGACCTGGTGGATCCGCCAGGCGGTCACGCGCGCGATCGCGGACAAGGCGCGGACGATCCGCATCCCGGTGCACATGGTCGAGAAGCTGAACAAGGTCGTCCACATCGAGCGGCAGCTCGTGCAGCGGCTGGGCCGCGAGCCGAAGCCGGAGGAGATCGCCGGCGAGCTCGAGATGACGACCGAGGAGGTGCGCGAGATCCTGCGCATGGCGCAGCTCCCGATCTCCCTGGAGAAGCCGATCGGCGAGGAGGAGGAGTCGTCGCTCGGCGACTTCGTCCCCGACGAGCAGGCCGAGTCCCCGTTCGACACCGCCTCGCTGTCGCTGCGGCGCGAGGACATCGAGAACGCGCTCGCCTCCCTGCCGCCGCGCGAGCGGCAGGTGATCGAGATGCGCTACGGGCTGAACGGCGACCCGCCGCGGACGCTCGAGGAGGTCGGCCGCGCCTTCGGCGTCACGCGCGAGCGGATCCGGCAGATCGAGAACAACACGCTGAAGAAGCTCGAGTCCCTGCCGGAGGCGCAGGGCCTCAAGAACGCGTTCTAGCGACCGCCTAGGTCTTCGCCGGCTCGGCGGCCCGGTCCTCGGGCACGAACAGCTTGCAGTGCGGGCACTTGAAGCCGCGCTGGCCCCCCGAGCCGATCGGCTTCGGCGCGAAGTCCTTGTGGCAATGCGGGCAGGTCACATGGGCGGCCACGCGCCCACCGTAGCAACGCGGCTCCGTCCGGCCCCCTCGGTAGCTTCGCGGCCGTGGAAGAGAGCGCCGGCCGTCGCGCGGCAGCGGAGTTCGTCGGCGCCTTCGCGCTCGTCTTCGCTGGCGTCGGCTCGATCGCAGTCGGCGCCGACCTCGTCGGCGTCGCGCTCGCGCACGGGCTCGCGATCGGCGTGATGGCGTCCGCCGTCGGCCACATCTCCGGAGGCCACTTCAACCCGGCGGTGACGTTCGGGTTCCTCGTCACGGGGCGGATCACGCCCAGGCTCGCGGCGGCCTACTGGGCCGCTCAGCTGGCGGGCGCCACCGCGGCGGCGCTCGTCCTGCGCGGCGTGTTCTCACCCGACTCGCGGCTGGACGCGGGCGCGCCCGTGCTCGGCGAGGGAGTCGGGGCCGGCTCGGGCCTGCTGCTGGAGGGCGTCCTGACGTTCTTCCTCGTCTGGGTGATCTTCGCGACCGCGGCGGACCCGCGCGGGACGTTCAAGTCGATCGCGGGCCTTGCGATCGGCCTCACGATCACGCTCGGCGTCCTCGCCGGCGGGCCGCTGACCGGAGCGGCGATGAACCCGGCGCGGGCCTTCGGCCCCGAGCTCGTGCAGTGGGTCTGGTCCGACGCGTGGCTCTACTGGGTCGGCCCGCTCGCCGGCGCGGCGGCCGCGGCGCTCGCCTACGACCGGCTGTATCTCCGGCCGCTCGCGCCGGTGCCGGTCGGTCCGCCGGAGACGGGGCTCGACGAGCCTCGCCCGGGCGAGACGGCTGTCTCGTAGGTTGAGCCCCTCGACGCTGACCGAGTTCTTCCCAGCGCACGAGCGTGACCGCGGCAAGGCGTTGCGCGTCTCGCGCTACCTCGGCGAGGAGCGCCACGTCCGCTTCAGCGTCTGGGACGAGGAGGGCGTCGCCGAGGCGGCCGTCTCCCTCGGGGACGCCGAGGCGCGGCGGCTGGCGGGCTTCCTCGGGGGCGTGCCCGAGCGCGGGCGGAAGCGTCTGCTCGCGCTCAGGGACCGCTAGGGCGCCCCCGCTCGTATCAAGGGCGTGGATCGCCACGCCTTCCTCGCCGCCACGGCGGCCGGGCTGATCGCGCCGAGGGCATTCGCCGCGCGCCTGGGCGGTACGCCGGTCGCGCTGGTCACCGCCGACCTCGAGTCCCAGGTCGTCGCCTACGAGCTCCCGAGCATGAAGCGGCTGCGCGCGATCCGAACGGCGCCGTTTCCGCGCGCGATCGAGCAGGTCGGCAACACCGCGGTCGTCGCCCACAGCGAGATCGGCATCGTGACGCTGATCGACGGGGCGACGCTCACGGTGCGGAAGGTTCTGCGGGGCTTCGGCGAGCCGCGCTACGCGGCCGCCTCGCATGACGGCCGACACGCGTACCTGACCGACTCCGGCGCCGGCGAGGTCGTCGTGCTCGACGTGCTCGCCGGACGCGTCGTCGGCCGCGTCGGCGTGGACGGGCCCGCTCGGCACCTCTCGCTGAATCGCGCGGGCCGGCGCCTCTGGGTCGCCCTCGGGATGAAGGCCCGGCACGTCGCCGTCGTCGACGTCACGGAGCCGGGGCGCCCGCGGCTCGTCCGCCGCTTCGAGCCGCCCTGGCTCGCCCATGACGTGGGCTTCGCCACCCGCGACCGCGTCTGGGTCACATCGGGAAGCGCGCGCGAGATCGCCCTCTACGACCCCCGCTCCGGCGACCTGCTGAAGCGGCTTCCCGCCGGCGCGCCGCCCCAGCACGTCACCTTTCTCCCCGGCGGAGCCTTCCTGACCAGCGGAGACGACGGGACGCTCGAGCGGCGAGACGTCCGGGACGGGTTCGTGATCCGGCAGAGCAGGGTCCCGATCGGCTCGTACAACGTCCAGGAGGCCGGCGGCCTCGTCCTGACGCCGTCGCTGAGCGCGGGGACGCTCTGCGTCGCCGACCGGTACGCCCGAGTCATCCGCCGCGTCCGGGCGGCCCGCTCCTCGCACGACGCCTGCTTCGTGATGGCTCGCTGAATGGCCGCTCGTATAGTCGCCGGGCGATGTCGGATGAGCGGGCGTGGGTGCGCGGCGCCCAGCGAGGATCGGTCGACGACCTCGAGTCGCTCTTCCGCGCCTTCTGGCCGCGAGCCTTCCGGGCGGCCTACCTCGTCGTACACGACGCGGCCGCCGCCGAGGACATCGCCCAGGAGGCCTTCCTGGCGGCGATTCGCTCCCTCGACCGCTTCGACCGGCGTCGTCCGTTCGGGCCCTGGCTGCACCGCATCGTCGTCAACCGCGCGATCGACTGGACGCGGGCGCGACGGCTGCGCGCCGAGGCCGAGCTCGCCGCAGAGACGCCCGCTCGTGACCAGCCCGATCGCGACCCGGACGCCCTCCTCCAGGGCCTCGCCGCCCTCCCGCCGGAGCACCGCGCCGTGATCGTCCTCCGCCACCTGCTCGAGTACACGCCGGGCGAGATCGCCGAGCTGCTCGACCTCCCGCGCGGCACGGTCAACTCGCGGATCCGCCGCGGCCTGGACAAGCTCAAGGAGACGATCGAGTGAGGCTCGACCACGTCGACATCCCCGGCGAGCACGAGGCCCGCGAGCGGACGTGGGAAGTCGTGCAGGCCGCGTTCGCCGAGCGGGAGCCCGCGCCCCTGGCGCCGCGCCGTCTCGCGCCGGCGCTCGCCTTCGCCGTCGTCGCGGCCGCGCTGGCTGCTGCGTTCACGCCTCCCGGGCGGGCGGTCGTCGACAAGGTCCGGGAGGCGATCGGAGTGGAGGCCGCGGAGCAGGCGCTCTTCTCGCTCCCGGCGGACGGACGGCTGCTCGTGGTCTCCGACAGCGGCGCCTGGGCCGTCTCCCGCGACGGCTCGAAGCGGCGGCTGGGCGACTACCGGGAGGCCTCGTGCTCGCCGTTCGGCCGCTTCGTCGTCGTGGCGAGGGCGAACGAGCTGGCCGCCCTCGAGCCCGACGGGGACGTGCGCTGGAAGCTCGCGCGGCCGAACGTCCATGCCCCCGCCTGGGGCGGGACGACGACCGACACGCGGATCGCCTACCTCTCCGGCGAGACCCTCCGCGTCGTCGCCGGGGACGGCGCCGGTGACCACTTGATCGGTCCAGCCGATCGGTTCCGGTGGCTGCCAGGCCGCGCGCACCGGCTGGCAGTGACCGTGGGCGGCCGCACGTCGGTCGTCGACGCAGACACGGGCGCGGTCGTCTCGCGGGAGCCGCTCCCGGCCAGCCGCAAGGCCCGCGTCCGGAAGTCGGGCGCCACGAGCGAGCTCGTCGTCGGCCGGCGCGTCCGGTTCGAGGGCACGGGCACCTTCCGCGACCTGACCTGGTCGCCGGACGGGCGCTGGCTGGCCTTTGTCTGGCCGGACGTTGACCAGATCGTCTTCGTCACCGCGACCGGCCCGCGCCGCATCGAGGCGGCGGCGAACCTCACCGCCCAGTTCGAGGGCACGACCGCCCCGAGAATCGCGGCGTGGTGCACAGACCCGCGGTAGCCTCGCGGGCGAGGTATCTTCGGCTTTGAGCGGCAAGACGCCAGAAGGAGGGGCACATGGCATTGCGCATCGGCGACACCGCACCGGACTTCGAGGCCGACACGACCGAAGGCCGCATCACCTTCCACGACTGGATCGGGGACTCCTGGGCGGTGCTCTTCTCGCACCCGAAGGACTTCACGCCGGTCTGCACGACCGAGCTCGGCTACATGGCCAAGATCAAGCCGGAGTTCGACAAGCGCGGCGTGAAGATCATCGGGCTGTCGGTGGACTCGACCGGCGACCACGAGGGCTGGGCGAAGGACATCGAGGAGACCCAGGGCGCCGCGCCCAACTACCCGATCATCGGCGACTCCGACTTCGAGGTCTCGAAGCTGTACGGGATGCTCCCCGCCGAGACCTCCGGGGACGCGAAGTCGCGTACGCCGGCGGACAACCAGACCGTCCGCAACGTGTACGTGATCGGCCCGGACAAGAAGGTCAAGCTCGTGCTCGTCTATCCGATGACGACCGGGCGCAACTTCGACGAGGTGCTGCGGGTGATCGACTCGCTCCAGCTGACGGCGAAGCACAGGGTCGCGACGCCGGTCAACTGGCAGCAGGGCGACGACGTGATCATCGCCGGCTCGGTCTCGAACGACGAGGCCAAGGAGATCTTCGGCGAGTGGGAGTCGCCCAAGCCCTACATCCGGATCGTCCCGCAGCCCCACTGAAGGGAGGAGTCATGCGTAGATCGACAGTGGGCATCGCGCTCGTGCTCGCGGGCGCGCTCTGGGCGGCCCAGCCGGTGCTCGCCCACCCGCACGAGGCTGAGCCCGCGCACCAGGGCGAGGGCCAGCTGGTGGCGAACGGGCAGAACCACCCCGGCTTCGTCGGCAACGTCTCGTGCGAGGGGATCGCCGAGCCGGCTGACAGCGGGCCGGCCGGCTACGGGCTCGAGACTGCCCACCACGGGCCGGACTCGGGCACGCCCGGCAAGGCCGACGGGTGCTACCAGCGGGACGACCCGCCGGACGACGAGAACCCGGCGCTCGGCTAGGAACCTAGTAGCGGCGGGCCCGCCTCGACTCGCGGGCCCGCTGCCGCCAGCGCCGCTTGTTCTCCGCCCAGAGCCGGTGGTCGCGCCGGGCCTCGATCGCCGCGAGCTCGCGCTGGAGCTTTCGGTAGGCCTTCAGCCGCTCCGGGTCGATCCCCTCCCGCACCGCACAATCCGGCTCGCTCTCGTGGGCGCAGTCGGAGAAGCGGCAGCGGGCGGCCAGCTCGACGACGTCCGCGAACGCCTCGTCGACGTCTCCCTCCCAGAGCTGGAGCTCGCGGAGCCCGGGCGTGTCGATGATCAGCGCCCCGCCCGGTAGGGCGAAGAGCTCCCGGTGCCGGGTCGTGTGACGGCCGCGGCCGTCGCGGCGCAGCCCCGCGGTCGCGATCCGGTCCTCGCCCAGCAGCCGGTTGATCAGCGTCGACTTGCCGACCCCGGAGGAGCCGAGCAGGACGGCCGTCCGGCCGGGCCGCAGCTCCGGCTCCAGGGTCTCGAGCCCCTCGCCCGTGATGCTGCTGACCGGGAGCACGGGCACGCCCATGGCCACTGTCTCGGCCGTCAGGAGCAGCTCGTCGTCCCCGCCCAGGTCGAGCTTCGTCAGGACGACGACCGGCGACGCGCCGCTGTTCCAGGCCGCCGTCAGGTAGCGCTCGAGCCGGCGGACGTTGAAGTCGCCGTCGAGCCCCATGACGATGAAGACGACGTCCACGTTCGCGGCGAGCACCTGCTCGTCGGAGTCGCGGAGGGCGACCTTTCTGGAGATCGAGGTGCGGCGGCGCAGCACGGCCTCGATCGTCGTCTCCTTCAGCGCGACCCAGTCGCCGACCGCAGGCAGCAGCCCGCCGACCGCTGCCGCGTCGTAGAGCCGGCCCCGAGCGCGCGCGAGCACGTCCGCGTGCCCGTCGCGGACGACGAAGCCGGCCCGGTGCTCCGCGACGACGCGCCCGGGGACGAGCCCGTCCGCCGCGTATGTGTCGAACGCCTCCCCGAGCTCGGCGGTCCAGCCGAGCGCGGCGAGCGCAGGTCCTTCGTTCAAGATGGTCTCCTTCGAGCGTCGTGTCGCCGCGACGCCTGAGCGGAGAGGACTAGCGCCTAGCCGTCGAGCCTCGCGGCCTCGCGAGTGGAGGTGTGGAGCACCAGCTCTCTCATCACGGCACCTCCCTGGTCGACGGAACTCCGGAAGCCTACTCGAAGCCGTCGCCCGCTCGCTAGCCGGGCATGTCCGCGACGCAGGTGGGGCCGACGAACTCGCCCGGCCTGCTCGCGGTCCAGCCTCCTGGGGTCCGCGTGAGCACGACCCAGAAGTGGATCGCCTGGCCGCGAAGTCGCGTCCACGTGACGGCCCCGCGCTGCGGCGGCAGGGCGTTGCCGAGCATGTACTGGGCCGTCTCGAACCCGTCGCGACGAGCCGTCACGGCGACGCGCTGGGCTCGGGCCCCGGCCGCGGGCCGCCAGCGGAGGCGGACGAAGCCCTTTCGCGCCTCGGTCGTGCTGCAGCCGGGGGCAGAGGAGCGCGGCACCGCGGAGCCGGGAGCGCCGAGCGGCACGCAGCGGGCCGGCCGCGTCAGCACGATCCGAAGCTCGCCCGGATCGCACGTCCCGCTCGCCACCGGAGCGCCGGTTGCGCTCTCGCCGGTACCGGTCGCGGAGTCGGATGCCGTCCCGCAGGCCGCGAGCGCGGCCACGGCCGCCAGAGAAGCGGCCACCTTCATTCCGCAAGGTTAGCGAGTCTTGACACAAGCCCGGACGGGTGGGATAAACCCTGTGACCGCTCAGCCGGAGAAGCGATCGCGGGGGGAGAAGGGAGCCGGGGAATGCGCATCCCCCGCCTCGGAATCGGAGTCCTCGCGACCTACGTGGTCGCAGGGATCATGGCGGGTGCGGCACTCGCCGGCATCGTGGACGTCAACCCGGACGTCTCGGACAACGGGAACGCCAACGCGTCCACCGGGGGACGGATCAACGCCGGTCTCGGCGCCGATCCCGGAAATCCGGGCACCTTCTACGCCGCCAGCGAGTACGGCGGCCTGTTCAAGACCACGGACTTCGGGGCGACGTGGACGCACCTGGACGACCACGTCCCCTCCTTCACCTGGGACGTCGAGGTCGACCCGTCGAACTCGAACCGCGTCTACGCGACCTCGTGGTACGACGGGCGCGTCTCCTCGCTCGCGGGGATCGCGCGCAGCACGAACGGCGGGACGACGTGGAGCAAGCCCGCCACCTCGACGCCGCCGGCGGCGTACAACTGCGCCCAGGCGCGGAAGGACGAGCCGTCCGCGTTCGGCATCGGCATCCGTCCGGACGCACCGCAGAACGTCTTCGTCGGGACCAACTGCGGCGTGGCGATCTCGACGAACTCGGGCGTGACGTGGACCTTCGCCGACCCGACGCCGGCGACGGCCGCAACCGACGTGTGGGACGTCGTCGTGCAGGGCGGCGGCCCGAGCGGGCAGGGCATCGTCGACGTCTGCGGCGCCGACGGGCACTACCGCTCGACCGACGGCGGCGGAACCTGGACGGGCGGGTCGCCCACGATCCCCGGCGGGCGCTGCTCGATCACCGTCTCCCCGGACGAGTCCTACGTCCTCTTCATCGTCGCCTCCGACAACCTCGTCTACGAGTCGGACGACGCGGGCGCGACCTGGACGAGCCTCGGGAACCAGGGCGCCCAGGGGCGCATCCCCTTCGTCGTGACGAACCAGCGGGCGGACGACGGCGACGACGACGTGTTCGACCTCTGGTACTCCGACACCCAGCTCTTCCGCGGCGACTGCACGACGCCGGACCCGCCCGCGCAGGGCGGGGCCAACCGCTGCCCGGCGGTGGCCTCGTTCACGAACTTCCAGACCGGGGCGCACTGGGACGCGGGCGACCTCGCCTTCGACCCGACCGTGGCCGTCGACGCGTGCCCGCTGATCTACACGACCGACGGCGGCGCGCACACGAACACCGTCGGCGGCTCGCCGGGCTGCCACAGCCCCACGTGGACGCGGTCGAACTCCGGCCTCCACGCCCTCTGGCTGTGGTCGATGGACGGGGCCGACCGGGCCGGGGCCGGAGAGGACCTCTACTTCGGCACCCAGGACAACGGCACGTTCGCGACCCTGACGGCCGACTCGAACCCGCCCACGTGGACGAACCCGCGCTGCTGCGACACCTTCGACATCGTCGCCGACCCGGCGTGGGTGGTCGCCACGACGTGCTGCTTCAGCAGCGGCCGCTTCAACCGGGTCGAGCTCGGAGGCGCGAACTACGCCGGCGCGGCCCAGATCAACACGTACCCGGCGGGCAACGTGCCCGGGTTCACCTTCGGGAAGCGGATCAACCAGTTCGGGCCGACCCACGTGGTGATGATCACCACGGCCGGGGTCTTCGTCACGAACGACATCACGGCTAGTCCGATCGTCTGGTCGGGCCTCGCCGCGATGCCCGCCGGCGCGAACCCGTGCCACGTCGACGTGGCCCTGAGCGGCGGAACGCCGACGTTCGTCGTCCAGTCCGGCCAGTGCACCGGCCGCGGCAACGACCAGGTCTTCACCTACGTCGGGACCGGCGGGGCCGGGACGTGGACCCGGATCGACAACAACGACGGCCTGACCGGCGGCTTCGGCATCGTCGCCGTCGACCCGAACGATCCGAACAACCTCTACGCGTCCAACCTGCCCGCGGCAGGTCCCCAGATGGTCTTCTCGACCGACGGCGGGGCCACGTGGGACAACGACGCCGAGCTGGACGGCCTCATGACCGGCGGCGGCGTCTTCCAGTACCAGAACCAGCGCGGCCCCTCGACCAACCGGGGCGGGGCGGGCGCCATCTTCCAGGGCTACCCGCAGCCGAGCCTGATCGCGTTCAGCGCCGAGGACGGCGACGTGCTGGTCGCGGGCGGACAGGACTCCGGCGTCTTCCTCTCGCTCGACGGAGGCGACAACTGGAGCCTGGTCACGGATCCGATCGACCCGGGCGCGTCCGGCGTCCCGCACCTCTCCCGGCCACGGTACGCCTACTTCGACCACGAGCCGGCCGACGGCCTCGACGTCTATGTCGGCACTCAGGGCCGCGGCGTCTGGCGGCTCTCGTTCGCCGTCCCGACCGCGGACGCGAACGGGCCGTACACGACGGACGAGGGCGTCGACGTCGTCCTCGACGGCAGCGGCTCGAGCCACCCGAACGGCGACCCGCTGACGTACGAGTGGGACTTCGACGGGGACGGGGACTTCGACGACGCCACCGGCGTCAGCCCCACCTTCGACCTCGTCGGCCAGGACGGCGTCTTCCCGGTCGCGCTCAAGGTGACCGATCCGAACGGGGCCTACGACGTCGACGAGACGACCGTCACGGTCGACAACGTCGCCCCGACGGTGAGCCTCGGCTCGAACGCGCCGCAGCCGGAGAACACGGCCGTCACGGTCACGGGGACGATCAGCGATCCCGGCTGGCTCGACCCGCTGACCGCCACGATCGACTGGGGCGACGGCACGCCGGTCGAGAACGTCGCCGGCGTCCTCGAGAACGTCCGGCCGGACGCGACGCTCGTCTTCGCCGTCGTGCACATCTACGGCGACAACGGCACGTTCACCGCCGAGGTGTGCGGCTCGGACGACGACACGACGACCTGCGAGGAGATCGACCTCGCGATCACGAACGTCGACCCCACCGCCGAGATCGACCTCTCGGGGGCGACGCTCGTGAACGGCATCCCGACGATCTTCGGCGAGGCCGGCGAGCCGGTCGACTTCTCGGGCCGCTCCCAGGACCCGGGCAGCGACGACCTCACGCTCCGCTGGGCCTGGGACGACGGGACGCCCGACACGGTGACGACGTACCTCGTCAACCCGCCGCTGGCGGATCCGTTCCCGAGCCCGAGCATCCAGCCGCGGGACGTCACGGACGACGTGAGCCACACGTTCGGCGACGCCTGCATGTACGAGATCGGGTTCAGCGCCGTCGACGACGACCTCGGCGCCAGCCCGGTCGCCAACGCCAACGTCCTCATCGTCGGCAACGCCGACGAGCGACGGTCGGCCGGCTACTGGCACCACCAGTACAAGGGGAACGGGAAGACCGACTTCGACGCGGCCGAGCTCGAGTGCTACCTCGAGATCGCCGCCTGGGTGAGCACGGTCTTCAACGAGGTGGTGGACGCGTCGACGATCGCGAACGCGCTCGCCATCCTCGATCCCTCGCAAAGCGGCGGCGACATCGTGGTGCAGTTCGACCGCCAGCTGCTGGCGGCGCTGCTCAACTTCGCCAACGGCTCGATCGGGTGGGACGAGGCGGTCGACACGAACGGCGACGGCGTTGCGGACACGCCGTTCCACGCGGCGGTCGCGGCGGCGGAGGCCGTCCGGCTGAATCCCGCCTCGACGAAGCAGGAGATCAAGGCGCACAAGAACGTGCTCGAGCGGATCAACCTCGGGCTCGCCTAGCAGTCACGTCTCTCGGAGGCCCCGCCGCGCGGCGGGGCCTCCCCGCGCGGGTGCATAGACTCGCGGCACAGTGGCCCTGCTCACGACGGTGGTCGGGAGCTATCCGCAGCCGGCCTGGCTGATCGACCACGAGCGGCTCGGCGAGCGGCTGCCGCCGCGCGTGCGGGCGCGGGAGCTCTGGCGCGTGCCCGAGCCGTTCCTCGAGGAGGCGCAGGACGACGCCACCCGGCTCGCCGTCGCCGACATGGAGCGGGCCGGCGTCGACGTGATCACCGACGGAGAGATGCGGCGCGAGAGCTACTCGAACCGCTTCGCCACGGCCCTCGACGGCGTCGACCTCGACGAACCGGGCGTCGCCCTCGACCGCACGGGCCACGAGAACCCGGTGCCGCGCGTCGTCGGCCCGATCAGGCGCACGCGGCCGGTGGAGGTGCGCGACGTCGAGTTCCTGCGCTCGCTCACCGACCGCCGCATCAAGATCACCGTGCCGGGGCCGTTCACTATGACGCAGCAGGCCCAGAACGACCACTACGCGGACGCGCGCAGCCTCGCGCTCGCCTACGCCGAGGCGGTGAACGAGGAGCTGCGCGACCTGAAGGCGGCCGGGGCCGACGTCGTCCAGATCGACGAGCCCTACCTCCAGGCGCGCCCCGAGGCCGCCCAGGAGTACGCGCTCGAGGCGATTGACCGGGCGCTGGCGGGGATCGAAGGCGAGACCGTCCTCCACACGTGCTTCGGCTACGCGCACATCGTCCACGACCGGCTTACCGGCTATCCGTTCCTGCGCGAGCTGAACGAGTGCGCCGCGACGCACGTCTCGCTCGAGGCCGCGCAGCCGGACCTCGACCCGGAAGTCCTGCGCGAGCTGCCCGACAAGACGATCGTGCTCGGCGTGCTCGACCTGGGCTCGAGCGAGGCCGAGACAGCGGAGGTGGTCGCCGCGCGCATCCGGCGCGCGCTCGGGGTTGTCCCGCCCGAGCGGCTGGTGGTCGCGCCGGACTGCGGCATGAAGTACCTCTCGCGGGAGCTCGCGCTCCGCAAGCTCGAGGCGATGGTCGCCGGCGCGCGGCTGGCCTAGCCGGCCCGCTCGTACCTCAGGATCGCCACCCCGTCGCCCACCACCTTCGACTCGACGAGCCGAAGCGGCTTCTTCGCGGAGGTGCCGAAGAAGCGCTTCCCGCTGCCGAGCACGACCGGGAAGACCATCAGCCGGAGCTCGTCGACGAGGTCACGCTCGAGCAGCGCCTGCGCGAGGGTCGCGCTGCCGTGGACGACGACGTCACCGTCGTGGGCCGCCCGCAGGCTCGCGACCTCTTCCGCGAGGTCGCCCTTCAGCACGGTCGTGTTGCTCCAATCGGGCTGCTCGAGGGTCGAGGAGACGACGTACTTCGGCATCGAGTTGAACTTGTCCGCGAACTCGCCCTCGCGCGACGGCCAGGCGGCCGCGAACCCCTCGTAGGTCACGCGCCCGAGCAGCAGAGCGTCCGACGACATCGTCTCGTCGAGCTTGAACCGATCTCCCTCCTCTCCACGGGAGACCTCGAAGCTCCAGCCCCCGTGCTCGAAGCCCTCGACCCCGCCCGGGTCCTCCATGACACCGTCCAGCGAGACGAACTCGGTGACCACGATCCTTGCCATCCCGCCGCGAACGATAATCGGACTCGTGGGCACGTCCCGCATCAGCCGGGCCTATCCCGACCGGGTCGAGGTGCGCGGTCGCGACCTCGCCGGCGACCTGATGGGCCGGCTGACCTTCACGGAGTACTTCCACCTCCTGCTCACCGGCAGCGAGCCGACCGAGGAGCAGCGCTTCTTCCTCGACCTGCTGCTCGTCGCGATTGCGGAGCACGGGATGATGCCGACGAACGTCGCGGCGCGGATGACGCTCGCCGCCGACCCTGGGTCGCTCCAGGGCGCCGTCGCGGCGGGGATCCTCGGCGCGGGCCCGGTCGTGCTGGGCACCTCGGAGGATTGCGCGAAGCTGCTCTCCTCGGACGAGGAGCCCGAGGCGCTCGTGCGCCGGCTCCGGGACACCGGGGAGAAGGTGCCCGGCTTCGGCCACCCGCTCCACAAGCCCGTCGACCCGCGGGCGGAGCGGATCCTCGAGCTCGCCGACGAGCGCGGCGTCAGCGGACGGCACGTCGCGCGGGCGAGGGAGCTCCACGAGGCGGTCGGGCTGACGATGAACGTCGCCATGCCGATCGCGGCGGTGCTCCTCGACCTCGGCTTCCCCGCGAGCACCGTCAAGGCGGTCCCGATCCTCGCGCGCACGGCCGGCCTGCTCGCGCACCTGGCCGAGGAGCGGGAGCAGCCGCTCGGCTTCCTGCTGGCCCGCGCGGCGGAGGAGGCCGTCCGGGGCGAGTGACGGACGACGAGCTCTACCGCGTCCAGGTCGCCTACCTGCTCGAGCGCTCCGCCTTCTACCGGGAGAAGCTCGCCGGCCACGAGCCTGGCAGCCTCGACGAGATCGCGGCGCTGCCCCTGACCGACAAGGACGAGCTGAGGGCGACCCGCACGCCCGAGAATCCGATCGGCGCGCACCTCTGCGCCGCGCCCGACGAGATCGTCCGTATGTACTCGACGAGCGGCACGACCGGCGACCCGAGCTTCGTCCCGCTGACCGCCTCCGACCTCGAGAGCTGGGTCGTCGGCTCGGCGCGCAGCTACGCGGCGTCGGGCGTCCAGCCCGGCCAGCGGATCGTCTCCACCTACAACGCGGGGCCGTTCGTCGCCGGCGCGGCGCTCGCCGCCTTCGAGCGGATCGGGCTGACTCACATCCCCGTCGGAACGGGGAACAGCGAGCTGCTGCTGCGCGGGATCGAGCTGCTGCGGCCCGAGGCCGTCGTCCTAACCCCCTCGTACGCCGCCTACCTCGCCGAGCGGAACCCGGAGCTGGCCGAGTCGAGCATCGAGCGCGTGCTCGTCGCAGGCGAGCCGGGCGGCGGCGAGCCGGCGTTCCGGGCGCGGCTCGAGGAGGGCTGGGGCGCGAAGGTGACCGAGGCGATGGGCGTCGGCGACATCGGGGTCTCGCTCTTCGGGGAGTGCGAGCGGCAGGACGGGATGCATCTCGGCGCCCACGGCTTCGTCCACCTGGAGCTGATCGACCCGGCGACCGGTGCCGCGCTCCCGCTCGAGGACGGGGCGAGCGGCGAGCTCGTGCTCACGCACCTGCAGCACCGCGCCGCGCCGCTTCTGCGCTTCCGCACCCGCGACCACGTCCAGGTGCGGACGGCCCCGTGCCCGTGCGGCCGCACCGGGCCGCGCATCCGCTGCGTCGGGCGCACCGACGACATGCTGATCGTCCGCGGGGTCAACGTCTTCCCGTCGGCGGTGCGGGAGGTGGTGTCGTCGTTCGTCCCGGAGGTGAGCGGCCACGTCCTCGTCCGGCCGCAGAGCCCCGGAGTCAAGCAGGAGCCGCCGCTGCCCGTCGCCGTCGAGCTGGCGCGCGGCCGCGACGGCGATTCCCGGCTCGCGGACGCGATTCGTGACAGACTCCGCGCCGTGCTCGTCGTCCAGACGCGCATCGAGCTCGTGCCCTGGGGGACGCTCCAGCGGAGCGAGTACAAGTCGAGGCTGGTCGAGCGATGAGGAAGCTCCAGACGCAGGGCGTCCACCACATCACGATCGTGGGGGCGGACCGGCAGACGTCGATCGACTTCTGGGAGGGCGTGCTCGGCATGCCGTTCGTCTTCGAGCAGCCCAACCTCGACAACGAGTCCGAGAGCCACCTCTACTTCGACCCGGGCGACGGGCGCCTGATCACGATCTTCGCGAACGAAGAGCGGGCGCCTGACCCGATGCGCACCGCGACCGACATCGGCTGCGTCCACCACCTCGCCTTCGCGGTCTCGGCGGCCACCTTCCAGCAGGCCGTCGAGCGACTGGACGAGCGCGGCATCCGCCACAGCGGCGTCAAGGACCGCGGCTTCATGGACTCGATCTACTTCGAGGACCCGCTCGGCCTGCTGATCGAGCTCGCGTCCTACCGCTTCGAGCCGCCCAAGGGCCACACGCACGCCCAGGTGCTGCTCGAGGCGCACAAGCTGCGGGTCGAGCGCAGGGACTACAACATCGACCAGGAGCACCTGGCCGACGCGATCGAGCTGCTCGTCAAGCGGTCGAGCGAGTCGCTCTCCGACGACCGGGCGGCGAAGGACCCCTACGAGATTTCCCCACGAAATGCTCCGCATTCCGTGGGGGCCCCTTAGAGAAAGGGAGGAGCACATGGGCTACACGCTGAACATCCTCAAGCCGAGCGTGAACAACCTCACCGCTCGCATCTTCATGCGGGCCGCGAGACTGGACGCCGAAGAGATCGACGTCTGGGGCCACACCATGGAGCCCGAGTACCTGGCGAAGTACCCGATCCACCTGACGCCGACGCTCGAGGACGAGGGGCTGCCGCGCGGCATCCTCGGCGAGAGCTGCGCGATCATGGCCTACCTCTGCAACAAGCACGGCCTCGACCGCTTCTATCCGACGAATCCCGGCGAGCGGGCGATGGTCGACAACGCGATGTTCTACCTGATCGGCACGTTCTATCCCCTGCTGACGCGCGCGACCTACCCGACGCTCGGGTTCGGGCAGTACCCGGGGGAGGTGGCGACCGCGGAAGCGGCGACCGACGAGATGAAGGCGCGCGCTCAGCAGGACGCGGAGGCCGCGCTCGCCGAGCCGCTCGAGGCCTTCCGGGCCTTCTTCCTCGAGGGCCGGCCCTTCGTCGGCGGCGAGCAGCCGTCGATCGCGGACATCCGCTGGGCGGCGACGCTCGAGTTCCTGCGCGCGATCGACTACGACTTCCCGGCCTGGACGGAGGAGTACCTGGCCCGGATGGAGGAGACGCTCGGCGACGCCTACTCGGAGCCGGCGGCCGACGTGCGCGGCTACATCGACTACGTCAGGTCGCAGGCGGTGACGGCGTAGCGATGAGTCTGGCGCGGCGGCGCGGTCCTGGTACGCGACCATCGACGCGAGGAGGCGCATGACCAGGATCGTCCATTTCGAGATCCCGGTCGACGACACCGAGAAGTCCCGTGCGTTCTGGGGCGGTCTCTTCGGCTGGCAGTTCGAGTCCTACCCCGGCCCGAGCGAGTACCACATGACCCGCATCGACGAGCAGAGCGGCGCCGCGATCAGCACGGAGCCGGGCAAGCGCGGGCAGCGCGTGGATCCGGCTCTGCTCGAGGTGAAGGCACCTGGCTACGAGGAACGCGAGCCCATCTTTCTCAGCGCGGCTGAGGTCGAGACCTCCGGCGTGACAGGCCGGTTGCTTACCCGACGTGACTCGACCTCACCTGACAGACCTGCGCGGTTTCGGCTCATCCAAGCCCCTCGCGCCGCACTGCTGTCGTCCCTCTTACGACAGCACCGCGCTCGCACCACGCCTAAACGCGTTGTCAAACTAGCAATCGCATCGGCGACGAAACACCTGGAAACCAGGCACTTTCAGTAAGCGTTCAGCCTCTGGGCAGGGACCCGGTGCCTTGTGGCGAATGCCGGCGGT
>JBBDQR010000110.1:0-4409 GCA_040905885.1 Gaiellaceae bacterium | reverse complement strand
ACAGCACAACCCGACGACGTCAACCGAGATCCCCATGTGCGGAAAATCGGCCTAGACGGAGCCGCTCCGGGTCCACCAGGCCCGCCTGGATGGCTTCAAGGGTGTAGAGGCGGTCTTGCGGTCGACCGGCCGCAAGCTTCGCGAGCACGAGATCATGAGGCTCGAGGCACCATGCCACTACGGTCTCGAGCTTGCGGCTGATCGGAGGCAGCTCCATCTTGATCAGGCGCTGTTCCCATCCGGCGGGGGCGATAGCCGTCTCCGGGCCCACTCCGTGCGCGTAATACCCCCACGTTTCGTGGAACGGCGACCCGTCTCCAATCGCTCCGTCGATTTCCGCCGCTCGCTCCGGACGAGTTCGCGGAAACATGTCCACCTCCAGCGACGTCAGCAAAGGCTCGGGCGCTTCCGGGTACAGGCCGAGGACTGCCTGGCTTCCGACGACGACGATCTCGTCCTCGACGACCTCTGCCGCCGCCCGGATCACATGCTCGAACTGGTCGCGCCTCATTTCGCCCGCTCTTCGACTGCGCGGCCCAGGAGTCGCCGCTCCTGCTCCGTCAGCACACCCACCAACGGAGAGGTCTGGCGTAGAGCTCGGGCGCGAGGCGTGTCGGCGCCGATGGCCCTTGCGATGTTCGGAACAGATCGGGCCAGGAGCTGCTCCCACTCGTGCGCCCACCGCGGATCGATCCGGCCGGCCTCCTGCCAGCGTGCGAGCCGGCGCCGCGCCTGCTCGACGATGTCCTTGTTGAGCCGCTCTGCAACGAGGCGGTGGTACGCGAGAGACTGGAGCTCTGCGGTCCGATGAGTCCGCTGTCGCCGAGGTGGGAGAAGCCGGTCGATATCGACTGTCTCGTGCGCTCGACTGTTGCGTTCGCGGAGTACGTGAGCCAGGGGCCGGCCCCATCCGGCACGCCGTGCCCTCTCGACCTCGTCGAGTAGATCGACGAGTTCTCGCAGAGGGATCTCGCGCCTGCCCTGAGGCGTAAGAACCGTGGCAATCTCACCACGGTGGAGCCAACGGCTCAACGCCGGCTTGCTGATGCCGAGTAACCGGGCGGCGTGGGCGGGCCGGACAGTTGAACCGACGACGCGCTCGAGGAATTCTCGAGCCTCTGCGATCTCCTCCCGCTCGTGCGCGCTCGCGCGCTCTTCGGCTCGCCTGAGCCGGAGAATGTTCTTGATTGCCTCGTCGATGGTCTCGCGGCTCGCAAGCATGCCAATGAGGATAGCAGATAACTTAACGTACTAAGCTTGCTGCGTTAGCTTATTAACTTAACGCTTCTCGCCTAAGTCGTAAGTTTACTGCGACGCGCACGTCCGGGCGCCGAGCTCCTGCGCCAGGTCGCGCGTCTGCCGCGTCAGCTCCTGCGTCCGCTGTCCGGCGGCGCGCGCCTCCGCCTCGTCGCCGCGCGCGGCGGCCGCACCGACCTCGCGGGCCGAGCGGAGCGTCTGCTCGGCCTTCTGCAGGTACTCGTCGATCCGCTCGTCGTCCGGCCCCGGCACGGCGCGCAGCCGGCGGAGCTCCTCCTCGACGACCGGCGCGGTCTCGTCCACGTAGGCGGGGACCTCGCCGAGCGTGCCGGGCAGCTCGACGTCCTTCACCTGCTGCTCGGCCTCGGCGCAGATTGCGTTCGCGGCCGTCGCCCAGTCCTCGAGCGTCGGGCCGCTCTCGCCGCCGCCGCAGCCCGCGACGAGGAGGGTCAGCGCAGCAGCGAGAGCACCTCGTCGTGCTCGGGGAATCGTCCCTCCCTCTGCTTCGAGAAGAGCAGGCGGTCGTCGGCAAGCACGTCGAACTGGCTCTTCTCGCCCTCGACGGCCGTCGCCTCGATCCCGGTCCGATCGGTGATCTCGGCCGCGAGACTCGCGGCCCGCCGGTCGTAGCCGTCTCAGACGGGGCAGTAGTGGATCTCGACCTTCACGACGCTTAGGCTAACCATGTGGCTGGCCAGCAGGGCGAGGTCGACGGCCTCACGCTCGCGGCGTTCGCCGGCGTGGTCGTCGTCGGAGGGGCGAACTTCGTCGCCGTCAAGGAGACCGTCGGGGAGCTCGACCCGCTGTACGGCGCCGCCTCGCGGTTCGGGCTCGCCGCCCTCGTCTTCTTCGCGATCCTCGTCGTCAGCCGCACCCAGCTGCCTCGCGGCGCGGCGCTCGTCGGGGCGGCGATCTACGGGATGCTCGGGTTCGGAGCGGCGTACGCCCTCATGTACTACGCGCTCGTCGAGCTGAGCGTCGGCGTTGCGTCGGTGCTGATGGCGGCCGTCCCGGTCCTGACGCTGGCGCTCGCCGCGCTCCAGCGGGTCGAGCCGCTGACCCTCCGCGGATTGGCCGGAGGCGCGCTCTGCCTCGTCGGCATCGCCGTCCTCTCGGCGCACTCGCTCGGCGGGGACGTCCCCTTCCGCTACCTGCTCGCGGCGCTGGTGGCGCCGGTCGTCATCGCCGAGTCGACGATCGTCGCCAAGCGCTTCCCGCGCACGGACCCGATCGCCACGAACGCCGTCGGCATGCTCGTCGGGGCCTCGCTGCTCGCGCTCGCGTCGCTGGCGGCGGGCGAGGCGTGGACGCTGCCGCAGGCGGGGGCGACGTGGGCGGCGGCCGCCTGGCTGGTCCTCGCCGGCTCGGTCGGGCTGTTCTGGCTCTTCCTCGTCGTCGTGAAGCGCTGGACGGCCTCCGCGTCGACGTACGCGATCCCGCTGATGCCGGTCGTCGCCGTCGCGCTGGCGGCGGGCCTGACCGACGAGGCGATCGAGCTGGAGGAAGCGCTCGGCGGCGTGCTCGTGATCGTCGCTGTCTACGTCGGCGCCTTCCGGACCGAGCGGAGACCCGCGGTCGTGCCCGCCGACCCGGGCGGCTGCGTCGGGGCCGAGACGGAGGAGGAGCGGCCGCGCGCGCCCGAGGCCGCGCCGGCGCCGGCCAACTAGCTAGATCGTCTTGAACTGCTCGAACGGCTGCCGGCAGCTCTCGCAGTAGCGGATCGAGCGGCACGGGGTCGGCCCGAAGATGTTGTCGAGGCGCTCGGCTATTCATGCCAGGTTCAGAGCGAGTACCGTCCGACGGGTCCACTACGATGCGAACGTACGTTCCCTATGAATGAACGCCGCGAACAAGCCGCTGTACTTGCGCTGGTCCGGCGCGGCGATCGACCGTGGCATCACTACTCGGATCTGATCGAGGCCGCGGGGAGTGCACTAGCTATTGCGACGGGGGACTTCGAGCCGCCGTTTTATGAACCTCCGCGCCTGTTCGAGCCTCTAACGGCTACTACGCTCGACGGGACGCTCGACGAGATCGAGGCCGAGATCGACGAGTGGCACCGAGAGGGCATGTCGCTAGTGACGGTCCTCGATGCCGGCTACCCACGGAATCTCCGCTCGACGCACGATAGGCCTCCCTTCCTGTTCTTCAGGGGCGATCTCGCCGAGACAAACAGTCGCTCAATCGCAATCGTCGGAACACGAAAGCCGAGTCCTGATGGCCTCGAGGCCGCCGCGCGTTTCGCGCGCGGTCTTGCCGACGCGGGATACGTCATCGTGAGTGGTCTTGCCGACGGAGTCGATGCTGCGGTTCATTGGGCTGCGCTCGACGCAGCGGGTCGCACGGTCGCTGTGATCGGGAATGGACTCCGGCGGGTTTACCCCGCTGCTAATCGTGAATTGCAGGAGCAGATTGCGCTGACCGGCGCGGTGGTCTCACAGTTCTGGCCCGACGCCCCGCCGACAAAGCGGACGTTTCCTCTCCGCAATCGCGTTATGTCGGGATTCGCGCTCGCCACGGTAGTGATCGAAGCCTCGAACACGAGTGGCGCCAGGATGCAAGCGCGGTTTGCCCTGCAACACGGCCGTCCGGTATTCCTCCTCGAGTCACTGCTTGAGTACGAGTGGGCTCAGAGGTACTCCAGCCGAGGTGGCGCACACTTAGTCAGCGAACCGGCCGAAGTCGCCCGGCATGTGGAGCGACTGCAAGCCGTCGACACCCTGACACTCTAGGGTCGCCGCGAGCCTAAGCCGGAGCAGACTTGCCGACTGTCGCCGAACTCAGCGACGCCTACAGCAACTTCATGCTGAACCCGGCATCACCTGCCGAGGAGCGGGTCTGCCCAGTCTGCCTGACGTTCACGGGAGAGGGCTATGCGTATTGCGTTTCGTGTCAGCACGGCGCGCATCACGCCGATGTCGTCGTTCCCATCTCATACAGCGTGCACTTCGGACAGTTGCACACCGCTCTGAGAAAGTACAAGCGCGATCCGGTCGAGATGGTCGCTCGACGCTTCGAGATCGAGCTTGCGGCGGTGCTGTGGCGATTCCTCGCGGTTCATGAAGTTTGTGTCGCAAGGGCGGCTGGAGTCGAACGAGGTCACGTCGGTAGAAGTGGTGTAACGGCGCCCACGGCAGCCGAGCGCAGGTAGT
>JBBDQR010000109.1:0-4528 GCA_040905885.1 Gaiellaceae bacterium | reverse complement strand
CGTCGGCCAGAACTGGTCGGCGGGACCGTCCCCGTCGGGGCGCAGGACCCGCGCCTCGCCGAGCGCCCGCAGCTCGGCGTCGAAGGCGCGCACGAACGCGTCCTGGCTGCCGTTCTCGCCCGCCGCCCCCCACGTCACGTGGACGCGGCCCCCGCCGGCCGTGACGATCGGGTTCGGGCGCACGCAGTCCCTCGGCTGGGCGGGGATCGAGACGCCGTAGGGCGGGCAGTCGGTCGTCCCCCAGATCCCCTCCTCGTAGCGGGCGACCTCGACCGGATCCTCGAAGCTGTCGCCGCGGTCGAGCGAGCGCGCCAGCGCGATCTTCCCGGCGAAGAACTCGTCCCAGACGACGTACACGGCGCCGCCGGGCCCGGCGGCGATGCTCGCGAAGAGCTGCGGGCCGGTATCGGTGACGCGCACCGGCAGGCTCCAGCTGCGGCCGCCGTCGTCCGAGTAGCTGACCTCGACGGGCAGCCGCCGCGCGCCGTAGAAGCGCGTCCAGGCGACGTAGACACGGCCGGTCGCCTGGTCGACGGCGATCGCGGGCTTGTCGTTGCCGACACCCGGCTGGTTGTCGACGCGCGTCACGTGCCACTCGCCGTTCGGCCCGTCGCGCGCCGCCACGAAGATCCCGATCCCGAAGTAGCTCGACGTGCGCTCGACGCGGGCGAGGAAGCCGAAGTACTGGCGGCCGCCCGGGCCGATGGCGACGACGGGGTCGCCGGCGCCGCCCTCCCAGCCCTCCGGTGGCAGCGGGGCCACCTCCGAGCGCCACGTCACGCCGCCGTCGGTGGACGTGTACGAGCGCACGCTCGGCTCCTCTGAGCTGTTCGAGCCGGCGAGGAGGACGTCGGGATCGGCCGGGTCGATCGCGATCGCCGCCTCCACTTGCGGGCCGGCCGCCTGGGAGACGTTCGCCTCCCGCGAGACGACGATCCGCTCGTCGCCGCCGCCGCAGCCGCCGAGCGCGGCGATCAAAAGGGGCCCCCAGCAAGTGCAACGCACTTGCTGGGGAAGGGCGAGCAGGAGAGTCAGCTTCCGCATGACCACGTTAGTCTCGCCGGGTGGACACCTTCCTCGCAATCGCGAGCAAGCGCGACGAGCGCAGGTACGCGCGGCGGCCGATCCCGGCCGAGGTCGTCGAGCGGATCCTCGATGCGGGCCGGCTCTCCGGCAACTCCCAGAACAAGCAGGCCTGGCGATTCGTCGTCGTCGAGGACGAGGCACGGCGCGAGCGGCTCGCCGACGCGGTCTACGCGCCCGGCAACGTCCGCGGCGCGGCGCTCGCGATCGGGATCACCGGCCGCGCCTACGACGCCGGCCGCTGCTCGCAGAACATGATGCTCGCGGCCTGGAACGAGGGCGTCGCGTCCTGCCCGAACGGGATCCGCGACGCGGCGGCCGCTGCCGAGGCGCTCGAGCTCGAGGAGGGCGAGCTCGCGATCGTGCTCTCGCTGGGCTATCCCGCGCGCCCGCGCGACGCCGAGGCGCGAAGGGCCGAGGAGTGGAGCGAACGAGCCAATCGCAAGCCGCTGGACGAGCTAGTGACGCGGCTGTAGCGGCGGGCGCCGCGGGCGCGGGGGGGGGGCGGGGGGCGGCGGACGGCGGCTACTTCCCGCACTCCTGGGGCTGGGCCTCGCTCGGACTGGCCTGGGCCGGCGCGGCGGCGCTCGTGCTCCGCGAGCGCGTGGAGCTCGGTCGCGCCGAGCTCGCCGTGCTGGCGCTGCTCGGCGCCTTCGCGGGCTGGACGCTCCTGTCGGCTCTCTGGACGGAGAGCGTCCCCCTCACCGCCCTCGAGGCCGAGCGGGCGCTCCTGTACGTGCTCGGGCTCGCCGCGTTCCTCCTGCTGGGGCCCTCGCGCGGCCTCACCGCCGGCGTCGTCGTCGCGGCCGGGGCGATCGCAGTCTGGAATCTCGCCGCCGGCGACGCCGAGCCCGTCGGCTACACGAACGGCCTCGCGCTGCTGATGGCCCTCGGGACCGTGCTCGCCTTCCGCCACCCGCCGCTGCTCGTCCTCGTCCCCCTGCTGCTCGTCGTCCTCGTGCGGATGGACTCCAGGGGCGGCTGGCTCGCGCTCGGCGTCGGCCTGCTCGCGGCGCTCGCGGCCAGGCGCGGCCGGCCCCTCGTGGCGGCGGTCGCGGTGGCCGGCCTCGCGCTCGCGCTCGCCGCCGGGATGACCGTCGGCGCGCAGCGGCCCGACTACTGGCCGGCGGCGCTGCGGCAGGCGGCAAGCGCTCCCGTGCTCGGGACGGGCGCGGGCACGTTCGAGCGGGCCTGGCTCCGGGAGCGGAGAACGCTCCAGGTCGCGCACGACGCGCACAACCTCTACCTAGAGACGCTGGCCGAGCTCGGCCCGGCCGGCCTCGCCCTGCTGCTCGCCGCGCTGGCGGTCCCGTTCGCCGTCCGCTCCCCCGCGCCGGCGGCGACCGGCGCGTACGCCGCCTTCCTCGTCCACGCCGCGCTGGACTGGGACTGGGAGCAGGCGGCCCTCGTCCTGGCCGCTCTCGCGGCGGCTGCCATGGTGCTCTCCTCGAGCCGGTCGCGCGCGAGCCCGGTGCCGCGGGCGCCCGCGCTGGCGGCGACCGCGCTCCTGGCCGCCGTCGCGGCGTTCGCGCTGGCCGGGAACGCGCTGGTCGCGCGCAGCGCCGCCGCGGCGGCCGACGCGGACTGGGAGGAGAGCGAGCGCTGGGCCCGGCGCGCAGCGAGCGCGGCGCCGTGGGCCGCGGCGCCCTGGCACCGGCTGGCGACCGCGCAGGAGGCCTCGGGCCGGCGGGCCGAGGCGCGGAGGAGCCTGCTGACGGCGCTCGAGCACGATCCCGGCGATCCCGAGCTGTGGGTGGCGCTCGCCCGCGTCTCGGACGGGGCCGAGCGGCGCGCCGCCCTCGAGCGGGCGGCGCGCCTGAATCCCCTCGGCAGCCCCCGCTAGCCGATCGAGACCTGCACCAGGCGGCGGCTGGAGATGCCGGCCTGGAGGTCCTCGCCGGCCTTCCGCGCCCGGACGAAGATCTGCAGGTTGTCCTGGAAGCGGATGAGGTTGTAGTTCGACCGCGCCGTGAGCCGGACGGTCGCGAAGCCGTCGTTGCCGGTGGTGGCTTCGCCGGGGCTCGTGGTGACGAGCGGCGTGGAGCGGACGAACACGAGCGCGCCGACGACCGGCCGGCCGCTCGCCTCGAGGACGTGCACCCGCACGTCGATCGCCCGCGTCGAGAGCCGGATCGGGTTCGGCGTGAACCGCACCTGGTCGATCGCGAGCCGGTTCGGAGGCGTCACCGCTGCGATGGGGACGGTCCCGGTCGGCGGAACGGCGGGCGTGACCCTGGACGTCGCGGCGGAGTCGGCAGAGCTCGAGCCGCTCGCGTTCGTCCCCGTCACCCGCACACGGAGGGTGTTGTCGAGGTCTGCGGGCTGCGCGGTGTACGTCTGGCTCGTCGCACCCGGGATCAGCACGCAGTTCTGGCCGCCGGCGTTGCAACGGAGCCACTGATACGTGAAGACGATCGGCTGGTCGCCGGTCCAGGTTCCGTTCCCCGCCGTCAGCGTCTGGCCAACCTCGGGCGTCGTGTCGGAGATCGTCGGCGCCGCCGTGTTGGCCGGCGCGTACTGGGCCTGGGCGGACGTCTCGTTCGGCGCGGCGTAGCCGAGCGCGACGAAGGCGGCCGCGCCGGCCGCTGCCAGCCCGAGCAGCGCGCCGAGGCGCAGCCGGCGTGTGTTCGAGATGGTGCGCATGCGATTTCCCCCTTCTGGTGGGCGCTGGTGTTCGTTCTCGTTCCCGCTAGGCCACCACATTGATCGCAGTCCGACCCCGCAATTTACACAAGGCTTACGACCGGCCTGGCCTCGCGCTACGCTGGACGTCCTATGACCAGCCTCGACCTTCGGCGCGTGAGGCTCCGGTCGGGCGAGCAGCACCGCGACACCCTCGAGATCGCCCTCGAGCCGCTGACGGTCGGCGGCCAGCGCTACGTGCCGGTGCCCGAGAAGCCCGAGGGGGAGGTGACGATCAGCCGTACCTCGACCGGGACGCTCTTCGAGCTGCGCTTCGCCGGCCGCCTCTACGGCCCCTGCCACCGGTGCCTCGCCGACGCCGTGGTCGAGCGCAGGATCGCCGTCCGCGAGTACCAGGCGACGAATCCCGACGACGACGAGTTGCGCACGCCGTACCTCGTCGACGAGCGGCTCGACCTCTCAGCCTGGGCGCGCGACGCGCTTGCGCTGGCCCTTCCAGGGCAGATCCTCTGCCGCCCGGACTGCGCCGGCCTCTGCCCGGTCTGCGGCAAGGACCTGAACGTCGAGCCGCACGAGCACGCCGAGGAGAGGCTCGATCCCCGCTGGGCCGCGCTCGAGGAGCTGAAAGAGCGCCTCTAACAGGTCTTGCCGCTGCGTTCGGACGGGCGGAAGCGGCAAGCTTCGTAGAGACAGTCTCGTTACCGCGAACCTCGCGCCGCCGCGACCGACACGGCGGGCGCGGCTCACGAGCGCTGGCCGGTAGCGCGGGCCGATCGAAGTCGTCATGGCTTCGGCGGAGCCG
>JBBDQR010000108.1:0-26759 GCA_040905885.1 Gaiellaceae bacterium | reverse complement strand
TCGCGGCTCGTGGGCGAGCCGGGCGCGGTCGTCGTCGGCGGCATCGTCATCCGGTCGGACTACGTCGTGGTGCGCGACGTGGCCGTCCGCGGCGCCGAGAACGGCATCGTCGTCGAGAACGCGACCAACGTCGTGCTCGACGGCGTCACGGTCGACGGAGCCGAGCTCGACGGCATCAACGTGCGCCGCGCGTCGGTCGTCATCCGCGACTGCCGCATCGGCAACTTCGTCGGCGACTGGTCGATGGGGATCGACATCTCCTTCGCCTTCGACCTGCCCGGAAGCCTCGTCGAGGGCTGCCGGATCACCGGCGCCCGCGAGGGCATCGTCACCCACTTCGCGAAGGTGCTCCTCCGCAGGAACCACGTCTCCGACACAACGCTCCGCGCGATCACGGTCACCGAGATGTCGATGGGGAAGGTCTCGGGCAACCGCGTCGACTCGGCCCGGGGGGTGGGGATCTACTGCGGCGACTACTCGCACTGCACGATCACCGGGAACAGCGTGCTGGGGACGCACGCCGACGCGGAGTCGGACGACGCGACCCGCGCCGGCTACTCGATCCAGTCCCACTTCGGCGCCGAGGCCACCCTCAGCGGCAACGTCGTCGACGGGCGGGTCGCCGCCTTCGACGCCGAGCTGCGGCACCGGCCCTAGCTTTCTCCCCGCTCACGCGCTAGGTTCTGGCGGGGAGTTGCGCGTGGAGACAACGGTCATCGAGGGGGGCGTGCTTGCGCCCGAGCGGCTTGCCCGCTATGCGGACGCGGTCGTCCGGAGCTGCCTGAAGCTCGACGTAGGCGACGTCCTGTTCATCCAGGGCCAGCCGGCCCACCGCGAGCTGATGGTCGCGCTCGCCGAGGCCGCCTACCGGGCCGGCGCCGCGGAGGCGAACGTCGAGTACCTGGACAACCTCGTCGCGGCCGCCCGAGTCCGGCTCGCCGCCGACGAGCATCTCGGGCCGCTGCCCGACTGGGCCGCAAAGCGGCTGCGGGCGCAGCTCGAGCCGCGCTCGGCCTCGGTGACGATCATCGGCGAGGGCGACCCGGGCGCCTTCGACAAGCTTCCGTCGGCGCGGATGGTCGCCGACAGCCAGCGCCGCATGGGGAAGCTGCAGTGGTGGCTCCGCGCCGTCAAGGCGGGCCGCTACCGCTGGACGGGCTGCGCGTGGCCGACACCGTACTGGGCAAGCCAGGTCTATCCCGAGCTCGACCCGGTGGAGGCGATGCGGCAGCTCGCCGAGGACCTGCTCTGGTTCTGCCGGCTCGGCCCCGACGACCCGCCCGGGGCGGAGGGCTGGGAAGCGCACGTCGAGGCGATCGCCCGCCGCGGCCAGATCCTGACCGAGCTGCGCCTGGAGCGTGTGGAGCTGCGCGGGCCGGGGACGCACCTGGACGTGAGGCTGCCCGAGGACGCCCGCTGGCTCGGAGGGCAGGAGGCGAACGCGTACGGCCGGCTCGTCTCGCCGAACTTTCCGACCGAGGAGAACTTCACGAGCCCGACCCCCGGCGCCACGACGGGCACGTTCCGCTGCTCGCGGCCGCTCTCGTTCCGCGGGCGCCTGATCGAGGGGATCGCCGGCGAGTTCCGCGGCGGGCGCCTCGTCCGCCTCGAGGCCGCCGACGAGACCGACCGCGAGCTGCTCGCGGCCTTCCTCGCCTCCGACAAGGGCGCGTCGCGCCTGGGCGAGCTCGCCCTCGTCGACCGCACCTCCCGCATCGGCCGGATGGAGCGCCACTACGCGAACACGCTGATCGACGAGAACGCGGCCGCGCACATCGCCTTCGGCTACGGCTTCGACCAGGCGCGCGCGGCGCTGCCGCGAGGCGGCCGCAGGCACCGCGTCAACAGCTCCAACCTGCACCTCGACGTGATGATCGGCTCCGACGAGCTCGAGGTGACGGGCTTCGCCCCCGGCGGCCGGATGGTACCGCTGCTGCGCGAAGGCACGTGGCAGATTTGACGCGGAAGAACCTGTCGGTTCTTGCGCGCGCTCCGCGCGCATCTCGGCCGTCCGAGCGAGGCGAGTCTGCACCGGTAAGGCGTTCGGGGTTGACTACATTGGCTTGGTGAGCGAACGGGCACGGCTCGTCGGCATCAACCACGTCGCGCTCGAGGTCGGCGACCTCGACGAGGCGCTCGAGTTCTACGGCAAGGCCTTCGAGCTGACGCTGCGCGGGCGGAGCGGCGCGATGGCGTTCATCGACATCGGCGACCAGTTCGTCGCGCTGGCGCGCGGCCGCTCGCAGCCGCCGGACCGCGGCCGCCACGTCGGGATCGTCGTCGACGACCGCGAGCGGGCCCTGCGCCTGCTGGAGGAGGCGGGCGCCGAGCGGGTCGGCCGCAACGACGTCCTCGATCCCTGGGGCAACCGCCTCCAGATCGTCGACTACCGCGGGATCCAGTTCACGAAGGCGCCCTGGGTGCTCGCCGGCATGGGCCTCGACGGACTCGAGAAGTCCGAGGAGGCGCTCACCGAGCTACACGAAAAGGGGATAGCCCCGCCCGAGTAGCTCTCGCTAGAATCGTTAACATGGTTAACGAACTCGCGGAGCAGCTTCGCCCGGTCGTGATGAAGCTGTCGCGCGAACTACGGCGCGAGGTGCGCTCGCTCGGTGTCACCGGCGGCCAGGTGTCTCTCCTCTTCGCCGTCAAGCGGTCGCCGGGAATCGGCGTGCGGGAGCTCGCCGCGCAGGAGCGGATGTCCCCGGCCGGCATGTCCGGTCACGTCAGCCGGCTGGTCAAGCTCGGGCTGCTGCACCGCGAGGACGATCCCGCCGACGCCCGGCGCCACGGCCTCTACGTGACCGAGGAGGGCAGGCGCGTGCTGCGCCTGGTCAGGTCCCGCCGTACCGCGTGGCTGGCCGCGCGTCTCGAAGCGCTGCCCGCGAAGGAACGCGAGGCCCTCAACCGGGCCGTGGCGCCGCTGGCGCGGCTGCTGGAGGTGGAAGCGTGAGGCGCACGTTCGTGTCGCTCCGCAAGCACCGCAACTACCGCCTCTTCTTCGTCGGCCAGCTCGTCTCGGTCAGCGGGACGTGGATGCAGATGGTGGCGCTGGCCTGGGTCGTGGTCGACTCGACGCGGTCGCCGATCGCGGTCGGCATCCTCGCCTTCTGCCGCTTCATCCCGTTCACGCTCTTCGGGCTCGCAGCGGGGGTGCTCGCCGACCGGTTCGACAACCGGCGGCTGATGATGGCGACCCAGGCGTCGGCGATGGGCGTGTCCGTCGCCCTCGCGGTCCTGGCGCTGACCGGAGCGGCGCAGCTCTGGCACATCTACCTGCTGGCCGCGCTCGGCGGGACGGCGACGGTCTTCGACGCGCCCGGCCGGCACGCGCTCACCTTCCAGATGGTCGGCCGCGAGGAGCTGCCGAACGCCGTGGCGCTGAACGCCACGCTCTTCAACGCGTCGCGGATCGTCGGCCCGGCGCTCGGGGGAGTGCTGATCGCCACCGCCGGCGCCGGTGCCTGCTTCGCCCTCAACGCGGTCAGCTTCCTCGCCGTCCTGGCGGCGCTCGCCCTGATGCGGCCGGAGGAGCTCCAGCCGGTCGACCGCGGGGAGACGCGCCCGACGATGCTGCGCAGCGCCCGGGAGGGCCTTGCCTACGCGCGCCGAACGCGCGTCGTCTGGGTCGTGCTCGTGATGACGACGGTGCTCAGCACGATCGGGTTCAACTTCAACGTCCTCGTGCCCGTCCTCGCGCGCGAGACGCTCGACGCCGGCCCGGAGGTCTTCGGCAGCCTCTCCGCGTCATTCGGAGCGGGCGCGCTCGCGGGCGCGTTGCTCACCGCGTGGATCGGCCGCGCAAGCTGGAAGGCGCTGCTGGCGGGCACGGCCGGCTTCGGCGTCTCCGTGCTCGTGCTCGCGCCCCTGACGACTGTGGCCGCGGCCGCGGCGCTCCTCTTCGCGGCGGGCGTCTTCTTCATCCTCTGGAACTCGAACACGCAGTCGATCCTGCAGCTGACCGCGCCGGACCACCTGCGCGGGCGCGTCCTCTCGCTGTTCCTGTTCGCGTTCGCGGGCCTCGCCCCGCTCGGCGGCCTGCTCGCGGGCTGGCTCGCCTACGTCGGCGGCACGCAGCTCGCCTTCGCTGCGGCGGGGGCGGCCGGGCTCGCGATGGCAGGCCTCGGCTGGTGGAAGAGCCCCTTCCGCGAGCCGGTCGCGACCGGGCCGGCCCGCCTCGAGCCGGGCTTCGTCCACCGCCCCGAGTAGCGCAGCGAGACGTCCAGCCTGACGACCGAGCCCCGCTCGACCTCGGAGCCCGCGGCCGGATTCTGCGCCACGACGACGCCTCTCAGCTCGCTCGAGGCAGCAGCAGCGCCAGAAGGAAGAGCCACCAGTTCTCGCGGTACCAGGGCGAAGGAGCGGGTTGATGCACGTGCTCGTTGTACCCTCGACCGGATGAAGGCCTATCGCACTCCCGACGAGCGCTTCGCGGGGCTGCCGGGCTGGGACGTCGCGCCGAACTACCTCGAGCTCGACGGGCTGCGGCTCCACTACGCCGACGAGGGCGCGGGCGACCCCGTCCTCCTGCTCCACGGCGAGCCGACCTGGGCCTACCTGTATCGCAAGCTGATCCCGCCGCTGGCGGCGGTCGCCCGCGTGGTCGCGCCCGACTACCCCGGGTTCGGGCGCTCCGACAAGCCGGTCGAGCGCGAGTGGTACTCGTACGACGCGCACTACCGGACGATCGAGCGCTTCGTCGGCGAGCTCGACCTGACCGCCCTGACGGTGGTCGTGCAGGACTGGGGCGGGCCGATCGGGCTGCGGCTCGCCGTCGAGCAGCCCGAGCGGGTCGACCGGCTAGTGATCCTGAACACCGGCATCGGAGCAGGGCGGGCGCCCTCGGAGGAGTGGCTGCGCTTCCGGGAGATGGTGCGGCGGGTGGGGACGGAGTTCCGGGCCGGCCGGCTCGTGCGGATCTCCTGCGTGCGCCCGCTCGCCGAGGAGGTCGAGGCGGCCTACGACGCGCCGTTCCCCGTGCCCGAGTCGAAGACCGGCGCGCTCATGTTCCCGGAGCTCGTGCCGACCGAGCCCGACCATCCTTCCGCCGCGGCCATGGTCGCCGTGCGCGAGCGGCTGAAGCGGTGGGAGAAGCCGGCGCTCGTGCTCTTCTCGGACTCCGACCCGATCTTCTCGCCGAGGGTCGCCGAGCGCCTCGCGGAGCTGATCCCCGGCGCGCTGCCGGCCGAAACGGTCGCGAACGCCGGCCACTTCCTCCAGGAGGACGCCGGGGAGGAAGTGGCGGCGCGGATCGTGGCGTTTCTACGGTCGCGACCGTGAGGACGTTCCGCCCCCTCTGCGGTACGGGGGCGACTGAGGACGCCGGCATGCGCCGCTCCGCAGCCGGCCAGGACGACAACTGTCCTTGCGGTCGCGACCGTTAAGGGCGCCAGGCGGGCGCTGAGGCGTTGCGGAAGAGCAGCCTGACGCCGGTGCCGTCGGCGCGCACGGCGTAGACGTCGCTGCGATCGAGCCGGCGGGACTCGAACGCGATCCAGGCGCCGTCGGGGGAGTAGCGGGGCGCCCAGTCGTCCCGGCCGCGCAGGCCCGCGAGCCGGCGCTCGCCGCTCCCGTCCGGCCGGATCGTCCAGAGCTCGCCCTCGCCGGTGCGGTTGCTCGTGAACACGATCGTCTTGCCGTCGGGCGACCAGAAGGGGAAGCCGTCGTCGCCCAGCGTCTCCGAGTCCCCCTCCGTGAACGTCAGGCGCTCGAGGCCCGTCCCATTGGGCCGGATCGAGTACAGCTCGGGGTTCTCGGGCGTCCGGCCCGCGGCCGAGAAGACGAGCGAGCTCCCGTCGGGTGCCCAGGCGGGCGAGAAGGTCCCGTAGCCGCGCCGCGCGAGGCGCGTCAGCCGGCGCTCGCCCGTGCCGTCGGCGCGCATGAGGTAGATCTCGAACTCGCCCGTGCGGTTGCTGACGAACGCGATTCGCCTTCCGTCCGGCGACCAGGCCGGCGAGAGGTCCTCGCCGCGGTGCCGCGTCAGGCGCCGGGCAGCGGTGCCGTCGGCCTTCATGACGTAGATCTCGCCGTTCCCGTCGCGGTAGGAGACGTAGGCGAGGCGGGCCCCGTCCGGCGTCCAGGCCGGGGCGTACTCCTTCGCGGTCGGCGTCCGCGTCAGGTTGCGGCTGCCGACGAAGACGTCCTGGTTGCGCTCGAAGGCGAGCGTGCCGCCCGGCGCGGTGGCCAGCGCCCCCGCCACGGCCGCGATCGCTGTGAGCATCTCTCTCCGTCTCCCGTTTGAGTTCTGTGTGACGCGGAAGGGGCTCCGAAACGATCGGAAGGAGTCCCCGTGCTCGTTCTAACGCATGACGCCGCCGCCGTCATCCGCTCACTCGTCGAGCAGTCGGACGTTCCCGAGCAGGGGGGCCTGCGCATCACCGCCCAGCCGCTCGACGACCAGCAGGCGGCGCTGGAGCTCGCGGTCGCCGAGGAGCCCGACGCGATGGACGAGGTCGTGGAGCAGGAAGGCGCGCACGTGTTCCTCGAGCCCGTCGTGGCCCAGGCGCTCTCCGACAAGGTGCTCGACGCTTCCGTCGAGGGCGACGGCATCCGCTTCACGATCGAGGAGCAGGGCGGGCCGCTCCAGAGCATGAACGGCAATGGAGCCGACTGACCGCGCTCCCGAGAGCGACGCCGCGCCGCGCGCGCGCGCCGGCGTGCCGGCATCGGCTGGGCGGCGATCGTCGGCGGCATCGCGGCCGCCCTCGTCGTCGCCCTGGTGATCTGGCTCCTCGTCTGAGCTACCGTCCCGGCATGTGCCGGAACATCCGAGTGCTCCACAACTTCGATCCTCCCGCCACGCCGGAGGAAATCCATCACGCCGCGCTCCAGTACGTGCGCAAGGTGAGCGGCTCGACGAGCCCTTCCAAAGCGAATGAGCCTGCCTTCGCCCGCGCGGTGGACGCGGTCAGCGCCGCCACGGCCGAGCTGCTCGACGCGCTCGTGACGTCGGCGGCGCCGCGGAACCGCGAGGTCGAGGCCGAGCGCGCCCGCGCCCGCGCGGTCGCCCGGTTCGGCTCCTAGGCCGTTCCTGGGGCGCCGCTGGCAAAGGAGGCGAGCCTGCGACGCGAGGACAGTACGAGCGGGTACGGCCGAGCGTCGAAGGCGAAGCATCCTGCCGCCAGCGGCGTCAGCCTTCGGCGGAGGGCGGCTCCGCCGCCCGGGAGCCGAAGGCGCCCAGGGACGGCCTAGCCGATCTCCCAGGTGTCGCCGGCGTGGAGCAGGGCCGTGAGGTCGCCCTCGCCCTTGGCCGCGCGCGCCTGCTCGAGCTGCTCCGCCATCAGCTCGTCGTAGACCGGCCGCTCGACCTTGCGGAAGACGCCCGTCGGCGCCGCGCCCACCGCGTCCAGCGTCAGCCGCGAGAGCGCGAAGGCGATCGACGGCTCGGGATGCGACGCGTCGTGGACGAGCAGCGCGTCCTCGCCCGCCTCGGCCACGTCGACCACCTCGACGGAGCCGTCGGGCCGCAGCCGCACGCCGCGGGACCCGTCCTCGCCGAAGCGGATCGGCTCGCCGTGCTTCAGCTCGATCCGGTTCAGCGGCTCGTCGCGGACGACGTCGAAGGCGCCGTCGTTGTAGATGTTGCAGTTCTGGAAGATCTCGACGAACGCGGAGCCGCGGTGCTCGGCCGCCTGCCGCAACACGTCGGTCAGCCCCTTCTTGTCAGTGTCGATCGCGCGCGCGACGAACGTCGCCTCGGCGCCGATCGCGAGGGAGAGCGGGTTGAACGGATGGTCCAGCGAGCCCATCGGCGTGGACTTCGTCAGCGTCCCGAGCGGGCTCGTCGGCGAGTACTGGCCCTTCGTCAGGCCGTAGATCTGGTTGTTGAAGAGGAGGATCTTGACGTTGACGTTCCGCCGCAGCGCGTGGATCAGGTGGTTACCGCCGATCGAGAGCGCGTCGCCGTCCCCGGTCACGACCCAGACCGACAGATCGGGCCGGGAGGTCGAGAGCCCCGTCGCGATCGCCGGCGCGCGGCCGTGGATCGAGTGCATCCCGTACGTCTGCATGTAGTACGGGAAGCGCGCGGCGCAGCCGATCCCCGAGACGAAGACGAGCCGCTCGCGCTGGATGCCGAGCTCGGGCATGAAGGACTGCACCGCGGCCAGGATCGCGTAGTCGCCGCAGCCGGGGCACCAGCGCACCTCCTGGTCGGACTTGAAGTCCTTCGTCGTCAGCTTGACGAGCCCGTTGCCGTTGCCCTGCTCGCTCACAGCATCGCCTCGATCGCCTCTTCGAGCTCCGCAGCCTTCAGCGGCACGCCGCGCACGCGGTTGTAGCCGACCGCGTCGACGAGGAACTCGGCTCGGACGAGCTTGAGCAGCTGGCCGAGGTTCATCTCCGGGATCAGCACGCGCTCGTAGCGTCGCAGCACCTCGCCCGTGTTGCGCGGGAACGGGTTCAGGTAGTGGAGGTGCGCGTGGGCGACCTTGCGGCCCTTGCGGCGGACGCGGCGGACGCCGGCCGCGATCGGCCCGTACGTGCCGCCCCAGCCGAGCACGAGCAGCTCGGCCTCGCCGTCGGGGTCGTCCACCTCGAGCTCCGGGATGTCCTGCGCGATGCCCGCCACTTTCTGCGCCCGCAGGCGCACCATCAGGTCGTGGTTGTCGGGGTCGTAGCTGACGTTGCCGGTCTGGTCCTGCTTCTCCAGCCCGCCGATGCGGTGCTCGAGGCCGGGCGTGCCGGGGATCGCCCAGGGCCGCGCCAGTGTCTCGGGATCGCGCGCGTAGGGGAGGAATTCCCCGACCTCGGGGGGCTCGGTCAGGAACATGGGCGCGATCTCCGGCAGGTCGTCCGCGATCGGGATCAGCCACGGCTCGGCGCCGTTCGCGAGGTACGCGTCGGAGAGCAGGTAGACGGGCGTCCGGTACTTGATCGCGATCCGCGCGGCCTCGAGCGCCATGAAGAAGCAGTTGCCGGGCGACGAGGCGGCCAGCACGGGCGCGGGCGACTCGGAGTTTCGGCCGAACATGACCAGCAGCAGGTCGGCCTGCTCCGGCTTCGTCGGCATCCCCGTGGACGGGCCGGCGCGCTGGATGTCGAGGATCAGCAGCGGCAGCTCGAGCGCGACCGCGAGCCCGACGGTCTCCGACTTGAGGACGACGCCCGGTCCGGCGGAGGTGGACACGCCGAGCGCGCCGCCGAACGAGGCGCCGAGCGCGGCACCGACCGCAGCAATCTCGTCCTCCGCCTGGAAGGTGCGGACGCCGAAGTGCTTGTAGCCGGCGAGCTCCTCGAGGATCGCCGAGGCCGGGGTGATCGGGTAGGCGCCGAGGAAGAGGTCGAGGCCGCTCTTGACGCTCGCGGCGACGAGCCCGAGCGAGAGCGCCTGGTTGCCGGTGATCTGGCGGTAGACGCCGGGCGCGAGCGGCGCCGGCTTGACCTCGTACTGGACGGCGAAGTCCTCGCTCGTCTCGCCGAACGCGTAGCCGGCCTTGAACGCGGCGGTGTTCGCCTGCGCGATCTCCGGCAGCTTCGCGAACTTCCGCTCGATGAACTCGAGCGTGCTCTCGACGGGCCGCCCGTAGAGCCACGACATCAGCCCGAGCGCGAAGAAGTTCTTCGAGCGCTCCGCCTCGCGCGGCGTCACCTCGATCCCCTTCACCGACGCGACGGTCATCGAGGTCAGCGGCACCTGCACGACGTTGTAGTCCGCGAGCGAGCCGTCCTCGAGCGGGCTGGCCGTGTAGCCCGCCTTCTGCAGGTTGCGCTCGCTGAAGGCGTCGAGGTTGACGATCAGCGTGCCGCCCTTGGGCAGGTCCTTCAGGTTCGTGCGGAGCGCGGCCGGGTTCATCGCCACGAGCACGTCGGGCCGGTCGCCCGGCGTGAGGATGTCGTGGTCGGCGAAGTGGACCTGGAAGCCCGAGACGCCCGGCAGCGAGCCGGCCGGCGCGCGGATCTCGGCCGGGAAGTCGGGCAACGTGGCGAGGTCGTTGCCGACGAGCGCCGTCTCCGACGTGAAGCGGTCCCCGGTCAGCTGCATCCCGTCGCCGGAATCGCCGGCGAACCGGATGATGACGGCATCGAGCTGCTCGACGGGCTTCGCCATGGGCCTTGCCCAAGCGTAGCTCAGGTTCTTACACGGCCCAAAACACGGCCCGATGGGTCAGGGGCGCACGCGCCGCACGGTGAGGCCGTAGGCCTCCCCGGCCGAGAACAGCTCGTCGGGGTCGACGTCGCCGAGCCAGCCGATGAAGTGAGGCTCCGGCTCGTCGTCGGTGGAGCCGAAGACGGCGGCCCGCTCGGGCCCGTCGTCGGCCGGCAGGCCGCGCTCCAGCTCGTCGAGCCGGCGCTCGGCCTCCTCGGCGGCCGGACCTTCCGCGTAGCCCTTCGGCATCAGCCGCCCGCGCTCGCGGCGACGTCGTAGGTGCCCGGCTCGAACGACTCGAGCACCTCCTGCAGGCGCCCGACGATCTCCTGCCACTCGGGCGCCGAGCGCCAGGCCTCGATCTGCTCGACGCTCTCCCACGGGCCGAAGCTCAGGAACCGATTCGGCCGCTCGCGGTCGCGCAGCAGGGTTCCCCGCGCATCCGGGAAGGCTCCCGCCGACCAGTCGGCGAGCTCCCGCCAGAGCGCGACGAAGTCGTCCTCCCGGCCGGGCTTCACGGTCCAGATTCCCGCCGTGTAGACGGCCACCCGGCGAGCCTATCGCTTGACTGCCCAGAGGAAGGCGACGGCGTAGCGATCGATCCCGCGGCCGGCCTCGTTCTCCGCCCGCAGGTGGCCGAGGAAGCGCTCGGCGTCCTCTGGCCCGAGCGCGGCGTCGGCGGTCTCGCGCAGCGTCGGCGCGAGCGGGTTCCCGGACGACCGCTCGTACGCCTCCCAGTTCGCCACGCGGTAACCGGGCTCGATCCGCACCTCGTAGTCGAGCCGGACCTCGCCGAACCCGGCCTCCTCGGCCCACCGGACGAGATCGCGCTCGTCGAAGTCGATCAGCGTCTGGTCCGGCGCGACGCTGCGGTAGTGGGCCTTCATCCGGTTCGAGAGCTCGACGACCGGACTGACGTCCCAGAACGCGAAGCGGTGCTCGGGCTGGGGGTAGGCAAAGCTGTTGATCGGCTCGAAGATCGAGAGCCTGCCCCCGGGCCGTAGGACCCGGTGAAGCTCGCGGAGCGCCCGCAGCTTGTCCTCGACGTAGATGAGCACGGAGCGCGTCGTCGCCACGTCGACCGACTCGTCGGGGAGGGGAAGCTCGTCGACCGAGCCGAGCACGAACTCGCAGCGCGGATCGCCGGCCGCGATCTCCCGGCAGACGTCGAGCAGCTCCGCCGAGACGTCGCTGAAGATCACCTTCGCGGCGCCGCGCTCGAGCGCGCCGAAGGCGATCAGCCCGTCGCCGCAGCCGGCGTCGAGGACGACGTCGTCCGGGCCGAGTCGGGCGTTGTCGAGCACCCGGTCACGCCATTCACGGAGCTGCTCCAGCAGCTCGCGCAACCGCTGCTCGTCGCCGCCGTGCCGCCGCTCGAGCAGCCAGGCGGCCCAGCGATCGGTCACACCTCGGCGAGCAGCCGCTCGAGCACGTCGAGCCCCCAGCCGTGGTGCGCCATCTCGGATCGCTCAGGGAGATCGGCGAGGGCGAACCACTTGGCCGCAGCGACGTTCCCGAGCGGATGGACCGGTACCGGCGCGTCGAGCATTCCTACGTAGTGGAACACGAGGTGCCATGCCCCGTTGCCGAACGACTCGATCTCGCCGAGCCTCAGATCCTCGACGGAGTCGATGGCTGCCTGGTCCCGGGCGATCCGCCTCGCAGCGTCCTCTGGATGCTCGAGCTGCTCGAGGAAGTCGTCTGGAAGGAACCAGCCGGCCTGACGGTCGTAGTCGCTCGTGTCGCGATAGCGAACGAGCAGCACCTCGTCTCCGGCGAGGAGCGCGACGTCCGCGACGAGCTTGCACGTCATTCCGCCTCCGCGAGCAGCCCGTTGAGGTCGAGCGGGTCCGTGAACATCGCCACCCCCTCGCCGTCCGCGCGCGGCCACTCCTCCCGCGGCCGGTCGCGGTAGAGCTCGACGCCGTTGCCGTCGGGGTCGGCCAGGTAGATCGCCTCGCTGACGCCGTGGTCGGAGGCGCCCTGGAGCGGGATCCCCGCCTCGAGCACGCTCCGGAGCGCGGCGGCGAGCGTCTGCCGGTCCGGGAAGCGGACCGCCACGTGGTAGAGCCCGGTCGTCCCCGGCGGCGGCGGCGAGCCGCCCTTCGACTCCCACGTGTTCAGCCCGATGTGGTGGTGGTAGCCGCCGGCGGAGAGGAAGGCCGCCTGGTCGCCGAGCCGCTGCTGCACCTCGAAGCCGAGCACGCCCGACCAGAAGCCGATCGCCAGGTCGAGGTCGGCGACCTTCAGGTGCACGTGGCCGATGTCGACGCGGGGGTCGATCGTCATGGCCGAGAGCGTAACCGGGGCGGGGGAACCGCGGCTCCCCCGCCCCGTCGAGCCCCTAGGAGCCGTCCCAAGGGGCGCCCGCCACCGTTGCCGCTGAGGCAACGAGGGCGAGCCATACGAGCGCGCTCATCGTGCGACGCCGCATACAGCCCACCTCCCTTCTTCCATTGATGCTCCGATCAAGCGGAGATTGACACGAACGGAGGATGTCGTACATTTGTTGTCACCTTGGGGGATTGACGACAGCGGCTCGGATGACGATGATCCCTGGGTGGCTGGAGAAACCGAGACCATCGGCCAGCGGCTTCGCCGCCTCCGGCTCGAAAGGGGTCTCTCGCAGCGCGCCCTCGCGGAGCCCGGCGTTTCCTACGCGTACATCTCGCGGATCGAGGCGGGCACACGCCAGCCGTCGGTGAAGGCGCTGCGCAAGCTCGCGCCGAAGCTCGGCGTCTCGGCGGACTACCTCGAGACGGGCTCCGACCTCTCGCCGAGCCAACAGCGCGAGCTCCGGCTAGCGGACGCGTCCCTCCGCCTCCGCCTCGGTCTGGACACGGTCGAGGCCGAGCGTGACCTGAGGGCCCTGCTTGACGAGGCGCTCGCGCTCGGCGACACGCGCGCCGCGATCCAGGCCCGCATCGCGCTCGGCAGCGCCGCGGTCGCCACCGGCCGCCCCACGGAGGCGATCGAGCTGCTCGAGCCCGCCGCCCACGACGACGGCCTCTCGCCGGCCTCGCGCCCCGACGTCTTCTACGAGCTCGGACGAGCTTACGCCTACGTCGGCCGCGTCGACAAGGCGATCGCGCTCTACGACCGCTGCCTCGAGGAGACCCGCGAGAACGAGCCCGAGAACGTCGCGGCGCTCGTCCGGTACGCGACCGCCCTCAGCTACGCGCTGACGGACGCCGGTCAGCTCGACCGCGCCCAGGAGGTGCTCTCGGAGGTGGTCGACGACGCCGCCGGCGCCCTCGCCGACCCCGGCGCGCAGGTGAAGCTCTACTGGTCGCTGGCCCGCCTGGCGGGGTTGCGGGGCGAGCATACGAGCTCGCTCGACTACGCGCGGCGGGCGCTGGCGCTGATCGATGCGACCGAGGACACGATCGAGCTCGGACGCGCCCATCTCCTCTGCGGCTACATCCTCGTCGCCCAGGAGGATGCGGCGCGGGCCCAGCACCACCTCGACCGCGCCGAAGAGCTGCTCGGCTCGAGCCCCAGGCCCACCGACCTCGCCTACCTTCGCACCGAGCAGGCGAAGGCGGCGCTGCTCGTCCGCGACGGGGACGAAGCGGTGCGGCGCGCGCGGGAGTCGCTCGAGCTCCTCGGCGACCTCGACCCGGGCGAGCAGGGGGCCGCCTGGCTCGCGCTGGCCCGTGGGCTGGAGCTGCAGGGCGAGACGAACGCCGCGTTCGAGGCGTTCCGCCGATCGGCTGAGACGCTCGAGGGGGCCGACAAGCTCGCCGACGCGGCCGAGGCGTGCCGCGCCTGGGGACGCGCGCTCCGGGCGGCCGCACGCGAGAACGAGGCGATGGACGTGCTCGAGCGGGCGGCCGAGCTGGCCGTCGCGGCGGGCCGCACCACCGCTCCAGCCGCCCGGACGCGTTAGCTTCCGACCATCGTGGTCGACATGGAGGTGCGCCCGCGCGGGCCGTACTCGCTCGCGCTCACGGTCCGTTGGTACGGCGACGCGACGCGGATGGTTCGCGACGGCGTCGTCACGGCCGCGCTCCCGGGCGGGGTCGCGCACGCGTGGCAGCGCCCCGACGGCCGCGTCGTCCTCCGCGGCGAGTCGGAGGAGGCGGTCGAGCGGCTCCGCTTCTCGCTCGCCCTCGACGACGACCACACGCCGTTCCTGCGGCGGTTCGCAGCTGACCCGCTGATCGGGGAGACGACGCGACGCCTGCGCGGGCTGCGGCAGTCGCGCGTCTCGACCGTGGCGCACGCACTGCTCCGCGCCTTCTGCGGGCAGCTGATCGAGTCGAAGCGCGCCCGGCACCTCGAGGCCCGAATCGTCCGCGCCGCGACGCCGTCCGTCGCCGGCTCGACGCTCCACGCGCCGCCGACAGCGGCCTCCTTCGCGGCGCTCGCGCCCGCGAGCCTGCGCTCCCACGGCCTGCACGCCCGCCGCGCGGCCGCCCTGGTCCGCATCTGCCGCGCATCCGATCCCGAGCGCCTGCGCGCCCTGCCCACCGAGGCGGCCGCCCGGTACCTCGAGCGCGAGCGCGGCCTCGGTCCCTGGTCGGCCGGCGTCGTCTGCCTGGAGGGGCTCGGCCGCCCGGAACGGGGGCTCGTCGGCGACCTCGGCCTGATCAAGCTGGTCTCGGCGCTCCGCGGCCGGCGCGCGGAGGCGTGGGAGACCGAGGAGCTGCTCGCCCCGTACGGCGAGTGGGCGGGGCTCGCGAGCGTGTACCTGCTCAAGGGGTACGGCCTGGGCCTGGTCAGGGCGGCGTGATGGACGTCGACGTCCGCGTCGAGGACGACCCCGCCGGCGCGGTCGCGGAGGAGCTCGCCCGCGCCGCCCGGGAGGGCGGCCACGTCGCCGTCTCGGGCGGCGCCGGCCCGCGTCCCGCCTACGAGCGCGCCGCCGCGCGGGCGCCGGACTGGAGCGCCGTCACGCTCTGGTGGGCCGACGAGCGCTGCGTCCCGCCCGGGGACTCGCGCTCCAACTACCGGCTCGTGCGCGAGACGCTGCTCGACGGGCTCTCCCGGCCGCCGGCCGTGCATCGCGTCCACGGCGAGCGGCCCCCGGAGGAGGCGGCGGCCGCCTACGACGAGGAGATCCGCGGCGTGCGGCTCGACCTCGCCCTGCTCGGGATCGGCCCCGACGGCCACACCGCGTCGCTCTTCCCCGGCTCGCCCGCGCTCGCGGAGAGCGAGCGAGCGGCGGTCGCGGCGGAGCCCGGGCTCGAGCCGCTGGTGCCGCGCGTGACGCTGACGATCCCCACGCTCTCGGCCGCACGGCTCGTGCTCTTCCTCGTCGTCGGCGAGGAGAAGGCCGAGGCCGTCGCCCGCGCCTTCGGCGGCGAGCCCGACCCGGCCACCCCGGCGAGCCTCGTCCGCTCCGCCGAGGGCCGCACCGTCGCCGTGCTCGACGCGGCTGCGGCTAGCCGCCTGGGAGCAGCGGCGAGCTGAGCTCGGCCGCCAGGCCGCGCCGCTCGGCGAGCGCCTGCAGGACGAGCACGGTGTCGGCGACGGGCACGTCCTCGAGGTGCTCCTCGCGGGTCTCGAACGACTCCAGCACCGCTTCGACCGCCTCGAGGTAGCCGACCTCGTCCGTGCCGGCGGCGATCGTCGCCAGCGCGTCGCCCACCGGCGCCGGGAAGTCCGGGTGGATGCGAATCGCGTCGGCGTGGACTCGAGCCTCCTGGTCCCGCCCGAGGACGAGCAGCGCCAGGCAGGCGGCATAGCGGCCGATCGGGGACTCGGCCTCCGCGGCGCCGCTCTCGAGGGCCCACCACGCCGCCTCCTTGGCGGCCTCCTGCTCCCCGGCGAGGACGTGCGCCTTGACGGCTCCGATCGGTCGTCCCCAGCTCCCGGGCGGCGCGGTCGCGAAGCTCTCCCGCCAGCGGGCCGCGGCCAGGCCGAGCCACTCGCGCGCTGCATCCGGGTCGCCGAGCATCAGGGCGCACAGGCCGGCGCCGTAGGCCGCGTTGCCGAGCCGGGTGAGCTGCCGCTGGCGCTGGTCGTCGTCCGCGGCGTCCGGCAGGCGCGCCTCGCCGTCCTCGTAGCGCGCGGCCTCCTGCGCCAGCGCCGCTTTCCAGTCCCCCACGCGGCCAGTATGCTCGGCGCGTGGGTAGGGCGTTGCGGGAAGTCGTCTACGTGGACGGCGTGCGGACCGCCTTCGGCCGCGCCGGGCCGCAGGGCATGTTCTGGCGGACGCGCGCCGACGACATGGCCGTCAAGGTCGTGCGCGAGCTGCTGCGGCGGAACCCGCAGCTGCCGCCGGAGCGGATCGGGGACGTGGCGCTCGCCGCGACCGCGCAGGTCGGTGACCAGGGCCTGACGCTCGGCCGCGACGTCGCCCTCCTCTCCGGGCTGCCCCAGACCGTCCCCGGCTTCGCCGTCGACCGGATGTGCGCCGGCGCCCTCACGGCCGTCACCGCGGTCGCCGGGGAGATCGCGCTCGGCGCCTGCGACGTCGCGCTCGCCGGCGGCGTCGAGCACATGGGCCACCATCCGATGGGCGCCGACGTCGACTTCAACCCGCGCTTCGTCGCCGAGCGGCTGATCGACGAGTCCGCGGCGACCATGGGCGCGACCGCCGAGAACCTCCACGACCGCTTCCCCCAGCTGACCAAGGTTGACGCCGACCGCTACGCCGTCCGCTCGCAGGAGAGGGCGACGGCCGCCTGGCGGAACGGGATCATGCGCGAGACGGTCGTCCCGATGAGCGTCTTCACCGACGACGGCTGGCGCATCGCCGACCGCGACGAGTTCCTGCGCCCGGACACGACCCTGGAAGGGCTCGCGTCGCTGCGGACGCCGTTCCGCGCGGGCGGCCGGGTCACCGCCGGCAACTCGGCCGGCCTGACCGACGGCGCCACTGCCTGCATCCTCGCCTCCGAGGAGGCCGCGGCCGAGCTCGGCCTCGAGCCCGCGATGCGGCTCGTCTCGTTCGCCTATGCGGGCGTCGAGCCCGAAGTGATGGGGATCGGCCCGATTCCCGCGACGCAGAAGGCGCTCGCGACCGCCGAGCTGACGATGGACGACATCGGCCTGATCGAGCTGAACGAGCCCTTCGCGGTCCAGGTGCTCACGTGGTGCGACGGGATGGGCGTCGATCCCGAGGACGAGCGGCTCAACCCCTACGGCGGCGCCATCGCCTGCGGGCATCCGCTCGCCGCCACGGGCGTCCGCCTGCTGGCGCAGCTCGCCTACGGCTTCGGCGAGCGCCCGCACGTCCGCTACGGGCTGACGGGCCTCTGCATCGGCCTGGGCATGGGCGCGGCCGTGATCTGGGAGAACCTGCATGCCCGCGACTGAGCTCAAGCTCCAGCGGGCCGGCGACCTCGCGCTCGTCACGATCGACAACGGGGAGGACTGGACGAAGCCGACCACGCTGGGGCCGGAGGCGCTCGAGTCGCTCGCCCGGCTGCTGGACGAGCTGGAGAGCGGCGCCTGGGCCGGGCTCGTCCTCACCGGCAAGCCGTTCGTCTTCTGTGTCGGCGCCGACATCGACCAGTTCCCGGACGTGACTCCCGAGCGCGCCCGCGAGGGCAGCCGCGCAGGCCACGAGCTCTTCGGCCGCCTGGCGGCGCTCCCGTTCCCGACCCTGGCGGCGATCAACGGCGCCTGCCTCGGCGGCGGCCTCGAGCTCGCCCTCCACTGCGACTTCCGCACCATCTCCACCGCCGTCCGCCACTTCGGCTGCCCGGAGGTCTTCCTCGGCCTCTTCCCGGCCTGGGGCGGCACCCAGGTCGTGCCGCGGCTCGTGGGGCCGGAGACAGCGGTGAAGGTGCTGGTCGACAACCCGCTCGCGCAGAACCGCATGCTCGACGGCAAGACCGCCTTCGAGCTCGGCTTCGCGGACGCGCTGCTGGAGCCGGTCGAGTTCCTCGACGAGTCGATCGCCTTCCTGCGCGCGGGCCCGCCCGCCCGCGAGCCGGCCGACCTCTCCGGGATGGAGGACGTCGTCCGCCGCGCGCGCGCCCGCGTCGACGACCAGGTTCACGGCGCCGCGCCGGGGCCCTACGTCACGCTCGACCTGATCGAAGGCGCCGCCCGCTGGAGCCTGGAGGAGGGCTACCGCGCCGAGGAGGACGCGATCGCCGAGCTCCTCCCCGGCCCGCAGGCGCAGGCGTCGATCTACGCCTTCAACCTCGTCGAGCGGCGCGCGAAGAAGCAGCGCCCGCCCGGCGAGCCGCGCGCGGTCGAGAAGGTCGGCATCGTCGGGGCCGGCCTGATGGCCTCCCAGATCGCCGGGCTCGTCCTCCGCCGGCTCGAGGTGCCGGTGGTGCTGAAGGACGTGTCCCAGGAGATCGTGGACGCCGCGGTCGAGCGGGTCCGGGCGGAGGCCGGCGCGCGCAAGCCGTTCCTGGCCACGATCGTCTCCGGCACGACCGGCTGGGAGGGCTTCGAGGACTGCGACCTGATCCTCGAGGCGGTCGTCGAGCAGCTGCCGGTGAAGCAGCAGGTCTTCGCCGAGTTGCGCGGCCTCGCGAAGCCCGGCGCCGTGCTCGCCACGAACACGTCCTCGCTGCCGGTCGGGGAGATGGGCGCCGACCTCGGCATGCACTTCTTCAACCCCGTGGCCGTGATGCCGCTCGTGGAGCTCGTGGTCACGCCGGACACGCACGAGGAGGCCCTCGCCACCGCCGCCGCGGTCACCCGAAAGCTCCGCAAGACCGGCGTCGTCGTCAGGGACTCGCCGGGCTTCGTCGTCAACCGCGTCCTCACGCGCCTCACCTCGGTGCTGATGGACGCGCTCGAGCACGGGAACACGGTCGAGGAGACGGACGAGGCGATCCTGCGGCTCGGGCTGCCGATGGCGCCCTCGGTGCTGCTCCAGATGGTCGGGCCGAAGGTCGCCTACCACACCCTCGAGACCATGCACGCCGCGTTCCCGGAGCGGTTCCCCCTCTCGCCGACCCTGCGGAACTACGCGGAGGGAAGGGACGAGATCGTCGTCGAGGAGGAGCGCCCGCGGACGGTCGAGGAGATCACCGACGCGGTGCTCGACGCGATGGCCGACGAGATCGAGCGGCTGCTCGACGAGGGCGTCGTCGCGGAGGCGGCGGACGTCGACACGTGCCTGCTGCTCGGCGCCGGCTTCCCGTTCTTCCTCGGCGGGATCACGCCGCACCTGCGCGCCCGCGGCGCCCTCCCGGCCTAGACGAGCAGATCGCCGCCGCGCCGCCGACGCACGAGCTCGATCGTACTCGGTGACCCGATCGAAGAACGAGGCCGCGAGCAGGGCCGGCACCCGCATGGATGCCCGTGTCAAGACCCACAAAAACGGCTATATTCCCTGCAGGCGACGCTCGTTGGGGTCAGGGCACGGGCACGCCGCCTTTGGAGGGAAGTTGCAGCGCCCATGCGCGCTGCACCGATGCAGACCACGACCGACCACCTCACTCTCGAACCCGAGGCGATCGACGAGCTTGTCGACGCCGCCGCCCGCGCGTCCGAGTGGGCCGGCGAGCCGTTCCTCCACGCCGACGAGGACCCCGGGCGCATGCTCGCTGCGGGAACGTCGCGCCGCCGCGCCCTCGACGAGGCGCTCGCCGAGCTCGAGGCCGGTGCGGCCAAGCCGTCGCCGCGGTGGCGGGTCCGGTTCGGGCTGATGCTGGGCCTCGAGCGGGTGCTCTCGGAGGATCCCGTCCGGCTCGCGTCCGGGACGGAGCTGCGCAGGCACCAGGTCGACGCGCTCGCCGGGATGCTGACCGAGCTGATCGCGATGCACCAGGCCGAGGCGCCGCCGAACGGCAACGGAAACGGCGCCGTCGCCGCGGAGGAGCTCGAGGCCGAGGACGACGAGCAGGACGACGAGCTCGGGCTCGACGTCGAGCTGGACGACCTGCTCGAGGACGAGGAGGACGTGCCCAGGGGCCGCGACCCCGGCGCCGTGCGCCGCTTCCGCTTCCGGCATCCGACCGCCTCCGGGAAGACGATCGCCGCCGCCGGCTTCGTCGAGGCCGCCCGGACGCTCGGCGTCCTGATCCTCACGCACCGGCGCCTGCTCGTCTCCCAGTTCACGCGCGACCTGACCACGGAGGGCTACGGCGACCGCCTCACCCCGGAGATTCTCCGCGGGGAGAAGCCGCCCAGCGAGAATCCGCTGACGATCCAGACCTACGCCTGGTTCGCGCGTCACGTGGACGAGCTCTCCCGCGACGCCTACCACCTCGTCATCTGCGACGAGGCCCACACCGCGCTCGGGGAGAAGACGTCCGCCGCGATCCGCTCCTTCCACGAGCCGGTCTACATCGGCATGACGGCGACGGAGCAGCTGATCGCGAAGCAGGTCTCCGACGTCTTCCCCGCCTCCGTCGACGACCTGCCGCTGACCGATGCGGCCCGCCGCGGCCTGATCGCGCCGCTCCGCGTCCTGCGAGTCCCCCCGGTGGCGGCGATCAACTCGGTGCCGATCGTCGGCGGCGACTTCGACCAGGAGGTGCTGGCCAAGACCCTCGACCACCAGGCGCTGAACCAGGCGGCCGCGAGCCTCTACCGCGACCGCTTCGACAACACGCCGGGGATCGTCTACGCGGCCGGCGTCGACCACGCCTATAACCTCGCCACCGAGTTCCGCGCCGCCGGGATCAAGGCGGAGGCCGTCTCCGGGCGCACGCCTCCGGTCAAGCTCGCCGAGACGCTGGCCGCCTACGAGCGCGGCGAGATCAACGTCCTCATCAACGCGCAGCTGCTCGCGGAGGGCTGGAACTCGCCGCGCGCGACGGTTTGCATGCATCTCGCCCCGACGGCGTCGCGCCGGGTCTACCAGCAGCGAATCGGCCGGATCATGCGCATGCACGCGCGCAAGGAGGCGGGCGTCGTCCTCGACTTCGTCCCGAAGAGCGCGACCCACAACGAGCGCGTGATCACGCTGCACTCGCTGCTCGACGCCGACTTCTACCGCGAGGGCGCGCGCGTCACGCCCGCCCCGAGGCGTCGCCAGCAGCGCCGCGCCCGCCGGAAGCTCTCGCCGGCGCCGTGGCTCGTCCCGGTCACCCCGGACGTCCGCCGCCGGCTGGCCGTGATCCAGCGCGAGTGGCAGCGCGTCGACCCGCGCTACCTCGACGAGGAGGAGCAGGGGTTCTGGGCGACGATCGCCGGCCGGCAGATCAAGTTCGAGGAGCGCGCCGACTTCGTCCACAAGCTGACCGAGGGCCGCGCGACGAAGGCAGCGCTCGATCGCTTCCTCTTCACGTGCGCCGCCGAGAACCCGAACCGCCGGCTGCGGATGATGGCGCTCGCCGACCGCGTCTCGACGCAGGTCGAGCGCGCCGAGTTCGACGACCTCGTCACGCTCGTGACGCAGGCGCCGACCTGGGAGAAGGACCGGCTGGCGGGCATCCGCATCCTCCTGCGGGCCATCGCGGAGGGGAAGCCCGACGCGCCGGAGCAGATCCTCGCCCGCTGGACGTGGCGGCTCGCCCGCGCCAGCCGGAAAGCGCAGGACCGCCGGGCGAGCGCCGACTTCCCCGAGGCGAAGCGGTTGCTCGGCGCGGCCGCGAACTCGCGCGGCCACCGGCACGAGGAGAACGTCGCCAAGCTCGTCAACGTGGCGCTCGAGCAGCCCCTCCACGTAGGCGTCGCGCTGCTCGCGTCGGTCGAGGGCTACACGCCGCGGGCGAATCAGGTGATCGAGGCGGCGCGGGAGCGGATCGCGGAGCTCGCGGACGTCGCCGCCGCGCTCGCCGAGAACCTGCCGGCCCCGAAGCCGCACGGCGGCGGGCGCCGGCGACGAAGGCGGAAGCGCAAGAAGACCGGCGCCGCGCCGGCCGCGGAAGGCGCGACGCCGGAAAGCACGGCGAAGCCGAAGCGGCCGAGGCGCAGGAAGCCGGCGGCCGAGCCCGCCCCCGAGGCGTAACTCCAGCCCCGTCCGCGAGACTAGGCAGCGATGGCGCTGCTGCTCGGGATCGCGTTCGTCGCCGGCCTGATCACGGCGCTGTCGCCCTGTGTCCTGCCCGTGCTGCCGGTGCTGCTCGCCGGCGGGGCGGCCGGGGGAACGCGGCGCCCCTACGCCATCGTGGCCGGGGTCGTCCTCAGCTTCACGGTCTTCACGGTCACGGCGGCCGCGCTCCTCGACGCGCTCGGACTGCCGCAGGACCTGCTCCGGGACGTCGCCGTGGCGCTGCTCGTCGTCGCCGGCGTGGCGATCGCCCTGCCGCGGCTCGGCGAGCTGCTCCAGCGGCCCTTCCTCGCCCTCTCGCGCCGGCCGCCGGGCGACCTGGGCGGAGGCGTCGTGCTCGGGCTCGCGCTTGGCCTCGTGTTCGTGCCGTGCGCGGGGCCGGTGCTCGCCGCGATCACGGTGCTGGCGGCGAGCCGCGACTTCGGCCTCGAGACCTTCGCGCTCACGTTCGCGTACGCCGCCGGAGCCGCCGGCCCGATGCTCGCCGTCGCCCTCGTAGGCCGGCGCGCTGCGACCGCGCTGCGCGGGCGCTACCTCCGTCCCGCGCTCGGCCTGCTCGTCACGGCGGCGGCGCTGGCGATCGGCTTCGACGTCACGCGCCCGCTCCAGACGTTCCTGCCGGGCTACACGGAGGCCGTGCAGGAGCAGGTCGAGCGCAGCGCGCCCGCCGAGCGCCGGCTGGCGCGGCTGACCGGCGCGACGGCGCAGGAGACGTCCGAGCTCGACGACTTCGGCCCGGCTCCCGAGCTCGTGGGGCTCAGCGACTGGATCAACTCGGCCCCGCTGACGCTCGCTGGCCTCCGCGGCAAGGTCGTCGTCCTCGACTTCTGGACGTACTCGTGCATCAACTGTCTCCGCACGCTCCCGTACCTGAAGGCATGGGACGCGGCGTATCGGCAGGACGGACTGGTCCTGATCGGCGTCCACAGCCCGGAGTTCTCCTTCGAGCGCGTGCCGGAGAACGTCCGCAGAGCCGTCCGCGAGCTCGAGCTCCGCTACGCGGTGGCGCTCGACAACGAGTTTGCGACCTGGAAGGCGTTCGCGAACCAGTATTGGCCCGCGAAGTACTTCCTCGACCGGCGCGGGCACCTCCGCTTCGTCCACTTCGGCGAGGGCGAGTATGCCCGCTCGGAGCAGGTGATCCGCACGCTGCTGGCCGAGGGCGGCTCCGCGCCGGAGCGCCGCGCCGACGCACCCGCGGCCGCCCAGCCGCGCGCGGCGGTGACGCCGGAGACGTACCTCGGCTGGTACCGGCTCGACCGCTACGCCGGCTCGCCCGTCGTGCCGGGTCGGTTCGCCGACTACCGGTTCCCGCGGGTGCCGCTCGGGTTGAGCGAGCTGGCCTACGACGGCCGCTGGCGCGTGAACGGGGAGCGGATCCTCTCGGCGCAGGACTCGCGGCTGCGGCTGCGCTTCCTCGCGCGAGCCGTGCATCTCGTGCTCAGCGGCCGCGGCGACGTCGAGGTGCTGCTGGACGGCCGCCCGGTGCGGACGGTGCACGTGACCGAGCCGCGCCTGTACACGCTCCTGCGGCTGCCGACCCGGCGGGTAGACCTGCTCGAGCTCCGCTTCTCGCCGGGGCTCGCGGCCTACGCCTTCACGTTCGGCGCCGGCCGGACCTAGCTACTGGCCGCGGGCGGCGTCGCCGCGTCGCGCAGCGATAGATCAGCGAACGGCACTTGTGTAGCAGCTTTCCCCTCTTTACTATGCAATCGCGGGTGATTACTTGACAAGCGAGATACCGAAAGTCCACCGAATCGCGCGAGTGGCCCAAGCCTTCACGCCCGGAGCGCCGATCGATCGCCTGTCTCTCTTCGCCGGACGCCTGCTCCAGGTCCAAGATGTCGTCAGCGCGGTCTCGCAGAAGGGACAGCACGTCGGGCTGTACGGGGAGAGGGGTGTTGGTAAGACGTCCCTTGCGAACGTACTCCACGAGTTCTTCGCGGCTCCGGATCTCCCCCAGTTTCAGTCTGCGTTCGTCAACTGCAACAGCGATGACACATACGACTCCATCTGGAGAAACGTCTTCCGAGAGCTCGAGCTCGAGGCCGGTTCTACCCTCTCTCCCGAAGACGTGAGATATGAGATCGAACGACTCGGCACCCCGGCTTTGGTCGTCATCGACGAGCTTGATCGCCTCCAAGACGACGACGCGCTGACACTGCTCGCGGACACAATCAAGACGCTTTCGCATCACACCGTGGCATCGACGATCGTCCTCGTCGGCGTAGCCCGTTCGATCGGCGATCTCATCGGGGAACACGAGTCGATCGTCCGCAATCTCGTCCAGGTTCAAATCCCGCGAATGACCCAGAAGGAACTTCGCGAGATCGTCGAAAAGGGCTGCGCGAGTGCGGAGCTTACCGCAGGGCCTGAGGCAGTCGACAAGATCACGCTGCTGTCGGAAGGCCTCCCGCATTACACGCATCTGTTGGCGCTTTATTCGGCGCAGCGCGTTGTCCAAGACGACCGCACCGAGATCACGCTCGCCGATGTCAACGCGGCGATCCCGCAGGCCGTCGAGCGCCATACGATCCAGAGCGATTACTTGAGAGCGACCCGAAGCACCCAGCCCGACGCGCTGTATCGGCAGGTGCTCCTCGCGTGCGCCTTGGCCCGCAAGAACCAGCTCGGCTACTTCCCGGCCGGCGCGATCAGGGACCCTCTAGCTGTGATCGCGGGCCGCCGAATCGAAATTCCGCAGTTCGCGCGGCATCTCAAGCAATTCCTCCAACCTGAACGCGGGAGCGTGCTCCATCGAGAGGGTGAGAGTCGCCACTTCTTCTACCGCTTCACCGATCCGATCCTCCAGCCCTACGTGATCCTCACCGGTCTGGCCGACGGACTGATCAGTGACGCCCAGTTGATCCAGATCCAAGGTGACGCAGCGGTGCCGACCGACTCGGCGCCTGAAGAGCCCCAGAGTCTCTTCTAAGCACGCGCCTTCCGGTCCGCCCTACTGGCCGCGGGCGGCGTCGCCGCCCTCGTCGTCCTCGTCGCGCTCCCGCAGAAACCGCGTCAGCTCGGCCGCCAGGCTCTCGCCGGAGGGCAGCGACTCCTCGTCGAGCTCGTCCGCGCGTTGCTCGAGCTCCTCGACGTACGCGGACGTCTCCTCGTCGGTGGCGACCGCCTCGGTCACCTGCCGCTGGTAGCTCTCGGCGGCCTCCGCGAGCTCCGCCGTGTCGACCTGCGCCCCGATGATCCCTCCGAGCCGCTCGCACAGGGCGAGCGCGGCCCGGGGGCTCGGCGCGAGCGAGACGTAGTGCGGCACAGCCCCCCACAGGCTCACGGAGGGGACGCCGGCGGTGCGGAAAGCGTCGTGGAGGACGCCGACGATCCCCGTCGGGCCCTCGTAGCGCGAGAGCTGGAGGCCGAGGCGCTCGACCAGCTCCGGATCGCTCGCGCTGCCGGTCACCGGCGCGGGGCGGGTGTGCGGGACGTCGGCGAGCAGCGCGCCGAGCGTGACCACGAGCTCCACCCCGAGCTCGGTCGCGAGCCCGACGATCAGGCCGGCGAACCGCCGCCAGCGGAGGTTCGGCTCGACGCCGAGCAGCAGGATCGCGTCGCGCCCCGCGCCGGGGATGCGCGCGTGGAAGAGGAGGTTCTCGGGCCACTCGAGCTTCCGCTCCATGCCCTCGCTCAGGGTCACCATCGGCCGGGTCGCCTGGAAGTCGAAGAACTCCTCCGGGTCGATCTCGGCGAACTGCTCGGCGTCCCACAGCCGCGCGAGGTAGGCCCCCGCGAGCGAGGCGCCCTGGCCGCCGTCGTTCCAGCCGCGAAACGCCGTGATCAGGACGGGCCGCTCGAGCGACGGGCGCTCGCCGATCCGGAGCTCCTCCGCCATCCGAACAGTCTAGTGGCCCCAACCGCGAGTACCGTTGTCGCCCTGGCCGGCTGCAAACCGTCGCATCTCGGCGTCCCTCGGCCCTTCCCCGGGGGTCGCACCCGTAGCTTTGGCTACGAGTGCTCCCTGCGTCCCTGAGCTGCTCGGTTTTCGCTCGGCCAGGACGGAACGTGCTCACGGTTGCGGCCACCGTGCCCGGTTTCCGCCAATCCGCGAGGCGGGCGCCAGAGCACGTAGACGAGCAGCACGGTCAGCGCCCACACCGCGGCGGCGAGCGACACGTGCACGAGCACGAGCCCCCACGGCAGCTGCGTCCGCCACTGCGTCTCCCCGACCGCCATCTGGGCCAGGACGAAGCCGAGCAGCGCCAGGGAGAGCGTCGCCGCGCGGCCTCCTCGGCGGACGAGGTAGGCGACGAGCAGCAGGAGGCCGATCCCGTAGACCGCCGTCGCGCGCACGTGGACGTAGACCGCGTCGACGAGGTTGCCGAGGCGCTCGACCTCGGAGCCGCCGGGGTGCGGCCCCGCCGCCGTGGCGAGCGTACCGGTGACGACGAGCGCGAGCGCCGCGGCCGCCACGATCAGCCCGCCGCGCCGGACGAGCGGCGGCCCGATCGGCGCGGCGGCTCCGCGATCGAGCCGCCAGGCCTCGACCGCGACCGCGACACCGCCGGCGAGCACCGCGAGCGCGAGCAGGAAGTGCGTCATCACCATCAGCGGGTGGAGGTCGGTGAGGATCGTGACGAAGCCGAGCGGCGCCTGGGCGATCGTCCCCAGGAACGTCAAGCCGGCGAGCCAGACGACCCAACGGGGGACGCCGGCCGTCCGCCGCCCCACCCACCACGTGGCGAGCGTGAACGCGATCGGGAAGAGGCTGACGATGCGGTTCCCGAACTCGACGAACCCGTGGTGGCTCGAGGCGGGGAAGAACGAGCCCGGCTCGCAGCCCGGCCACGACTCGCAGGCGAGGCC
>JBBDQR010000107.1:0-4587 GCA_040905885.1 Gaiellaceae bacterium | reverse complement strand
GCTGCGCCAGGACCCCGACGTGATCCTCGTCGGCGAGATGCGCGACCTCGAGACGATCGCGATCGCGCTGACCGCGGCGGAGACCGGCCATCTCGTCCTCGGCACGCTCCACACGCAGAGCGCCGCCGGCACGGTCGACCGCGTCATCGACGTCTTCCCGGCCGAGCAGCAGGGCCAGGTGCGGATCCAGCTCGCCGGCGCGCTCCAGGGCGTCGTCACCCAGGCGCTGCTGCCCACCGCCGACGGGCGGGGCCGCGTCGCGGCGCTCGAGATCCTGCTGCCCGACGACGCCACCCGGAACCTGATCCGCCAGGGCAAGGTCGAGCAGATCTACACGGTCATGCAGACGAGCACCTCGCGCGGGATGCAGACGATGGAGCAGGCGCTGGCAGACCTCGTCGGCAAGGGCCAGATCACCGTCGACACGGCGCTCGGCGCCACGAACAAGGCCGAGCAGCTGCGCGGCCTGCTCGAGCGCACCGGCCTGGCCGCCCCGGTCGCCGAGGGGCTCGGCGCCGGCCTGAGGGTCGCGGGGAGCTAGGCGATGTCCTCGTTCCTGAAGAAGGAGCTGTCCCTGCCGCGCCCGAAGGGCAAGTCCAAGCCCGAGCCCGAGGGCGAGCAGAAGAAGACGCCGTTCTGGAAGAAGGAGATCAGCCTCGGCCGCGGCGAGCGCGCGCCGAAGCCCACGCGGGCCGAGAGGAAGGCAGCCGCGCCCAGGGAGAAGAAGGGGAAGCAGGAGAAGCAGCCGAAGGCGCCGAAGGCGCCGCGCGTCCGGCACGGCAAGACCACCATCGTCGGCCTCAAGATCGGCGCCTCCCAGATCGCGGCCGCCCGGGTCGCGAACAACGGCTCGGTCGAGCTGCTCCAGGTCGCCCGCCAGCCGCTCGAGCCCGGGGTCGTCGTGGGCGGCGAGCTGCAGGACGCCGCCGCGCTCTCGGCCGCCCTCAAGAGCTTCTTCCGCAAGAACAAGCTGCCCAAGCGCGGCGTCCGGCTCGGCATCGCCAACAACCGGATCGGCGTGCGGATCTTCGAGCTCGAAGGCATCGACGACCCGAAGCAGCTGGCGAACGCCGTCCGCTTCCGGGCGCAGGAGGTGCTGCCCATCCCCGTCGACGAGGCCGTGCTCGACTACCGCGTGCTCGACGAGCGCACGGACGAGAACGGCGTGAACGTCCGGCGCGTGCTGCTCGTCGTCGCGTACCGGGACCTCATCGAGCGCTACGTGGACGCCTGCCGCAAGGCCGGCCTGAGGCTCGTCGGGATCGATCTCGAGGCCTTCGCGCTCCTGCGGGCGCTCGGCGCGCCGCCCCAGGAGGAGCGGGCTGAGGCGGCGACCGTCGCGGTCTCGGTCGGCCACGACCGCTCGACGCTCGCGGTCTCCGACGGGCGCGTCTGCGAGTTCACGCGCGTGCTCAACTGGGGCGGAGCAACGGTCGACGCCACCGTCGCCGAGGCGCTCCAGGTCGAGCTCGCGGAGGCGGAGGCGGTCAAGCGCGCCCTGTCGCTCGGCGACGACGCCGTCCCGGAGGGGCTCAGCGAGGGGCAGGCGAGCGACGCGCGCGAGGCGATCCGGCGCACCGTCTGGGCCTTCGCGCGGGAGCTCGTCTCGTCGCTCCAGTTCTACCAGTCGCAGTCCGGCTCGCTCGAGATCGCAGGCCTGACGGTCACCGGCGGCTCGGCGCACCTGCCCGGCCTCGCCGAGGAGCTGGCGACGCTGATCGGCGTCCCGGTCTCGGTCGGCGATCCGCTCGCGCGCGTGACCGTCCGCGAGGGCGTCGGAGCCGACGAGCACGAGGTCGGCTCGCTGGCGGTCGCCATCGGACTCGGGATCGAGGATTAGGCCCAATGCGCGCCGTCAACCTCCTCCCCAAGGACAGCGCCGCCGCCCGCAGGCGGCAGCGGCGCAAGATCGATCCGGCCGTACCGGCTCTCGTCGGCGGCCTCCTCGTCGTGGCGGCCGGGATCTTCCTCGGCTCGATCTCGGCCAGCGGCGACATCACGGAGAAGCGCGACGCGGTCGCCGACCTCCAGACCCGCCTCGGGCGCCTGCCCAAGCCGGCCGCGACGCCGGCGGCGGACGCGGCGCTCGTCAAGGAGCAGCAGCTCCGCTCCGACGCGCTCACGACCGCGCTGACGAGCCGCGTCGCGTGGGACGGGGTCCTGCGCCGATTCTCGCTCGTGCTGCCGGAGGACGTCTGGCTGACCAGGCTCTCGGCGACCGACTCGGGGACGACGGGCGCGGCCCGCCTGCTCCAGGTGTCGGGCTACACGTACTCGCACGACGCCGTTGCGCGCCTGCTCGCGCGGCTCGCCGTCGTGCCGGACCTGCGCGACGTCCAGCTCCAGCGGAGCTCGCTCGTGAAGCTCGCCGGCCGGATGGTCGTCGAGTTCGACATCGCCGCCAGCGTGCGCGGCCCGGAGGAGAGCTGATGGCCATGCGCCGCAAGTCCCTCAGGGGCCTGTCCCGGAACGCGAAGCTCGGGCTCGTCCTCGTCGTGCTGCTCCTCGTCGGCGCCGTCGGCTACGTCGCCGTCGTGCGGCCGAAGCAGGCGGAGAGCCGCGCGCTCGATACGAAGCTGACCGAGCTCCAGACCGAGCTGGTCGTCCAGACCGCCGCCGCCGCGGCGGCGGGCCCGGCGATCCGCGCCGCGGACCTCTTCCGGCTGGCGAAGGCGATGCCCGACCGGGTCGACATGCCCGGCGTGCTGCTCGAGCTGAACGAGGTCGCCTCGGACGCGGGGATCGTCTTCAAGTCGATCACGCCGGGGACGGCCGTGCCGGCGCAGGGCTACCAGGTGCTGCCGGTCGAGCTCCAGTTCGAGGGCGACTTCTACGCCCTCTCCGACTTCCTCTTCCGCCTGCGGAACCTCGTGCAGGTGCGGCGCGGCGGCCTCGACGCGCGCGGCCGCCTGTTCGCGGTCGAGTCGCTCGCGTTCGCCGAGGCGGAGGAGAAGTTCCCGGAGATCCTCGCGACGCTGACCGTCGACGCCTACGTGTACGGCGCCGCTCCCCCGGGCGCGGCCGCGCCGGTCCCGGCCGAGCCGGCCACGACGGAGACGACGACCACAGAGACGGCCACGACCGAGACGACCGCGGAGGCGGCCGGCTAGTGCCCCCTCAGGCAACAGTCAGTGCATTTCTGGCGGCTGCAAAGCGGCGCCACGCGTCGTCCCTCGGCCCTTCCCCACGAAGTGCTCCGCACTTCGCGGGGGCCCCGGGGGTCGCCCGCGTATGCCTGCATACGCGGGCTCCCTGCGTCCTTGCCTGGCTTGCTTTTCGCTCGCCAGAAACGCGAGACCGTCACCTGAGGGGGCACTGATGGCGAAGGCAGTCGACATCAAGGCAGCCAAGGAGCGGAAGCAGAAGAAGATCGTCGCGATCGGCGGCGTGCTGCTCGTGATCGTCCTCTTCGTCCAGGTGCCCCGGACCTTGAAGATGATGAACGGAGACGCGGAGCCCGCGGCCGCCGCGGCGCCCTCCCCGTCCGCGCCCGCACCCGACGGGACGCCCGCGCCGACGCCGGCCGCGCCGGACTCGCCGGTGCCCGACGCGACGGTCGCGACAGCCTCGCTCGTGTCGTTCAGCCGCTTCGCCAGCAAGGACCCGTTCGTCCAGCAGGTCAAGGAGAAGGAAGGGGCCTCGGGCGAGGGCTCGTCGGCCGACACGTCCGGGGAGGGCGCGAAGGACGGCTCGGAGTCCGACGACGGGACGGCCGCGCCCGATCCGGCCGGGAGGACCAAGGCCGAGATCGAGGTGAACGGCGTCGCCGAGACGGTCTCCGTCGGCACGCCCTTCCCGGTCGACACGCCGATGTTCCTGCTCGAGTCGGTGTCGGCCAAGTCGGTCGCGATCAAGGTCGCGGACGGCGGCAGCTTCGCCACCGGCGCAACGACGCTGACGCTCGCGCTCGGCAAGCCCGTGACGCTCGTGAACACCGCGGACGGCACGCGCTTCGTGCTGCTGCTGAAGGCGGTTCAGTGAGCAGGCTGAGGAGCCAGGGCGGGTTCGGCCTCGTCGAGATGGTGATCGCGCTCGTGCTGCTCAACGTCGGGCTGCTCGCCCTCGTCGGCTCGCTCAACTCGGGGGCAGTCGCGGTCGCGCGCGCCAGCAAGATCTCGGCCGCCACGAACCTCGGCGACCAGCAGCTCTCGCTCTACCGGGCGCTGACGTGGAACGCGCTCGCGCTCGACGACTCGAGCGTCGCGAGCCTCGTCGGCTCCGACAACGAGTACAGCTGCGACGACGCGCTCAAGATCGACACCACCGCCGGCTGCTCGGCGAGCAACCGCAAGACGATGTCGACGTCCACCGAGTGCGCCTCGCCGCTCCCGACCCAGTGCATCCCGAGCCGAGCGGTGATCGGGCAAGGCGGGGGCTCGTACCGGATCGACACCTACATCGTCGTGGAGGCCCCGACCGGCGTCCCGCAGGCCCGGCCGGTGCGAATCGTCACGGTCGTCGTGCGCGACGGGAACGACCCGACGCACGTCTGGGCCCGCCTCTCGTCGACGTTCGAGCAGACCCTGGGGTAGCAGTGCCCCTTCAGCAAATGTCCTCCGGCTTCTGGCCCGCGATCACACGGCGCGC
>JBBDQR010000106.1:0-26828 GCA_040905885.1 Gaiellaceae bacterium | reverse complement strand
TGAGGACGGCCTTCAGCCGCTCCTCGAACTCGCCGCGGTACTTCGAGCCGGCGAGCAGCGCGCCGATGTCGAGCGCCCAGACGCGCTTTCCCTTCAGGCCCTCCGGGACGTCGCCTGCCACGATCCGCTGGGCGAGCCCCTCCGCGATCGCGGTCTTGCCGACGCCCGGCTCGCCGATCAGCACCGGGTTGTTCTTCGTCCGCCGGGAGAGCACCTGGATCACGCGCCGGATCTCCTCGTCCCGCCCGATCACCGGGTCGAGCTTCCCCTGCTCGGCGAGCGCGGTCAGGTCGCGGCCGTACTTTTCCAGCGCCTGGTAGGTGCCCTCGGGGTCCTGGGACGTGACGCGCTGCGAGCCGCGCACCTCCTTGATGCGCTCCAGCAGCGAGTCGCGGTCCGTCACCTCGAGCGCGAGCAGCAGGTGCTCGACGGACACGTACTCGTCGCCGAGCTCGCGCGCCTCGTCGAAGGCGCGGTCGAGCACGCGGGAGAACGCCGCCGAGACGGTGGGCTGCTGCTGGGCGCCGCTGATCGACGGCTTCGTCCGCAGCGCCGCCTCGGCCTCGGCACGAACCTGGCCGTGGTCGACGACCAGCGCCCGCGGCAGCTCCTGGTCCATCAGCGCGTGCGTCAGGTGCTCCGGGTAGAGCTCCGGGTTGCCCATCCGGCGTGCGAGCTCCTGCGCGGCGGCGACCGCCTCCTGGGACCTGAGGGTCAGCTTCTGAAAGTCCATCTGCCGCTCCGCTGCGGGGGCTCGTAGAGGACGATCTCGCGCTTGTAGCGCCGCTCGACGCCTTCCATCCGCTCCCGCAGCCGCTGAAGCTCGTCCTGCATCTGGAGGAAGATCTCGACTCCCGCCAGGTTGAGGCCGAGCTCGGTGGTGAGCCGCTGGATCAGCCGCAGCCGCTCCAGGTCGGCCTCGGAGTAGAGGCGCGTGTTCCCCGGCGTCCGCTGCGGGCTGACGAGCCCCTTCTGCTCGTACATGCGCAGGGTCTGGGGGTGCATGCCGACGATCTCGGCGGCGACGGAGATCATGTAGCGCGGCTTCGTGTCGGCGTCCATCACGCGCGCACCTTCCTCAGCTCCTCGAGCAGCTCCCGCTCCTTCTTCGTCGGGCGCGTGGGCACGGCGATGCGGAGGCGCGCGAGCACGTCGCCCTTGCCCGAGCCCTTCAGCTTCGGCGCGCCGCGGCCCCGGACGCGCAGGAGCTTGCCGTCCTGCGATCCGGCCGGGATCTTCAGCGTCACCGGCCCGTCGGGGGTCGGCACCTCGACCTTGCCGCCGAGCACGGCGTCCGCGTAGCCGACCGGGACGTCGACGACGAGGTCGTCGCCGCGGCGTTCGTAGACCGGGGACGCCTCGACGCGCGTGACGACGTAGAGGTCGCCGGGCGGCCCGCCGGCGGCGCCGGCCTCGCCCTTGCCCGCGAGCCGGATGCGCGTCCCGTTCCGGACACCGGCGGGGATCTTGACCGTGTAGCGCTTCGTCCGCCGCTCGCGGCCGGTGCCCCGGCACGTCGGGCACGGCTGCTCGATCACGGTGCCGTTGCCGCGGCAGCGCGGGCACGGCTGCGAGATCGCGAACAGGCCCTGGCTCTCGGACAGGACGCCGCGGCCGTTGCACTCGGGACAGATCCTCGGCGCCGTGCCCGGCCTCGCGCCGGTGCCCGCGCAGGTGCGGCACGCGGTCTCGACCTCGACGGGGATCCGCGTCTCGATCCCCTTCAGGGAGTCCTCGAAGGAGAGGTTGACGACCGCCTCGACGTCCGCGCCGCGCGCCGGCTGGGGGCGCGAGGGGCGGCCGCGGCCGAAGAGGCCGCCGAAGATGTCCCCGAGGTCGAAGTCCTCGAAGGTAAACCCGCCCGGCGCACCCGCGCCGCGGCCGTCGAAGCCGCGCGGGCCGGCGTCGTAGGCCTTCCGCTTCTGCGGGTCGCCGAGCACGTCGTAGGCGTGCTGGATCTCCTTGAAGCGCTCCTCGGCCTTCGCGTCGCCCGGGTTGCGGTCCGGGTGGTACTCGCGCGCCAGCTTGCGATACGCCTTCTTGATCTCCTCCTGCGAGGCGCCCTTTGAGACGCCCAGCGTCTCGTAGAGCGTGGAGCTCACTCGGCCACCACCACGCGCGCCGGCCGGAGGACGCGGTCGCCCAGCCGGTAGCCCTTCTGCAGCACCTCGATCACGCTGCCCGACTCGGCCTCGGACGGCTGGGCGAGCAGCGCCTCGTGCAGGTGCGGGTCGAACTTGCCGGCCGTGGGGATCTCCTCGAGCCCCTCCTTGCGGAACGCGTCGGCGAGCTGGCGGTAGACGAGGCGGACGCCCTCCTCGAGCTTCGCCTCCTCGTGCTCCTCGGCTGCCTGGAGGGCCCGCTCGAGGTCGTCGAGCACGGGCAGGAGCTCGCGGACGAGCCGCTCGGCGGCCCGGGCGACCAAGCTCTCCTGGTCCCGGGCCGCCCGCTTGCGGTAGTTCTCGAAGTCCGCCGCGACGCGCTTCAGGTGCTCGAGGTACTCGTCGCGCTCCGCGCGCAGCGCCTCGACGTCGACCTGCTCCTGCTCCGTCTGCTCGTCGGCCATCAGGAGGTCTTCGCCTCCTCCTCGTCGACGATCTCGGCCTCCTCGATCACCTCGTCCTCGGCCTCGGCGGCGCCGCCGTCACCCGAGGCCTGCGCCTGGGACGCGGCCTGCTGGTAGACGGCCTCCGCCAGCTTGTGCGAGGCCTCCTGGAGCGCCTCCGTCTTGGCGCGGATGTCCGCGACGTCGTCGGTCTCGAGCGCCTGCCGCAGCTCCATGATCCGGCCCTCGATCGTGGCCGCGTCGGCCTCGTCGAGCTTGTCGCGGTGATCCTTGAGCGAGCGCTCGGTCTGGTAGGCGAGGTGCTCCGCGAGGTTCTTCGCGTCGACGGTCTCGCGCATCCGGTGCGCCTCGTCGGAGTGCGCCTCGGCGGCCTTCATCATCCGCTCGACCTCGTCGGACGACAGGCCCGAGCCGCCCTCGATGCGGATCTGCTGCTCGTTGCCGGTCCCGTGGTCCTTGGCGGAGACGTTGATGATGCCGTTGGCGTCGATGTCGAACGTGACCTCGATCTGCGGGACGCCGCGCTGCGCCGGCGGGATGCCGACGAGCTGGAACTTGCCGAGCGTCTTGTTGAAGGCGACCATCTCCGACTCGCCCTGCGCCACGTGGATCTCCACGGAGGGCTGGTTTTCCTCGGCGGTCGTGAAGACCTCGGACTTGCGGGTCGGGATGGTCGTGTTCCGCTCGATCAGCCTCGTGAACACGCCGCCCTTCGTCTCGATGCCGAGCGAGAGCGGGGTGACGTCGAGCAGGAGCACGTCCTTGACCTCGCCGCGGAGGACGCCCGCCTGGATGGCCGCGCCGACGGCGACGACCTCGTCCGGGTTGACGCCCTTGTGCGGGTCCTTGCCGATCAGCTCCTTGCACTTCTCGACCACCGCCGGCATGCGCGTCATGCCGCCGACGAGGACGACGTGGGAGATGTCCTCGGGCTTCATGCCCGCGTCGGCGAGGCACTGCTTCGTCGGGCCGACGGTCCGCTCGAGCAGCTCGGCGCTGAGCTCGTTCAGCTTCGCCCGCGTGAGCTGGAGGTCGAGGTGCTTCGGGCCCTGCTCCGTCGCGGTCACGAACGGCAGGTTGATCTGCGTCGTCATCGTCGACGACAGCTCGATCTTCGCCTTCTCCGCGGCCTCGTAGAGCCGCTGGAGCGCCATCCGGTCCTGCGACAGGTCGATCCCCTGGTCCTTCTTGAACTCCGCCACCATCCAGTCGACGATCGCCTTGTCGAAGTTGTCGCCGCCGAGGTGGTTGTCGCCGTTCGTGGCCTTCACCTCGAAGACGCCCTCGCCGAGCTCGAGGATCGACACGTCGAAGGTGCCGCCGCCGAGGTCCCAGACGAGGATCGTCTGGTCGGACTCCTTGTCGAGCCCGTAGGCGAGGGAGGCCGCGGTCGGCTCGTTGATGATGCGGAGCACGTTGAGGCCGGCGATCTTGCCGGCGTCCTTCGTCGCCTCCCGCTGCGCGTTGTTGAAGTAGGCGGGGACGGTGATGACCGCATCGGTGACCTCCTCGCCGAGGTAGGCCTCAGCGTCGGCCTTCAGCTTCTGGAGGATCATCGCGCTGATCTCCGGCGGGGCGTACTCCTTGCCCTCCGCCTTCACGCGCACGTCGCCGCCGGGGCCCTCGAGGACCTCGTACGGGACGATCTTCATCTCCTCCGAGACCTCGCCGAACTTGCGGCCCATGAACCGCTTGATCGAGAAGATCGTGTTCTGGGGGTTCGTGACCTGCTGCCGCTTCGCGGGGGCGCCGACGAGTCGCTGACCGTCCTTCGTGAACGCGACGACGGACGGGGTCGTACGCCCGCCCTCCGCGTTCGGGATCACCGTCGGCTCGCCGCCCTCGAGCACGCCCATGCAGCTGTTGGTCGTGCCCAGGTCGATGCCGATTACCTTGCCCATCTGTTTCTCGTCCTCCTCGTTTCGCGTGCTCAGAAAATCTGAGTGCCTGTATATCAGATTGCGGGACGGGCTGCCAGGGCGTACAACTCCGGTGTGGGCGAGCTGGTGAGCCGGGAGGAGGCGCAGGCGGCGCTCGAGGCGCGGCGCGAGCTCGGGGTCGAGTACGAGGACCACGTCGTCGACGCGCTCGTGGAGAAGATCGAGCAGCGACTCGCCGAGCGGCGGCCGGTGAGTCCCGCGAGCATGGCGCCGATCACGATCCCCTCCCTCGCGCTCAGCATCCCGCTGATCGGGATCGCCGCCAACTTCGCCGGGCTGGCGGGTGTGATCGCCGTCTGCGCCGCGATCGTGCTCGTGAACTTCTTTGCTAGCGGAACGCTCCGATCAGCGCCCCGCCGGCGACGATGAGCAGGGCGCCCGCGAGGAGCCCCTTCCCGATCAGCTCGGCGCGACGGATGACGAGCGCCGAGAAGAGGACGCCGAAGAGCGACTCCGTCGCGACGAGCGGCGAGACGACGGTCACGCGGCCGCGGTAGTACGCCTCGAACAGCGCCGCGTACGAGAGCCCGAAGAAGACGCCGGCCGGCGCGAAGCGGCGGGCTCCCGCAAGTAACAGAGTGTTACTTGCGGCCCGCGCGGCGACGAAGGCCGCGACGAGCAGCGTCCCCGAGCTGAGCGTCGCCACGGCGGCGAGCGAGGCCGGGACGTCCGTGTCCACCGCCAGCCAGCGGAGTAGGTTGTCACGCGTGGCGAAGAGGACGGTGGCGGCGAGCCCGAACGCGTAGCCCATCAGCCGGAAGCTCTCGGGCCGGACCCGTTCGCCGACGAGCAGGATCCCGCCGGCGACGATCAGCACCGCGCCGACGAGCAGCGCCGGGACGAGCGGCTCGTCGAGCGCGGTGAGCGCGATCGCGACGGAGAAGAGCGGCGCGGCGCCGACGAGCACGGACGTCCGCGACGGGCCCGCATCGCGGACGGCGAGCGTGAAGAGGATCTGCGAGCCGCCCGGCGCAACGAGCCCGGCGAGCGCGAACGGCCAGGCCGCTGCGACGTCGTGGAGGCCGTGCGCGGCCGCGAAGACGAGCAGGATCGCGAGCGCGGGCAGCATCGTCAGCAGCGCCCCGACCTCGGCCGAGGCGCCCTCGCGCAGGGCGAACCGCAACGCGACGCTCATCGCTCCGAAGAGCACCGCCGAAGCCAGGGCGAGCGCGATCGCCACTCAGGCCGACATGCCGAGGAAGTCGGTGGCTGCGAGCACCGCCGGGTCTTCGGGCGTGAGCGCACGAACTTCGACCAGCCGCAGCGACGTGCGGGCTCGGTCGAAGAGCGTCACGTTGATCCAGCTCGCCTCATGCGTGGACCACCAGCGCAGGCCCGCCGCCTCGGCATGCGCGCGATAGAGCGTCAACGCCTGCGGCTGGGTGAGCTCGCGGATTCCGGTCGCGACGAGCGACGGACGAAGGCGCTCCCGCGTGAGGACGCGCGGCTCGTCGAGGTCGATCAGCTCCCGGTCGTCGGGCAAGTCGATGGCGGCCAGCGCCAGCGGCCGCCCTTCCTGGACGAGCATCGCCGGAAGGAAGAGCGAGCCGCGGACGGGCGCGAGCCGCTCCACGACCGCGGATTCCTCGCGGTCCGTGACGTAGAGGCACCCGTACTCGTCCAGGTTGTCGTGGCGCCCACCTCCCTGGTGCGGCCTTGGGAACCACAGCGGCCCTCCCTCGGAACGCGTGCGAGCGCGCTCGTGCAACGGGAAGCACCGGTGCAGGATCAAGCGAACGATCCGGCGCGCTCGGCGCGGATCGCGCTCAGCAGCTCCTCCACCCTCCCCTTCCGAACGAGATCGATCGGACGCCGGTTGCCCAGGTGCGGGTTGAACCCGAACAGCCACGGCCGGATGACCTCGGGCTCGTATAGGCGGAGGAGATTGGCGACCACCAGCTCGAGGACGTCGATCTTCTCCGCGTTGAGCGGATCGATGCCGGCCCCTTGAAGCCACCGCGTGACCTGCGAGCGATTCACGCCGAGCAACCTGGCCAACTCGGCGCTGGAGCGGAAGTCCTGCGTCAGCGCCCGTACCTTCTGAGCTGTCTCGACCGGCATGCCGCAACCTTAGCGCAACACTCGCTGTTGCGCAAAGCGCCGGAGTACTCCAGCCGCCGCCGGCTCGGCGACTGCGATCCCGCAGAGGATGACCGCGCAGCCGGCCCAGCCCAGCCAGCCGAGCCGGTCGCCGGCGAGCAGGTAGCCGAACAGCCCGGCGAAGACGGGTTCCATCGCGAAGACGACGGCGACGCGCGTGGCGCTCGTCCGGCGCTGGGCCCACGTCTGGATGAGGAAGGCGAGCGCGCTGGCGAAGACGCCGGTGACCAGCAGCGCGCCCCAGACCGTCCAGCCGCGCGGCACCGGCAGGTCGCGGAGTGCCAGCGCGACGACCAGGAAGGCGCCGCAGGCGGCGAGCATCTCCACCTGCGTCAGCCCGACGACGTCGTAGCGCGGCGCCCAGCGCTCCATCAACACGATCTGGAGCGCGAACGCGGCGGCGCCGCCGAGCACGAGCAGGTCGCCCGCCGGCGACCCCGCCTGGACGCCCTGGAGCAGCGCCAGGCCGGCGGTCGCGAGCGCGACGCCGGCCCAGACGGCCGGCCCCGTCCGCACGCGGAAGAGCACGAGCGCGAGCACGGGCGTCAGGACGACGTAGAGGCCGGTGACGAAGCCGGCAGCCGAGACCGTCGTCCGCTGGAGGCCGGCCGTCTGCAGCGCGTAGCCTGCGGCCAGCAGCAGGCCGAGCACCGTCCCGGCCCGCACGCTCCCGCGCATGCGCCCCGCCGCCGCGGGCGCGAGCGTCACGCCGGCGATCGCGAAGCGCACGGCGAGGAAGGCGAAGAGCGGGTAGATCGCGACCGCGTCCTTGACCTGGACGAAGGTCACGCCCCAGACGGCCGTCACCGCCAGCAGGAGCAGGAGCACGAGCAAGTTGTTCTCCTTATTTCGGGCGCACGGTAGTCTCACGGCCCGATGGCGGACGACGGCTACCTCTCCGACCTCGCCAGGGAGCTCGCCGAGGACGCCCTCGAGCGGTTCCTGCGCTACATCCGGATCGACACGCGCTCCGACCCCCACTCGACGAGCTTCCCCTCGACCGAGAAGCAGCTCGACCTGCTGCAGCTGCTCGCCGACGAGTGCCGCGAGCTCGGTCTCGAGGACGTCGAGCTGGACGAGCACGGGTACGTGACCGCGACCCTGCCGGCGACGGTCGACCGCGGGATCCCCACGCTCGCGTTCGCGGCGCACGTCGACACTTACCCGGGCGTCACCGGCACCGGCGTCAAGCCCCAGCTCGTGAGCTACGAGGGCGGCGACCTGCCGCTGCCCGGCGACCCGGGCCAGGTGCTGACCCCGCGCGACATGCCGCTGCTCGAGGAGCACGTCGGCCACCGGCTCGTCACAAGCGACGGGACGACACTGCTGGGCGCGGACGACAAGGCCGGCGTCGCCGAGATCATGGCCGCGGCCGCGTACCTCGTCGGCCACCCCGAGCTCGAGCACGGCCGGGTCCGGCTGCTCTTCAACCCGGACGAGGAGATCGGGCGCGGGATGGACCGCCTCGACCTCGACAAGCTCGGGGCCGACGCCGCCTTCACGCTCGACGGCGCCCGTCGCGGCGAGCTCGAGGACGAGACCTTCAGCGCGACGAAGGCGATCGTGACCTTCCGCGGCCGCTCCACGCACACCGGCACGGCAAAGGGCGTGATGGTGAACGCGATCAAGGCCGCGGGCGACTTCCTGGCGGCGCTGCCGCGCGACGGGCTCTCGCCGGAGACGACCGAGGAGCGCGAGGGATTCGTCCACGCCGACGAGATCACCGGAGACGTCGAGGAGACGAGGGTGATCCTGATCCTCCGCGACTTCGACGACGACCGGCTCGAGGGCCACGGCGAGCTGGTGCGCAGGCTGGCCGAGGAGGCCGCGCGCGGCCGCGGAGCCGAGGTCGAGGTCGCGATCGAGCGCCAGTACTCGAACATGAAGCGCTACATCGACGACCCGCGGATCCTGGAGGCCGCGGAGGAGGCGATCCGGCGGGCCGGGATGGAGCCGAAGCGGGAGATCATCCGCGGCGGCACCGACGGCGCGCGGCTGTCGGAGCGGGGGCTGCCCTGCCCGAACCTCTCCACGGGGGGCCACGACTACCATTCGCGGCGGGAGTGGATCTGCGTCGCGGACATGGGAGCCGCCGCCTCGACGATCGTGCAGCTCGCGCAGGTCTGGTGTGAGCGGGGAAAACCCTAGGGTTTCCCCCGCTGACCCCCTTCCCTCTGCTCCTTCCGCTGGGCCAGCCGGCTCGCGGCCTCTCGTGCGAGTGAATCGCGCTTCGGCCACGGGGCAGGTGCCGGTGTGCCGACGCCGGACCACATTCACGCCGGCGCTGGGAGGCCGGCGCCGGCGGACAACTCAGACGCGGCGGAAGAACGCCTCGCGACGAGCGGAAGCGCCGCTTCCGCTCGTCCGAAGTCCTCGCTTTCGCAACGCCGCGGGCTACGCTGGGCCGGTGTTGACCGACCGCCTCGGCCGTCCCGTCCGCGACCTGCGCATCTCGGTCACCGACCGCTGCAACTTCCGCTGCGTCTACTGCATGCCGAAGGACGTCTACGGCCGCGACCACGCCTTCCTGCCGCGCAGCGCGCTGCTGACGTTCGAGGAGATCGAGCGGGTCGCGCGGGCCTTCGTCTCGCTCGGCGTCGAGAAGATCCGGATCACGGGCGGGGAGCCGCTCGTCCGCCGCGACCTCGAGCGCCTGGTCGCGAAGCTCGCGGCAATCGGGCCCCTCGACCTGACGCTGACAACGAACGGCGCGCTGCTCGCCGGCAAGACGCAGGCGTTGGCCGACGCCGGCCTCACGCGCGTGACGGTCAGCCTCGACTCGCTCGACGACGCCACCTTCCGCGCGATGAACGACGTCGACTTCCCGGTGGAGCGGGTGCTGGCGGGGATCGAGGCGGCCGCGGAGGCCGGCCTCGCCCCCGTGAAGGTGAACGTCGTCGTCAAGCGCGGGGTCAACGAGGACGGGATCGTCGACCTGGCGCGCCACTTCCGCGGCAGCGGTCACGTCCTCCGCTTCATCGAGTACATGGACGTGGGCCACACCAACGGCTGGCGGCTGGACGACGTCGTCCCGGCGGCCGAGATCGTGCGGCGGATCGAGGAGGAGTTCCCGCTCGAGGCGGTCGAGCCGGCCTATCGCGGCGAGGTCGCGCGGCGCTACCGGTACGCGGACGGGGCCGGCGAGGTCGGCGTGGTCGCGTCCGTCACGCAGCCCTTCTGCGGCGACTGCACGCGGGCGCGCCTGTCGGCCGACGGGAAGCTCTACACCTGCCTGTTCGCCGTCCGCGGCCACGACCTCCGCGCGCTGCTCCGCGGCGGCGCCTCCGACGAGCAGCTCGGGGATGCGATCTCGGCGGTTTGGCGGGTGCGCGACGACCGCTACTCGGAGCTCCGCAGCGCCGAGACCGCGGAGCTCGAGAAGGTCGAGATGTCCTACATCGGCGGCTGAGCACCCCGTGCTCGACCACGTCCACCTCCACGTCGCCGACGCCGAGCGCGCCGCCCGCTTCTACCGCGACGCCCTTGGGGCGCGGGAAGCATTTCGGGTCGGCGAGCGGCTCGTCTTCATGGCACTCCCCGCAGGTGGGATCGTCGCCCTCGACGCTCGGCCGGAGGGCGAGCGAAACCCTCCCCACGTGGGGCTCGCCCTGCCGGAGGACGCCGATCTGGACGCCGCCGTCGACGCCGCCGTCCGCGCGGGAGGCACGCTCCTCGCTCTCGGTGAGCACGAGCCCGGCATTCCGTACGCGTACGTTGCGGACCCGGACGGCAACGTCCTCGAGCTGTGAGCGGCGCCGGCTAACGCACGCCGATCCGGACGCGGTAGCCGAACCAGAACGGCACCATCCGGTCGCCGAGGACGCTCCGCGCGGTCGCCTCGAGCGCGGCGAGCGACAGCCGGTCGCGGTGCACCTCGACGGCCCCGTAGGAGCCGATCAGCTCCAGCACGCGCTCGGCGTCGCCCTCCTCGACCGAGTGCAGCACGAGCTCGCGCGCGTACCGGAATTGCCCGCTCGCCCGCATCCGCCCCAGGTGCTCGTCCTTGCGGAGCGGCGCGCTCGACGTCCACGGGGAGATGCGGCCGGTCGCTTCGCGCAGGGCCTTGGCCTCGTCGAGCACGGCGTCGAAGGCCGCGTCGATCTCGGGATGGAGGACCGGGATCGCGTCGTAGTCGTAGGCGGCGAACACGCCTCCCGGCCGCAGGATGCGGCCCACCTCCGCGAACGTCGGCTCGGGCTCCATCCAGTGCAGTGACTGCGAGCAGGTGACGAGGTCGGCGGAGCCGTCCGCCAGTCCCGTCGCGGACGAGCTCCCCGCCAGGTACTCGGCGCCGCCCTGGGCCTCCGCGACCGCCCGCATGGCCTCGTCGGGCTCGACGCCGACGACGCGCTCCGCCCGGCCGGACCAGGCCCGCGTGGAGAGCCCGGTGCCGCTGCCGAGGTCGACGACGAGCGCCGGCCGGCCCCCGCCGGCGAGCCGGACGAGCAGGTCGAGCAGCGCCTCGGGCGGCTGCGGCCGGAAGCGGTCATAGGACTCGGCGAAGGAGATCACGCCGACCGAGGCTATAAGCTCCTCCTCCGATGCTGAGCCAAGGCCCCTTCTCCGCCCGCCTCCACGGACTCGCGGAGTACGTCCTCGGCGGGTTCTTCATCGCCGCGCCGTTCATCTTCGGCTTCGAGGCCGACGCCGCCGTGGCGATCGCGGTCGTAGGAGGCGTGATCCTGATCGTCGTCGCGGCCACCTCGCAGACCGGGCCGAGCTTCTCGCGGCTCGTCCCGCCGACGATGCACGTCGCGCTCGACGTCGTGATCGCCGCCTTCCTGGTCGCCGCGCCGTTCATCTTCGGCTTCTCGGACGAGGCGGCTCCGACGGGCCTCTTCATCGGCGTCGGCGTCGTGCACCTGCTGTCCACGATCGGGACCCGATTCGTGGCCGCGCCCGCCGAGCACCCGTAGGATAGGACGGTGACCGCCGTCATCGCAGCCGGCCGCCGCGTGCTCCCGAAGGGGTACGCCGACCTCGCCCGCCAGGTGCTGATCTGGTTCGGGTTCCTGCTCGTCTACCAGATCGCCCGTGGCATGGCCGACCGCTCGCCGACCCAGGCGATCGACAACGGGCTGGCCGTGATCGACGCTCAGCAGCGGCTCGGCGCGCTGTGGGAGCTCTCGCTTCAGGGCCTGCTGCTCTCCTCGTCGTTCCTGCAGATGCTGACCTCCTGGACGTACTGGCTCTCGCAGTTCGCCGTGCTCGGCCTGGCGCTGCTCTACGTCTACCTGCGCCGCAACGAGGCCTTCCTCCGTTTCCGCAACACGGTGCTCGCCGCGAACGTGATCGGGCTCGCCGGCTACATCGCCTTCCCGACGGCGCCGCCGCGGATGTTCCCCGAGTTCGGCTTCGTGGACGTCCTGGCGCGCTTCTCCTCACTCAACCACGGCAGCGCGATCGTCGAGCTCGCGTCGAACCCGTACGCGGCGATGCCGAGCCTGCACGCGGCCGACTCGCTGATCGTCGGCGTGACGATGGCGCTGCTGGTGCGGCGCCGCGCCTTCAAGGTGCTCTGGCTCGCCTGGCCGGCCTGGGTCGCCTTCTGCGTGATGGCGACGGGGAATCACTTCTGGCTGGACATCGCCGCCGGCGCGGCGGTCGCCCTGCTCGCCTACGTCGCGGTGGCCGCGGCGTCGGGGCGCGTCGCTCCCGCCCGGGCGTGAACTCGGTCAAGGACGTCTACACGTCCGGGGCGCGCCGCCTGGCGACCCGTTCGATGAGCGGGCTCGCGCGCACCCGCGTCACGCCGAACGCGCTGACGGCGCTCGGCGTCTCGCTCTCGGGGGCGGGCGGCGTGCTCGTCTACTTCGAGCACCGCGGCGAGATCCTGTTCTTCTGGCTCGGCGCGGCCGTGTTCGTGGTCGGCTCGCTGCTCGACATCCTCGACGGCGCGCTCGCCCGGCAGAGCGGCAAGGGCACGCCCTTCGGCGCCTTCATCGACTCGACCACCGACCGCGTGGGCGAGGGCGTGATGCTCGGCGCGATCGCGCTCGTCTTCCACCGCGACGGCATGGAGTGGGCGCTCGCGCTCGCGATCGCCGCGATCGCGGGCTCCTTCCTCGTCAGCTACACCAGGGCGCGGGCGGAGGCGCTCGGGCTCAAGGGGGACGTGGGCCCGGGCTCGCGGGCCGAGCGGGTGGTCGTGATCACGGGCGGGCTCGTCTTCGCGCCCTGGGGCGGGCTGCCCTGGGCGATCGTGGTGCTCACGGCCAGCGCCTGGCTGACGGTGCTCCAGCGGATCCTCGCGGTGCGCCGGCAACTCGCGGCGCGCCCTTAGACGCGTCGGCGACGGCCATCTTGCGCCGTGCCTGCCCCGCACGCAGCATTCACTCGTGGCCGATGAGCCCGTGATCTACCGGGAAGAGGCGCTTACTTCATGATCATGCTGGGTGATCAACGAGACGAACTCGTCAAGATTCGGCAACTCCTGGAAGAAGAGGATGGAGAAGCGGAAGCGGAAGAGAACGCTGACGCCTGAGGAGCGGGCGGCACGCGCCGAGCAGCAACGCCGTTCCGACGCGAATGCTCAACGACTTCGTGAGCTCGTCGATCGTGGCTGGGACGAGCTCGAGCGGAAGGGCGTCGCCAAGCGCCCCTGGCGATAGCACTTATCTGCTATCACTCCGAGCGTGCGCAAGGAAGTCCTCGTCCGGATGCCCGCCGAGCTGAAGCAGCGGCTTGCGCAGGAGGTCGCCGCCCGCGGCAGCAACCTGAACGACGTCGCCGTCGGCATCCTCGCCTCCCGGTTCGCGTTCCCGTTCACGGGCACGGGCCGCAAGGGCGCGCCTCCGCGCGGTCACGGGGATGTCTTGCTGCGCATGCCCGCCGAGCTGAAGGACCGGCTCGCCCGCCGCGCCTCCGAGCGCAGGCGCAACGTCAGCGACCTCATCGTCGAGACCCTCTCGCAGGGCCTCGGAAAGGACACCATGGCTTCCACGAACGGCAAGGCGCGCGACGACCGCAAGGTGCGCGTCGCGCTCATCGGCGTGGGCAACTGCGCCAACTCCCTCCTCCAGGGGGTCGAGTACTACAAGGACGCGCCGGAGGACCAGTTCGTCCCGGGTCTCATGCACGTGAACCTGGGCGGCTACCACATCCACGACATCGAGTTCACCGCGGCCTTCGACGTCACAACCGACAAGGTCGGCAAGGACCTCGCGGACGCGATCTGGGCGCATCCCAACGACACGATCAAGTTCGCCGACGTGCCCAAGACCGGCATCAAGGTCTCCCGCGGGATGACGCACGACGGCATCGGCAAGTACCTCGCCGAGGTCGTCGAGAAGGCGCCGGGCGAGACGGACGACGTCGTCGGGATCCTGAAGGAGACGAACACGGACGTCGTCGTCAACTACCTGCCGGTTGGCTCCGAGGCCGCGACCAAGTGGTACGCGGAGCAGATCCTCGAGGCCGGCTGCGCGATGGTGAACTGCATGCCCGTCTTCATCGCCCGCGAGGCGTACTGGCAGCGCCGGTTCGAGCAGGCCGGCGTGCCGATCATCGGCGACGACATCAAGTCGCAGGTCGGCGCGACGATCACGCACCGCGTGCTGACGAGCCTGTTCCAGGAGCGCGGCGTGAAGCTCGAGCGCACGATGCAGCTGAACGTCGGCGGCAACTCCGACTTCCTCAACATGCTCGAGCGCGAGCGCCTCGAGTCGAAGAAGATCTCGAAGACGAACGCGGTCACGTCGATGCTCGACTACGACCTCGGCGAGGGCAACGTCCACGTCGGCCCGTCCGACCACGTGCCGTGGCTGACCGACCGCAAGTGGGCCTACATCCGCATGGAGGGCTCCGCGTTCGGCGACGTGCCGCTGAACGTCGAGCTGAAGCTCGAGGTCTGGGACTCGCCGAACTCGGCCGGCATCGTCATCGACGCCGTCCGCCTCGCGAAGCTGGCCCTGAACGACGGCGTCGCCGGCGCCCTCGAGGGCCCGAGCGCCTACCTGATGAAGTCGCCGCCGAAGCAGATCGTCGACGACGAGGCGCACGAGCAGGTCGAGCGCTTCATCAAGCAGCACGAGCGCAAGCAGCAGAAGACCGCCGCGAAGGCGTAGGGAAGTACCGTCCGAGGCTCCTGCCAACCTTCTCCGCCATGGTGGAGAGGAGGCAGGAGCTGCTCGGGCAGCTCGAGGCGTACTACCGCGGCTGCGGCTGGCCGGTCGAGCACGGCGACGATGGGACGCTACGGGCGAAGGGCGCTGCCGGCGTCACCTGGATCGCGCTCGCGGTCGTGGCGGAGGATCTTGCGGAAGACGGCTTCGGCGATCGGCTCCTCGCGTTGAGCGACGTACGGATGCCGACCGGCGAGCGCTGCCCGCTCGAGCTGCTGCCCGCCGCCGAATGCGCGGAGGACGTTCGGGCGCTGCTGGCCCGGCTCGGGCTCACGGACCTCGTCTCGGTCTACTCGCTCGCCGCGGCCGCCTGAGCCTCGACGCGGCCGACGGTGCGGTAGAAGCGCCGGATCTCGTCCCGGGACGCCCGGATCTCGAACAGATCGAAGATCAGTTCGTCGATCTCGTCGCGCAGCCACTGGACATCCGCGCCGGGATCGAGCTTCAAGCCGGAGACAATCTTCTCGACTCTCTCGACGACGGCTGACTCAAGCTCGGGGGAAGGCTGCCGGTACGGCAGCTTCTCCAGGTAGCCAACATCGGCTGTGGCGGTGGTGTTCACTATCTTCTTCATGAGGTAGGTGGCCAGCGCCGAGTTGAGATAGCCCAGCAGGAAGAGCTCACTCGTCCCCTCCTCGGGGAAGACGGCGCTCCCCTTGTGGCCGAAGATCCAGCCTTCGGGCATGAGCCGGACCGAGATGCGGCCAGCGGAGACAACGGAGTACGTCAGTCCTGGCTCAAAGTAGAACTCGCGGTTCTGGAACCTCGGCCTGCGCGGCGTCCCAGCAGGTAGCCGATCGCGGCGGGCCAACTCAGCGACAGACTCTTGGGACCAGTCGATCACCGTGGCGGGCTCGCGCCAGTACTCCCCGAATCCCTCACCCTTGGCGAACGGCACCCAGTATGGCTTGCCCACAGGGATCCCAACCTGCTGCTCTTCCTCGCTCAACGCCGCGGCAATCCGCGCGGAAAGGACGCGGGGGTCGTCGGCGGCCGCGAGGAACCTCCGGTCGTCAGCAGTCGCCAACCCCTGCCTCCCGCGAGCGACGTTGCGCACCCTGATCGAGTTCTTCGCCGCGTCGAGCACCTCGCGCGGCACGCCGACGAAGAACGGCGTCTCTTCGAGCGCCTCGTACTCGTCTTGACGAAGCTCCTGGACCTTCTCGGGTGGCGGGCTCGGGAAGTCCGCTGGGTCCCGGACGTAGTCCACGAGCCGCATCACGTTCGCCGCCCTCGCCTCCGTGTCGGAACACTTCTCGAGCGTCGTGATCGCCATGCCGGCGAACTGGAACGAAACGCCCTCGAAGTGCTTCGTGTCGGTGAGCAGGATCTCGACGATCTTGCACCGGTCGAGGATGTGGCGGCGCAGCGCCGCATATGTCGTCAGCGACCGGAAGCTGTCGTTCGAGATCAGGCAGAGCCGCCCGCCCTCCTTCACGCGCTCGATGCCGTTGGCGAAGAACATCGCGTAGGTGTCGTGGTCGCCGGTCGCGATGCTGCCGGCAGCCCGGTCCTGATCGCGCGACCCGTAGAGGCGCCGGTAGACGGGCACCTTGTAGGCAGGCTTCCGTGCCCCGTACGGCGGATTGCCGACGACCGCGTCGAACTCGATCTCGTCGATCGCAGCGATCTCGTCGACCTCGCGATCGACGCTGACGGCGCGCTCGGCCTGAGAGAAGAGCTCGCGCTGCGGGCGCTCCGGAGAGTGCAGCAGCATGTCGTGGACGAAGAGCTGCGGTCGAGCGCTCGTCTGCTGCTCGTCCAGCAGGAAGAGCCGGATCGCGGCGAGCGAGACCGCGAAGGTGTCGATGTCGCCGCCCCAGAGCTGGCTCTCGACGATCTCCCGGAAGGCCTCCCGTCGATCGTGCCCCTCCTCGCGGTAGAGCTCGAGCAGGCGCTCGCACAGGACCTCGAGGAAATGCCCCGAGCCCATACAGGGGTCGAGCACGCGCGATTCACGGGTGAGGTTCAGGTTCCCGACCATGTACTCGACGTCGCCGTGCGGCGTGTAGAAGGCGCCGAGCTTCGACTGCTGCCGCTGCCGTCCGCCCCTGCCCTCGGCCCCGCTCCGGCGCGAGGAGAGCAGGCCCTGGTAGATGTCGCCCACGTGCCGGTTGGTGAGCTGACGGAAGCTCTTGGTCGAGAGGTCGTAGACGAGTTCGGCGAGCGTCTCCTTGCGCGGGCGAAAGTAGTCGAAGGCGTCTTGGCGGTAGATCAGCGGGAACTGCTCCTCGGCCAGGTCGAACGCGACCCTGATCAGCTCACGCCAGCTGTTCTGCTCGACGACGTGCTCGCCGATCTCGGGCGCCAGCTCGCGCCGCAGCGCCCGGTAGGCCTGTTCCTCCTCAGCGGTCAGGTCGCCGCTCGTGTCGAGCAGGCGCCGGCGGAGCAGACCCATGAAGACCGCCCCCGTGGTCGGCGTGGTCGACGCACGAGCGGAGGGCAGGAACTCACGCAGGATCCGATAGAAGCCGCGGAGGTTCCGGTCCTCGCAGAGGTTGAGGAAGAAGACCTTGTTCAGGTAGTTCAGGGCCGCCTGGGTGACGATCTCCTCGGCGACCTGACGCTCGTTGGGCCTTCCGACCTCTGCGACCTTGCGCTCGTACAGCTCCCGCACTCGCCGGAGCGCCTCGGGCCTGTCGACGAGCCAGCGGCCGAAGTCCGTCAACAGGGCCGGCTGCTCGTCCCGAGAAGCGATCTCGACGGCGTGAAGCACGTCCCTGCGCAGGTCGTCCTCGATCCGGTTCAGGTGGTAGAGGAGGATCTCGAGGAGGCGGTCGCGGTTGACGACCTCTTCGGCGAACTCGCCGCGGAGCTGGAAGGCCTTGACCCGGTCCCATGTCCAGATCTCCTCGAGCTCCTCGTACTCGATCTCGCCGAGGAGCGACGGATCAGCGACGGTCTTGCGCATGAAGAAGCGGTTCCGTTCCGGCTTGCCGCAGTACAGGACGAGGAACGGCGGCGGTTCGGCGAAGTCCTCGCTCTTCGCGTAGTCCACGAGCTGGCCCTTCGCGCGCTCGAAGTCTCTTGCCGAGTCGAGCGCGTCGTACCGCTTCAGCTCGCAGAGGACGACCGGCGAGTTGCCGATCAGATAGAGCCCGTCGTAGCGCCCGGTGGCGCGGCGCGACTGCAGACGCCGCAGCGCGAGCGTTCGCTGCTCGCGGAAGTACTCCCCAACCGCCTGGCTGCTCTCGCGTGGCGGATACCCGAGCGTGCGCATGTCCGGCTCGAACAGGGTCGAGTGGATCTCGGCCTCGGTGAAGTCGCGCTTCTGGGCCTCGGGAACGTCGAGGCTGGGAAGGCGGATCCTGCTCAGGCCCCACGCCCCCGAGCGTAGGCAGGAAAACTCGTACGGACCGGAGCCGTCATTGCGCCGATTCTGTCACGGGACTCGGAGGTCGCCGCGGGGCTAGAGTCCTCTCCGATGGGCCTTCGCATCTGCCTCGTCACGCCGTTCGCGTGGTCGCGGCCGCACGACGTGAACGAGCACGTGGCGGGCATCGCCACCGAGCTCAGGCGGCTCGGGCATCGCGTCACGGTGCTCGCCCCCTCAACCCGCGCTGCCGACCTGCGCGCGGGGAGGCGGGCCCTCCAGCGGGGCGAGGCCGCCGAGGTGATCGCCGTGGGCCCGGCCGTGCCGATCTCGCGGCGCAGCCGGATGGGCGTCCCGGTCGGAGCGCGCGCCAACCTCGCGCTGGCGCTCGCCGAGGGGCAGTACGACGTCGTCCACGGCTTCGAGCCGGGCCTGCCCAGCCTCTCCTACCTGGCGCTGCGCGACACGCAGGCGCTCGCCGTCGGCACGTTCTTCTCGCCGGAGCGGCTCGGCTACCCGCCCGGGCGCGCGCAGCGGGAGCGGCTACTGGCCCGGCTGGACGCGCTCGTCGCCGTCTCGCCGGAGGCCGCCGACGCGGCCGCGCTGCGCTTCCCGGGCGACTACGAGCTGATCTCCGAGGGGGTCGACCTCGACCTCTTCGCCCCGGCCCCCAAGCGGAAGCTGATCGCCCTCGAGTGGCGGCCGGCCGAGGCCGCGCTCGCCCGGGCGGCGGTCCGCACGATGCGCGAGCTGCCCGGCTGGGAGCTCGTCCTCCTGCGGACGAAGCCGCTCACCGGGCGCCCCTACATCCCCCGCGCGCTGGCCGGCCGCGTGACCGTGCGCACGGCGCTCCACTCCGCCGCGCGGGCGCAGGTCCTGCGCGAGGCGGCGATCCTCGTCCCCTCGCCGGGCGGGATGAGCCGGCTCCGGCTCGAGGCCGCCGCCTCCCGCTGCGCGGTCGCCGCGCCGCCGGGCGTCGAGCGGCAGCCGGAGCTGGCCGCCGCGGCCATGGCGCGGCTCGCCGAGGACGACGGCTACCGCGAGCGGCAGGCCGCCGACGCGCACGCGGCCGCCGAGGGGCAGACCTTCGCGGCCGTCGCCGCCGAGCTGGACGCGCTCTACTCCCGGCTCGCCGGCCGCCGCCGACCGCACCGGCACGACGGGGACCCCCTCGCCGACCGGCCCTGGATCCTCGCCGACCTGCACATGCACACCTCCTGGTCGCACGACTGCGGGATCGAGGTCATGGACCTGCTCGACCACGCGGAGGCCGAGGAGCTCGGCGCGATCGCGGTCACCGACCACAACGTCTTCGGCGGCGCGCTCGAGGCCGTGGAGCTCGCCCGCGGGCGCGAGCTGGTCGTCATCCCGGGCGAAGAGGTGAAGACCGAGAGCGAAGGGGAGGTGATCGGCCTCTTCCTCAGCGAGGAGATCCCGCCCGGGCTGTCCTTCGCGGACACGATCGCGGCGATCAAGGAGCAGGGCGGCCTCGTCTACGTCCCCCACCCGTTCGACCGGCTGCACACGATCGCCGACTCGGCGACGCTGCACCGCCATCTCGCCGACATCGACGCCTTCGAGGTCTACAACGCGCGCCTGCTCTTCGAGAACTACAACGACGAGGCGCTGCGCTTCGCCGCCAAGTACAACCTGACGATGGGCGCGGGCTCCGACGCGCACGTGCTCCAGGGCGTCGGCACGGGCGCGATGCGGATGCGCGCCTTCGAGGGGCCGGAGGAGTTCCTGCTGAGCCTCCGCACCGCCCAGGTGCTGCGCCGGCCGAAGTCGCTCGTCTACCTCCAGGGACTCAAGTGGATGGCCCAGGCCAAGGAAAGGGTCCGCTAGGGAAGAACTCAGTCCGCGCCCCCCGTGACCGCCGCCGTGTCCAAAGACGAGATCTACGAGCGGTACCTCCAGAAGGCCATCACCGAGATCAACGAGCTCGGTGACGAGATCGCGCAGGCCGGTGGAGGCGACCGCGTCCCCGTGCTCGGCTCCGGGCATCCGCTCGCGGACGTCTTCCTGCTCAAGTACGGCCCGCAGCACCCGGAGCTCCAGGAGGGTGTCGCCTTCTTCGGCCGCGCCGGGCAGGCCGTGCTCAAGTCGCTGCAGCGGCTGCGCGTCGACCCGATGGCGGTGTACGGGACCAACTGCCTCAAGTTCGCCGACTCGACCGAGGAGGAGTCCGCGCCCTGGGTGCGGCGCGAGCTCCACATCGTCCAGCCGAAGCTGCTCGTCGTGATGGGCGAGGACGCGCTCGCGTTCGTGAACGGGCTGGGGTTCCCGCTGGCCGATCCGCTCGAGCCGCGGCTCGGCGAGCTCCAGCGCTTCACGCCGACGATCGAGGGGCTCGTCTGCCCCGACCTGGACGCTTCCCTCGACGAGCAGGCGACGAAGACCGCGTTCTGGAACGCCTTCAAGGTCGTCGGGACCTGGTGGGGCGAGCTGCCTCCCTACTAGCCCCCGGCGGGCTGCTCGCCGCGCTCGTCGCGTGGTACGCGCTCTACGACCACGCGCCCGAGGTCCCCACCTGGGCGAACGTGGTCATCGTCTCCGCCGCGCTGCTCCCGGCCACGTTCGCGCTCGTCTGGCTGGCGCTGCCGCTCCGGGAGGCCCGTGGGCTGCTGCCGGTCGGCGCCGCGTTCGCGGTGCTCGCGGCGGCTTTGCACGCCGCCGACTGGGAGATCGCCGCCAACTTCGCGAAGCTCGCGGCGGTGACCGCGGGCGCCTTCTGGTTCCTCGGCTACTTCGAGCGGCTCTCGTGGGTCGTCGCGATCGCGCTGCTCATCCCGCTCGTGGACGCGATCTCGGTCTGGCGCGGCCCGACGCGCCACATCGTCACCGAGCAGCCGAAGGTCTTCACCGCCCTCTCGTACGCGACGCCCGTCCCGGGCGAGATCTTCGCGCTCGGCCTTCCGGACCTGCTCTTCTTCACGCTCTTCCTGGCGGCCGCGGCGCGGTGGGGACTGCGCGTCGCGACGACGTGGGTGCTGATGCTGGCTTCGCTGGCCGCGACGATCGCGCTCGCCGTCTGGACGGATCCGTTCGGGATCGGCGGGTTGCCGGCACTGCCCGGGCTGTCGATCGCGTTCCTGGCCGCGAACGCGGACCTGCTCTGGAAACGCAGGCTGGGAAACAGCGGGTCATGAAGACCGTCGGCGTCGACGCGGCACGAGGTGGGTGGCTCGCGGTCGTCGTCGACGACCGAGGATTCCAGGACGCCTGGCTCGCTCCGGACCTGGATGTGGTCGTTGCCCGCTGTGCAGCTGCGGACTCCATCGTCGTGGACGTCCCGATCGGACTTCCACCGCTGGGAGAGCGCCGACGTGCGGACGCCGCTGCGCGGGCGCTGGTGGGGGTCCGCCGCTCGAGCATCTTCTGGGCTCCGCCGCGCGCCGCGCTCGCGGCGGCTACCTACGCCGAGGCGCGCCTCGTTGACCCCACGCTCTCGGCTCAAGCCTTTGCATTGAAGCGGGCGATCCTCGACGCCGAGCAGCAGGGCTCAAGAGTGCAGGAGGGCCATCCGGAGGCCAGTTTCCGCGCGCTGGCCGGCAGCCCACTCCGCTACGCCAAGCGAACCTGGAATGGGCAGATGCTCCGACGCCAGTTGCTGGCCACGGCGGGTATCCAACTGTCTGACGATCTGCTCGAGGCGGGTCTCGTACCGCCCGACGACGTGCTCGACGCTGCTGCCATGGCCTGGACGGCGCGGCGCGTTGCGGCTGGCATCAGCGAGACCCTGCCGGCGGACCCAACACACACAGAGCCCGTGATCCGCTACTGATCGGGTGCCCGGTCCCGCTCGAGCAGCGCCACCGTCTCGACGTGCGGCGTGTGGGGGAACATGTCCACCGGCCGGGCGCGCACGAGCAGGTAGCCGTAGTCGGCGGCGAGCGCCTTCACGTCGGACGCGAGCGTGGTCGGGTTGCACGAGACGTAGACGATGCGCGGCGCGCCGATCTCCCCGAGCCGCCGCAGCGCCTTCCCGGCCAAGCCGGCCCGCGGCGGGTCGACGACGACGACGTCCGGCGGGCCGGAGCGCTCGCGCAGCTCCTCGACGACCTGGCCGACGTTGCCCGCGAAGAAGGCGGCGTTCGCGATCCCGTTCAGGTCGGCGTTCTCGAGCGCGCGGGCGACCGACTCCTCGGAGACCTCGATCCCCCATACCGTCAGCGCCCGCTCCGCCATCGTCAGCCCGATCGTGCCGATCCCGCAGTAGAGGTCCCAGACCGTCTCCCCGCCGGCGAGCCCGGCGTACTCCCGGGCGAGCCGGTAGAGCTGCTCGGCCATCGCGGTGTTCGTCTGGAGGAACGCGTTCGGACTGACGCGGAATCGGAGCCCGCCCAGCTCCTCCTCGATGCACTCCTCGCCCCAGAGCAGCGTCGTGGGCAGGTTCGTCACCTCCGCCGGCGTGTCGTTCACCGACCAGTGGATCGAGCGAACCTCCGGGAACCGCCGCAGGACCTCAGCGAAGTAGCCGGTGTCGAAGCGCTCCCCGCGCGCGGTCACGAGCTGGACGAGCGCCTGACCCGTGTTCCGCCCTTCCCGGACGACGAGGTGGCGGAGGTAACCGGTCTGCGCCTCCTGGTCGTACGCCTCGAGGCCCTCCTCGCGCGCCCACTCGCGCACGGCGTTGCGAATGGCGTTGCCGAGGTCGGTGGTCAGCCAGCAGCGCTCCACCTCGAGCACCTCGTCCCAGCGGCCCGCCTTGTGGAAGCCGAGCGTCGGCCCGTCCGGGTACTGCGTGAACGAATACTCGAGCTTGTTCCGGTAGTGGAAGACGGACTCGGCCGGCAGGATCGGCTCGAGCGGCGGCTCCGCGATCCCGCCGAGCCGGACGAACGCGTCCCTGACCTGGCCGGCCTTGGCCTCGACCTGCGCCTCGTAGGCGAGATCCTGGAACCGGCAGCCGCCGCAGGCCGGGTAGTGCGCGCAGGGCGCGTCCACGCGCCGCGGGCCGGGCTGGAGCACCTCGACGGCGAGCGCCTCCGCGTGGTTGCGCTTCACCTTCGTCACGCGGGCCCGCACGGTGTCGCCCGGCAGGCCGCGGCGCACGAAGACGACGAAGCCGTCCAGGCGCGCCACCCCGTTCCCGCCGTAGGCCAGCGAGTCGACGTGGAGCTCGAGCTCCTCGTTCTTCTGCACCGGCGCGGCCATACGGCCAGCGTACCCGCGTTAGCGCTTGAGACTCTCGATTGCCGCGAGGATCCGCTGGAGCTCGTCGTCGCGGCGGTGTTGGTCGCGCTCGGCCGCGATGCGGTCACGTTCGGCGTGGCGGGTCTCGGCGAGCAGGATCAGGGGTGCCGCGTACGCGGCCTGCAGGGAGAAAGCCAGATTCAGGCCAATAAATGGCCAGGCATCCCAGGTGAACTTCAGAGCGAGCGAGTTGAGCACGACCCAGATGATCACCGCGATCGTCTGGCCGACGAGGTAGCCGGGTGTGCCGAAGAAGCGCGCCGCGCGCTCGGCCCGGCGACCGAACGCGTCCTGGCCGAAGGCCCCGTGGTAACGCTCCACGGCCGGGAACGTTACGGCGAGCTCAGGACAGCGCCGTGACGATGACCTTCCGCTCGCGCGGCCCGTCGAGCTCGCAGAAGAAGATCCCCTGCCAGCGGCCGAGCGCGAGCCTGCCGCCCTCGAGCGGCACCAGCACCTGCGGGCCGAGCAGCGAGGCGCGGACGTGCGAGGGAGCGTTGGGCCCGTCGGGATCGTCCACGTGCTGCCAGCTCCAGCCGTCGTCGACGATCCGCTCGAGCGCCGCCTCGAGGTCGCGCGCGACCTTCGGGTCGGCCGCCTCGTTGACGGTCACGCCCGCGGTCGTGTGCGGGACGTAGACGAGCGCCGCCGATGCCTCCTCGGAATCCCCGAGCGCCTCCTGGACGAGAGCAGTGATGTCCAGCAGCTGGGTGCGCCGCTCCGTGCGGACGGTGAGGGTGCGCACGCCGTTATCCTACGGCCCGTGCCGAGCGAGCCGCCCTCGGATCGACGCATCGAGGAGCTCCGAGCGGGCGCCGACCGGTTCATGGCGGAGCTCGACGAGGAGTACTACCTCCACTTCGCCGGGCTCAAGGAGACGCTCGACCTCGAGCCGATCTACGAGCGCCACGCCGAGCTGACGACGCTCGACACGGCGCAGGGGCTCGGTGCGACCGTGAACGGCGACCGCCGGCGCCACGAGCTGTGGCGCTTCGCCTCCGAGGGCTACCTCGGCAACCTGACCCGCGAGCACGCCGAGCGCGAGGCCCGGCTCGAGGCCGAGCTGACGGCCGACCTGGACGGAGACGCTATTCCCTTTCGGATGCTCCGTCCGACTATTGCCAACGAACCGGACCGGGGCCGCCGGCAGACGCTTGACCGGTTGCGCACCGAGCTGACCGAGGAGCACCTGAACCCGATCCACCTCGACGCCGCCCGGACGATGCGCGAGGGCGTCCGCGCGCTCGGCGCCTCGACCTACCTCGAGCTCTACCGCGACCGGTTCGGGATGGCGCTCGAGGACCTGGCCGAGCAGTGCCGCGCCTTCCTCGCCGACACCGAGCGGCTCTGGGAGGACGCCGGCGACAAGCTCTTCCGGCAGCGGGCCGGGGTGTCGCTGTCAGAGGCCGAGCGGTGGGACACTCAGCGCGTCTTCCGGGCGACCGAGTGGGACGCGCAGTTCCCCGCCGACCGGATGCTCCCCGCGCTCGAGGGCACGCTCGCCGACCTGGGCATCGACCTCAAGGCGCAAGAGAACGTCCACATCGACGTCGAGCAGCGCCCGCTGAAGACGCCGCGCGCCTTCTGCGCGCCGATCGAGGTGCCGGACAAGGTAATGCTCGTGATCCAGCCGATGGGCGGCCCGGACGACTGGCGCGCGCTCTTCCACGAGGCCGGCCACACCGAGCACTTCGCCCACACCTCCCGCGACCTCTCCGTCGAGGAGCGGCGCCTGGGCGACAACGCGGTCACCGAGGGCTGGGCGATGCTGCTCCAGCACCTGACCGACGAGCCCGCCTGGCTCACGCGGCGGCTCGACTTCCCGCGGCCGAACGAGTTCGCCGCCGAGGGCTCGACCGGGCTGCTCTTCTTCGTCCGCCGCTACTGCGCGAAACTGCTCTACGAGCTCGAGTTCCACACCGCCGACGACCCGACGACGATGCGGGGACGCTACGTCGAGCTGCTCGGCGACGCGCTCAAGATCGAGCCGAGCCCGACGGACTACCTCGGCGACATCGACGCCGGCTTCTACGTCTCCTCGTACCTGCGCTCGTGGGCGTTCGAGTCCCAGCTGCGGGAGTTCCTGCGCGACGAGTTCGGCAGCGACTGGTTCGCGAAGCGTGACGCGGGCTCGCTCCTGCGCGAGCTGTGGGAGCTCGGCCAGAAGCCAACCGCCGAGGAGCTGCTGAAGGACGTCACGGGGCAGACGCTCGAGCTGGCGTCCGTCGCCGCCCGCATCCGCGAGTTCGTCTAGCACCCCGATGACCGTCTCGACGGTCGAGGAGGCCGCGGCCTGGGTCGCGGAGGCCGGGATCGCGCTGCTCTTTCCCAAGCCCGACTACGTGCTCCCGTCGCTCTGGGAGGCCGTCGCCGGGCGCACCGAGCTCGACTGGGCGATCCGCGACGAGGAGGAGAGGTTCGTCTCCTTCACGCCCGAGATGGCGAAGGTCTGGCAGTGGAAGGACGAGCTGCCGCGCAGGCGGCTCGCGTGCGTCGGCCTGCACGTCGTCCGGACGACCGGGCTCGTGGCGCCGGGGCTCCTACCGGCCGTGTACGCGCTGACGGGCAGGCGCGGCGCGCCGGACGACTTCCGCGACGAGGAGCTCGATCCGCTCGAGCACGAGCTGGCCGAGGCGGCGCTCGACCTCGGCCGCCCGACGACGCGCCGCGAGCTGCGCCTGCTCGTCGGCCGTGAGAAGCGGGAGGTCGACAAGGCCGTGAACGCCCTCCAGCGGAAGCTGATCTTCACGAACGCCGGGCGCGACGAGGAGGACCGGGGCTGGGCGGCCACCCTCCACGACCTGCTCGCACGCCGCTGGCACTCGAGGCTGCGCCGGCTGCCCGGTCGCGACGAAGCTCTGCGGGCCCTCGCCGGGAAGATCGTCGCCGCCGCCGGCGACGTCTCCGCAGCCGATCTGGCTGCGGTGCTGCGCCTGCGGCGGCGCGGGGCGGCGGAGCTGCTGGAGGCGCTCGAAGCCGACGGCGCCCTCGAGCGTCGCGACGATCAAGGCGTGACCGTCTGGGCTCGAGCTCGCGTCAGCTAGAGAGCGCCGCCGGCCGCCGAGGGCGCCGGGCCCGAGGGCTCGTCCGCGAGCGCGCCCGTCCGGGCGAGGTGCTCCTCCACCAGCAGCAGGTTGTCCTTGGAGCGCTCGACGACCGCGAGCAGGCCGGACATGCTCGCCACCTCCTCGCGCTGCTCCTCGAGGAACCAGTGCAGGAACTGCTCGCCGACGAGGTCGTTGTCCTCGCGCGCGATCCCGGCGATCCGGACGATGTCCTCTGTCACGCGCTTCTCCTGCTCGAGCGCGAGCCGCACCGGGGCGACCGCGTCGGAGAACGCCGTCTGCGGCGCCTCGATCCCCGGGATCACCGCCGGCTCGTCCGAGTCGAGGAGGTACTGCACCATCATCATCGCGTGGTTCCGCTCCTCGAGCGCCTGCCGGTAGAAGTGCTGGGCGAGCTGCGGCAGCGTCTCGCCGTCGTAGTAGACGGCGATCGCGGCGTACTGCTGCGAGGCGGCGAACTCGCGCCCGATCTGCTCGTTGAGCGCGTCGTGGAAACGGCCCATGCCCGCTCCGGCGCCGGCTAAG
>JBBDQR010000105.1:0-4723 GCA_040905885.1 Gaiellaceae bacterium | reverse complement strand
CGGGACTTCCACCCGCTCGTCTTCTTCTACGCGCTCGGGATCCTGATGACGCTCGTCGGGCTCGGGCTCGGGATCGCCGAGGTGGTGCTGCGGGCGATGGGCAACGACGTCAGCGTGGGCACCGTCGTGCTCGTCGCGCTGCTGCTGATCGCCGGCTCGCAGTTCACCCTCTTCGCCATGTGGTTCGACATGGAGTCGAACAAGGACCTGCGCTAGAGCGCCTGCTTGACCGCGAGCCTCGCGGTCCTGTCGATCCGCGAGAGCAGGACCGGGTGCTCGCGGAAGTACTCGTCCACCGCCCGGCGGGCGCCCTGCCAGTGCCCGTAGTCGTCGATGATCAGGACGCCGCCCGCTGCGAGCCGGGGCCAGAGGTGCCCGAGCTCGTGCCGCGTGGACTCGTACCAGTCGGTGTCGAGCCTCAGCAGCGCGATCGTCTCGGGAGCCTCGGCCGGGATCGTCTCCTCGACCGGGCCGACCACGTAACGGACGAGCTCGTCGGGATAGCCCGTCGCGCGCATCGTCTGCTGCACGTCGTCGAGCGAAGCGGCGCACCACCCGTCGCGATAGACCGCCGAGGCGGACTCGCCGCTCCAGCGGACGTCGAGCTCTCCGGGCTCGGTCATGCCGGTGAACGTGTCGTACAGCCACAGCTCGCGCAGGTCGTTCTCGGCGAGCAGGGTGAGCGCCGCCGCGCCCATGCTCCCTCCGCGCCAGACGCCGCACTCGACGACGGCGCCGGGGATGCGGGCGCGGTTGACGTGCTCGCACGCGCGGGCGATTGTGTAGATCCGCTCGGGGCTCGTCATCGTGTACGGCTGCACCCGCCGCCAGAGCGCGCGGTCGGCCTCGCTGAAGTCGGCGGGGACTTCGGGGCGGCCTCTGAGCTCGGCGAGGCCCATGGCCAGCGCGCGCTTCAGCCGCTGCATCGCGCAGATCCTAGTCGTGCGGCCGGGGCTAGCCGCGGTCGGGCGTGAAGCCCACCGCGAGGCGGACGCCGAGCTGTCGGGCGTCCCCCGCCCCGAACTCGTGGGGCGAGAAGGTGGGGTCGACGGTCACCTCGAGCTTGAACGGCGTCGTCACTCTGAACCGGAAGCGCTGCTCCTGGCCGCTGTGGGCCGTCCACGTCCCGCTGTCGTAGAGCCGCCCGAGCCGCGGAAGCTGCTCGACGCAGGTGCCGCCCCGGCACGGGTTCGCGATCGTTTCGAGCGGCTGCGGGACGAGCGAGCCGACGCGCAGCGTCACCTTCCCCGGCTTGTCGGGCCCCGTCCAGTTGGCGCGCGACACGACCACCTCCAGGACCCCTTCCCGGCCGGCTTCGCCGAAGTGGAGGTAGCTCGCCTTCGGGCCGCTCCAGCCGTCCTCGTACAGCCCGGTGGTCTCCGAGCGGAGCCGCAGCGGCCGCTCGACGCGGTAGAGGCGCCAGCGCCCGGTCTCGTAGACCAGGCGGCCGAGCGGCTCCGCCCCGAGCGCGTCGGTGAGCACGTAGTCGACGCCGGGGTCGTTGACGACGCTCCCGTCCCTCCGGTAGGGAACGATCTCGAGCGTCGGCCCCGGCCCGACCGCCTGCCCGTCGAGCGTCCCGACCGCCTCGATCGAGCGGTTCCAGAACTCGGTCACGAAGAGCGGGTTCAGGTCGGAGATCGACTGTCCGAGATAGAGCGTCGGCTTGCCGCCCGTGACGTTGTCGACCCAGTTCGGCGGGTCGGGGACGCCGCTCCGGACGCGGTTGCCGAGCGAGTTGATCCCGTCGCCGAACGAGAAGAGCCCCGTCAGGTTCCACGCGATGACGAGCACGGCGACGCCGGCCAGCACCGGCTTCAGCCCCCGCGCCGCCCTCCCGCGGGCCCAGAGCGCCCCGATTCCCAGCACGACCGAGCCGATCACGACGCCGAGCAGGATCCGCTCGATCGAGGCCTCGTCGAAGTACAGCGGCTCGCGGTTCAGCCGCGCGAGCACCGAGAGCCCCGGCGCGTCGAAGTACGGGTAGTAGTCGAGCGCGAAGGAGGCGTGGGTGACGAGATAGCCGACCAGGGCGCCCGCGGCCGCGAAGGCCATCGGGCTTCCCCCGGGCCGGAAGAGGACGAGCGCGGTGGCCGCGAAGAAGAGCGGGCTGAGGTACGCGAGGTTCCGCTCGTTCACCGTCCACGAGAAGATCGTCGAGAGGTAGGTGGTCTTGACGACGGTGTAGAGGCCGAAGGAGACGATCCCGCCGATCAGCAGGCCGGCGAGCGCGCGGTAGCCCGGCAGGTGGGCGTCGCGTGGGCGCCAGAGCGCCGCCAGCGCCGCCACCGCGGGGAGGACGCCGATGCCGATCACGAAGGCCCCCCAGGCCCACTCGGAGAACATCTGCATCCGGCCGGGCAGCGTCGTCGTCACGTAGAGCTGCCAGGAGTGGTGCACGGCCTCCCGCCAGACGATGTGGCCGATCACCGCCAGCCCGACCGCGGCGGCCGCCCACTGGACGGGCCCCCACCGGCGGCGCAGCCACTCCCCGGCCGGCCCGAGCAGGAGCGCGACCGCGGCCGCGATCGCGAAGGTCGGCCAGAGCACGAGCAGCTGCGTGCGCACGTGCGGGGCGACGAGCAGCACGAGTAGGGTCGCCGCGAGCCAGTACCGGCTCCAGGTGGAGAGCGCCTTCGCCATCACGTAGAACGCGAGCGCGGCGAACGGATAGGCCAGCACCTCGAGGACGATCAGCCGCGAGTATCCGAGCATCGGGATCGCAGCCGTCGCCACGCCCGCGAACAGAGCCGGGCCTCGCGAGACGAGGAGCCGCGCCAGCCCGTAGGCCGGGAAGAGCGCGCTCGCCATCACGAACGCGCCGAGGTACTTGGCCGCCGTGTAGGCGGTCTCCGTGTCGGAGATCCACCAGACCGGCGCGAGCACCCACGTGTACAGCGACGAGCCCGAGGGAGTCTCGCCCCGGATCGTCGCCTCCCCGGTCTCGGCGATCGAGCGCGAGATCTGCGTGTACTCGAGCTCGTCCGAGAACAGCCACGGCGACCCGTGCGCGTACGAGTGCCAGATGTACGCCAGGCAGAGGACGAGGTACGACGTCACGAGCGGCGCGACGGCCAGGAGACGCTCGGCCGCGCTCTCGAGGCGGACGAGGGCTCCCTCCGCGCGGGACGTCGAGCCGACCGCGGTCACTGCGCTCGGTCGAGGACCAGGCTCGGGTCGAGATCGAGGTCGCGCCGGACGAACTTGCAGCTCACCCCCGCCTCCTGACAGGCCGCCACCACCGCGTCGAGCGTCTCCCGCGGCCCGTCGGGGATCGTGACGAGCACCCGGTCGGGCTTCGCAGTCTCGAGGATCGCGCCGAGCTCCGTCGTCGTGCCGAAGACGGGGACGCCCAGCAGGCGCCGCGAGCGCAGGCGCGGGTCGTCGTCGACGAAGCCGACGACGTGGTCGCTCTCCTCGCGTAGCTCCCGCAGCAGGCTGCGGCCCGCCCGCCCGGCGCCGACGATCAGCGTCCGCCGCAGCCGGTCGCGGCCGCGCAGCCGCACGAGCGACCGGTCGAGCGCGCGCTCGGCGAAGCGCGAGGCGCCGATCAGCACGATGCAGAAGGCGGCGTCGACGACGAAGACCGCGCGCGGGATGTCGACCCAGCGCTCGGCGGTCAGACGGACGAAGCCGACCGCGAGCGCCTCCGAGATCAGCACGGCCGCGACGACCGAGACCGCATCCCGGGCGCCCGCGTAGCGCCAGACGCCGCGGTAGAGGCCGAAGGGGATGAAGGTGAGGAAGCGCGCGACGAGGACCGCGGGGAGGACGGTGTTGACGACGTAGGGGTCCCAGCCCGTGCCGGTATCCCAGATCCGAAGCTGATACGCGGCGAGGAAGGCGGCCGTGATCAGCGCGAAGTCGACGAGCACCTCGACGAGCCGCCGGCGGTGGACGATCAGCCCGCGGAGCAGCGGCGGTCCCTCCCGCGGCGCGACCGGCCCGCGCTCGATGTCGGCGAGGAAGCTCGCGAACTGGACGAGCAGCACGAACGTCAGCAGGACGCCGACGAGCGTCACGCGCGAGTTGTCGATGACGTTGTAGCCCAGGCTCGAGGCGCCCAGGCTCGCCGAGATCAGCGCCAGCAGGACGAGCGCGCGCTTCTCGGAGAGGCCGTAGTAGACGAGCCGGTGGGACGTGTGGTCGCGTCCGCCCTGGTAGATCGGCCGACCCTCGAGCAGCCGCACGATCACGACCAGTGCCGTGTCCACGATCGGCACGGCGAGGATGAGGAGCGGGAGGATGAGGGTCGCGACGGTCGTCCCGGCCTGCTTCCAGCTCGTCAGCAGGGCGATCGTCGCCAGCGTGAAGCCGAGCACCTGGCTCCCCGAGTCGCCCATGAAGATCGCCGCCGCCTTGCCGCGGCGGACGTTGAAGGGCAGGAAGCCCGCGCAGGCGGCCGCGCCCGCGGCGGCCAGCACGAGCACGGTCGTGTTCTCGTGCACGGTCGCGGCGTCCAGGGCGAGGTAGGCGAGCGCGATCCCCGCCAGCGTCGCCGCCAGCCCGTCCATGTTGTCCAGGAAGTTGAAGGCGTTCGTCATCCCGACGATCCAGACCACGGCGATCCCGGTCGCGATCACGTCGTCGCCGACGATCTCCACCCGGATCCCGGAGGCGAGCGCGATCCCGGTCGCTGCCAGCTGCCCCGCGAGCTTCGGCACGACCCCGAGCGGGTGGACGTCGTCGACGAGGCCGACGACGAGGAGGACGGCGGCGCCGC
>JBBDQR010000104.1:0-4770 GCA_040905885.1 Gaiellaceae bacterium | reverse complement strand
ACGAACCGTCCGTCGCAGCGCAGAAATCCGAGGATGATGTGGTTCTCGCCCTCCTCGAAGTGCCGCTCGGCCCGTTCTAGGAACTCCTGCGTCTCCTCAAACGACTGCAGCTCAATCGCCCACGGCATCCAAGGATGCAGCTCCGCGAACGACTCTTCGATCGCCTCTTGAATCGCGGGCGCCTGGTCGGGCGAGGTCGCGGCGCTGGCCGGCGTCGAGCTGCCGGTCGAGGGCGAGCCGCGCTGGATGCACTACTCACCGGAGAGCGGCGGCCTCGCCGGTGACACGCCGCTGACGATCGACTTCGCCACCGGCTTCTACTTCCACCGCGAGGGCCCGGGCCTCGTCTTCGGCGGCCGCGAGCAGACGCTCGAGGAGCTCGCCGAGCCCGCCGCTCGCCGGCTGCCGCTCGTCGCCGACCTGCCGATCCAGGCCTCCTGGTGGGGCTACTACGAGCAGAGCCCCGACCACAACGCGATCGTCGGCGAGACGGCCGAGCCCTCGCGCTTCCTCTACGGCACGGGCTTCTCCGGCCACGGCTTCCAGCAGACGCCCGCCGTCGGCGAGCACCTCGCGCAGCTCGTCGCGGGCGACGGGCCGACGCTCGACCTCTCGCCCTTCTCGCTCGACCGCTTCCGGCTCGGCACGCTCCGCGAGGAGCGCTTCGTCGTCTAGCGCGTGGGGGCGACGACCTCGAAGTTCGAGCCCTGCACGCGCTTGAGCGCGCGCAGCCGCTCGTTCGACCAGCGGGGGTGCGGCGCGCCGGAGATGAACCAGTCGGAGCCGTTGTCGGCGGTGATTTCTTCAGCGGATGGGTACACATCGTCCCGCCGCATGGCGCAGAGAACGTCCGGCAAGACCCTTCCAGCCGCGGGAAGCGCAGCGACGGGTCGTTCGAGTCGCTGGCGTAGTGGCGAGCCGGGTAGACGTAGGCTCGGCGCGAGCGGCTGACGGTGAAGCGCAGCGCGTGGTCGATCCGGCCGCGCGCCACCTCCTCGTAGCGCGCGAGGCCGGGGAGGATCGGCAGCCCGGCCGCGTCCGCCGACGTCCAGCCCGCCGGTCGCAGGCGGTTCGAGCGGAGATCCCAGATCGCGCCGGAGAAGCCGCCTGGAGGTCTTACCCGGAAGACCTCTTCGACGTTCCTTGTGCCACGTGCCCCGGTGGATGCGTACCCATCCGCTGACAAATCGCTTGCGCGCAAGCAGCGCGTTCGCCTCGTCGTCTGTCTGTGAACCAGAGCCGCGCGGGCACCTCAGCCACGCTCGCAGTGTAGTTCGGCGATCATCGCCCCATGAATTCGATTCTGGACGCGATCGGGAACACGCCCCTCGTCCGGCTGCGCCGGTGCGCCCCGGCGAACGGCGCCGAGCTGTGGCTGAAGCTCGAGTACGCCAACCCGACCGGCTCGATGAAGGACCGGATGGCCCGGGCGATGATTGAGGGCGCTGAGCGGGACGGCCTGATCTCGCCCGGGGACACCGTCGTCGAGTACACGGGCGGCAGCACCGGGCCCGCGCTCGCGCTCGTCTGCGGCGCGAAGGGCTACCGCGCGCTGATCGTGATCGCGGACTGTTTCACGGAGGAGCGCCTCCAGCTGATGCGCGCCCTCGGCGCCGAGCTCGACGTGATCCCGTCCGTCAAGGGACGTCCGAACGTGACCTCCGAGGACATCGACAACATGGTCGCCCGCGCCGCCGAGCTGGCGAGCCGGCCCGGCCACTACGCGACCGACCAGTTCAACAACCCGTACATCGTCCCCGACCACCGCGAGCGGCTCGGACGGGAGATCTGGGAGCAGACGGAGGGGCGGGTGACCGCGTTCTGCCACGGCATGGGCACGGCCAGCTCGGTGATGGGCGTCTCGGAGGCGCTGAGGCCCCACGGCGTCCTCATCCAGGCGCACGAGCCGGCCGGGTCGGCTGCGATCACCGGCGGCGAGCGCGGGTCCTTCCTGATCCAGGGTTGGACTGGCCTGGTCATGCCGCACTGGGACCCGGACAAGGTCGACCACGTCGAGCCCATCGGCGACGCGGAGGCGGTCGAGATGACCCGCCTGCTCGCCCAGGAGGACGGGATCTTCGCGGGCATCTCCACCGGAGCGAACGTGGTCGGCGCCCACCGGCTGGCCGAGCGGCTCGGGCCGGCCGCGGTGATCGTCTCGATCGCCGTCGACACCGGCTTCAAGTACATGAGCGTCGCGCCGTACGCCGAGTAGTCTGCGGGCGTGGACCCGCTCGCCCACTTCACGCCCGAGACGCGAGCCTGGTTCGAGGGGGCGTTCGCGCGCGCGACGCCCGCCCAGGAGCTCGGCTGGCCGGCGATCGCGACGGGCGAGCACGTCCTCATCCAGGCCCCCACCGGCTCCGGGAAGACGCTCGCCGCCTTCCTGCACGGGATCGACCGGCTGAACGCGACGCCGGGTGAGGGCCTCCGGCTCGTCTACGTCTCGCCGCTGAAGGCGCTCAACTACGACATCGAGCGCAACCTGCGCGGTCCGCTCGCCGGGCTCCGCTCGCAGCTCCGCGTCGGCGTCCGCACCGGCGACACGCCGCAACGGGAGCGCGCGGCGATGCTGCGCGAGCCGCCGGACATCCTCATCACCACGCCCGAGTCCCTGTTCCTGCTGCTCACGTCGCGCGGCCGCGAGATCCTTGGCGGCGTCCGCACGCTGATCCTCGACGAGGTGCACGCCGTCGCGGGGTCGAAGCGCGGCGCGCACCTGGCGCTCTCGGTCGAGCGGCTCGACCGGCTAATGGCCGAGCCCGTGCAGCGGATCGGCCTCTCGGCGACGCAGCGGCCGCTCGAGGAGATCGGGCGCTTCGTCTCCGGCGGCCGCCCGATCCGGCTCGTCGACGCGGGCGTCCGCAAGGAGCTCGACCTCGAGGTCGTCGTGCCGCTCGAGGACATGCGCGAGCCGGGGCAGGGCGGAGGGGACGAGACGCGCGGCCCGTCGATCTGGCCCTCGATCTACCCCGAGCTGCTGCGGCTCGTCGAGCAGCACCGCTCCACGATCGTCTTCGTCAACAACCGCCGCCTCGCCGAGCGGCTCGCGCTGCGGCTGAACGAGCTCGCCGAGCGCGAGATCGCCCGCGCCCACCACGGCTCGCTCGCCCGCGAGCAACGCGTCGAGGTCGAGGAGCTGCTCAAGCTCGGCCAGATCCCCTGCCTCGTCGCCACCTCCTCGCTCGAGCTCGGGATCGACATGGGCGCCGTCGACCTCGTCGTCCAGGTCGAGTCGCCGAAGTCGGTGGCGCGCGGGCTGCAGCGGATCGGCCGCGCCGGGCACGAGCTGGGCGCCGTCTCGAAGGGGCGCATCTTCCCCAAGTTCCGGGCCGACCTGCTCGAGGCCGCGGTCGTCTCACGGCGCATGCAGCAGGGGCTGATCGAGGAGACCGTGATCCCGCGCAACCCGCTCGACGTGCTCGCGCAGCAGATCGTGGCGATCTGCGCCGACGAGGAGATCACGGTCGACGAGCTGCACGACCTCGCCCGGCGCGCCTGGCCCTTCCACGACCTGCCGCGGACGCAGCTCGAGAACGTGCTCGACATGCTCGCCGGCCGCTACCCGTCCGACGAGTTCTCGGAGCTGCGGCCGCGGATCGTCTGGGACCGGACGCGCGGTGTCATCCGCGGGCGGGAGGGCGTGCGCCGGCTCGCGGTTACGAACGCGGGGACGATCCCCGACAGGGGCCTCTACGGCGTCCACCTCGTCGGGGATGCTTCCGGAAAGGGGGGCGGCCGCGTCGGCGAGCTCGACGAGGAGATGGTCTACGAGGCGCGGGCCGGCCAGACCTTCCTGCTCGGCGCCTCCACCTGGCGGATCGAGGAGATCACCCGCGACCGCGTGCTCGTCTCGCCGGCGCCGGGGGTGCCGGGCGCGGTGCCATTCTGGAAGGGCGAGGGCGTCGGCCGGCCGTACGAGCTCGGGCGGGCGATCGGCGAGGCCGCGCGGGAGCTCGTCTCGTCGACCGAGGAGCGGGTGCGCGAGGACTACGGGCTCGACGAGCGGGCGGCCCGCAACCTGCTGATCTTCCTGCGCGAGCAGCAGGAGGCGACGGGCGCGCTGCCCTCCGACCGTACCGTCGTCGTCGAGCGCTTCCGTGACGAGATCGGCGACTGGCGCATGTGCATCCTGACCCCGTTCGGGGCGCGCGTTCACGCGCCGTGGGCGATGGCCCTGCAGGTGCGGCTGCGCGACTCGCTCGGGCTCGAGGTGCACTCCCTCTGGTCGGACGACGGGATCGCCCTGCACCTGCCCGACGCAGACACGCCGCCGCCGCTCGACGACGTGCTCGTCGGGCCCGAGGAGATCGAGGAGCTCGTCGTCGCCGAGGTGGGCAACACGGCGCTCTTCGGCGCCCGCTTCCGCGAGAACGCGGCCCGCGCGCTGCTGATCCCGCGCCGCCGCCCCGGCGAGCGGACGCCGCTCTGGCAGCAGCGGCTGAAGTCGCAGGCGCTGCTCCAGGTGGCGCGGCGCTATCCGGCCTTTCCGATCGTCCTCGAGACCTACCGGGAGTGCCTGCAGGACGTCTTCGACCTGCCGGCGCTGAAGGAGATCCTCGCCGGGCTGAAGCAGCGGAAGCTCGACCTCGTCGAGGTCGAGACCCCGTCGGCCTCGCCCTTCTCCGCCTCGCTGCTCTTCGACTATGTCGCCACGTACATGTACGAGGACGACACGCCCCCGGCCGAGCGGCGCGCGCAGGCGCTGTCGCTCGACCGCGACCTGCTGCGGGAGCTGCTCGGCCAGGAGGAGCTGCGCGACCTGCTCGA
>JBBDQR010000103.1:0-28229 GCA_040905885.1 Gaiellaceae bacterium | reverse complement strand
CGGTCGCCTCGTGGCCGATGTCCACGTCGGACTCGTCGATCTTCATGTACGGGTAGGTGTCGGAGCGCGACTCCTCGTCGAGAATCAGCGCGTCGCACACGACCTTCGACTTGGAGCCGTGCGCGCCCTTCGCCACCTCGAGCAGGCCACGGTAGCCGGCGCGGCCGCCGTTCTTCGAGATCGACTTGGACGTGATCACCGAGGACGTGTTCGGCGCGACGTGGACCGCCTTGCCGCCCGCGTCCTGGTGCTGGCCCTTGCCGGCGAACGCGATCGACAGCACCTCGCCGTGCGCGCGCTCGCCGAGCAGCCAGATCGCCGGGTACTTCATCGTCACCTTCGAGCCCAGGTTCCCGTCCACCCACTCCATGGTCGCGTCCTCGTAGGCGACAGCGCGCTTGGTGACGAGGTTGTAGACGTTCGTCGACCAGTTCTGGATCGTCGTGTAGCGGCAGCGCCCGCGCGGCTTGACGATGATCTCGACGACCGCGGAGTGAAGCGAGTCGGACGAGTAGATCGGCGCGGTGCAGCCCTCGACGTAGTGCACGTAGGCGTCCTCGTCGACGATGATCAGCGTGCGCTCGAACTGGCCCATGTTCTCGGCGTTGATCCGGAAGTAGGCCTGGAGCGGCATCTCGATGTGGACGCCGGGTGGCACGTAGATGAACGAGCCGCCCGACCAGACGGCCGAGTTGAGCGCCGCGAACTTGTTGTCGTTCTGCGGGATGATCGTGCCGAAGTACTGCTTGACGATCTCCTCGTGCTCGCGCAGGCCCGAGTCCATGTCGAGGAAGAGCACGCCCTGCTGCTCGAGGCTCTCCTGGAGCTTGTGGTAGACGACCTCGGACTCGTACTGCGCGCCGACGCCCGCGAGGTACTTCTTCTCGGCCTCCGGGATGCCGAGCTTGTCCCAGGTGTCCTTGATGTCCGCGGGCAGGTCGTCCCAGGACTTGGCCTGCTTCTCGGTCGGCCGGATGTAGTAGAAGATGTTCTCGAAGTCGATCGTCGAGAGGTCGGCGCCCCAGCCGGGCAGCGGCCGGGCGAGGAAGTACTCCAGGCTCCTGTGCCGGAACTTCCGCATCCAGTCCGGCTCGTCCTTGTGGGACGAGATCGCGTCGACCAGCTCGTGGGAGAGGCCGCGCCCCGACTTGAAGAAGTAGTCCTCGGCGACGTGGAAGCCGTACTTGATCTCGTAGTCCGAGCCGATCCCGCTGACGACCTCGGTCTCAGTCTGAGTCTCAGCCACCGGCGATCACCCCCTCCGGCAAGAATGCCTCGTAGCCTTCGGCCTCGAGCTTGTGGGCGAGCTCGGGGCCGCCCTCCGCCACGATAGCGCCGCCCACGAAGACGTGGACGAAGTCAGGCTCGATGTAGTTCAGGATCCGCTGGTAGTGCGTGATCACGAGCGCGCCCATCTCCGGGCCGACGAGGTCCTGGATGCCCTGCGCCACGACCTTGAGGGCGTCGATGTCCAGGCCCGAGTCGGTCTCGTCGAGGATCGCGATCCGCGGCTTCAGCAGCGCCATCTGGAGGATCTCGACGCGCTTCTTCTCGCCGCCCGAGAAGCCCTGGTTCAGGTACCGCTGCGCGAGCTCGCGCGGCACCTTCAGCCTGTCCATCGCAGCGAGGATCTCGGTGCGGAACTCCTTGAGCGGGATCGGGTCGTCCGCGCCGCCGGCCCGCGCCTTGCGGATCGCGTTGATCGCCGAGCGGAGGAAGTTCGTCACGGTGACGCCCGGCACGGCGTGCGGGTACTGGAAGGCGAGGAAGAGGCCGCGCTGGGCCCGCTCGTCGGCGGCGAGCTCCGTCACGTCCTCGCCGTCGAGGAGGATCTGGCCCTCGGTGATCTGGTAGGCCGGATGGCCCATCAGCGCGTACGCCAGGGTCGACTTGCCGGAGCCGTTCGGGCCCATGACCGCGTGGACCTCGCCGGACTCCACCGTCAGGTCGACGCCCTTGACGATCTCGGTTCCGTCCTCGAGGGCGACGTGCAGGTTCTTGAGCTCGAGTTGCGTCATTTGTGACACTTCCGTGGCAGAAAAGATGCGGGGTCCGACCCCGTCACGTGACTCAGTCTAGCCGATCCGGGTGAGCCGCCTGAGCGGGCCGGCGTGCCCGTTGGAGGCGGCCCGGCGGGCCAGCTGGGCCGGTAGGCCCAGGCCGATCAGCGCGAGCGCGGTGGCCAGCATCGGGTGCAGCCGCAGCGTCGTCCAGGCCGTCCGCGCCCTCGCCTGCGCGTCGAAGCGGCCGCGCGCGCCCGGGTCGCCGGGCAGCGGCTCGAACAGGTTGTCGGGCTCGTCGATCGACTTCGGCTCGCCGGTCGTCTGGGACTCCCAGCCAGTCCGCAGCAGCCGGCGGTCGACGAGACGCGGCGCGAGCTTCTGGGCCCAGAGAGCCTTCTGCGCGCCCCAGCCGATCGGCAGCTCGCGGGGCGGGTCCTCGCAGCAGTGGAGGACGACCTCGGCGAACGGCTCCGGCTGGTAGATCGGCGGCAGCTCCTGCGTCTCGCCGTAGACGCTGACCATGTGCGAGCGGACGAAGGAGTCGATGCTGCCGAACGCGTCCACGGCCTGCTCGACGAGCCGGTGGCACTCGTCCTCGCTCGCGACGTAGAGCTCGACGGCGAGCGCCTGGCCGCCCCCGTCCTCGACCTCCGCGACGGCCGCCTCGAGCGCGTCGGGTTCCGCCCCGCGCAGACGACACGGGCGCGCCGCCGGCCCGCGAGGCGCGCGACGGCGCGGCCGAGGCCCGACGAGGCGCCGGTGACCACGACCACCTGCTCGGAGAGCGGCTTCTTCCGCATCCTTTGGCCTTTCCCCCACGCTGCTACGCTTGACACGTGCCCTTCGGAATCGGCGTCTGGGAGATCCTCGTCCTGCTCTTGGTGGCCTTGCTGATCTTCGGCCCCAAGCGGCTGCCCGAGATGGGACGCTCGCTCGGCCGCGGCCTCCGCGAGTTCAAGGATTCCGTCACCGGCAAGGACGACGCGGTGGACGAGGTGCCCGCCGAGCTGCCCTCGGCGCCGACCGAGGCGCGCGAGCGGGACACCGTCCACTAGTACCCCTTCAGCAAATGTCCTCCGGCTTCTGGCCCGCGATCACACGGCGCGCTGCGGCGTCCCTCAGCCCTTCCCCACGAAGTGCTGCGCACTTCGCGGGGGCCCCGGGAGTCGCGCCCATAGCTTCGGCTATGGGCGCTCCCTGCGTCCTTGCATCGCTTGGCGCTCGCAACCCAGAAGCTCGGCAACATTCACTGAATGGGCACTAGGACGCCCGTGCGCAGGCTCTACCCGCGGCGACTCCGCCACGGCGAGGAGGCCACGCTCGTCGAGCACCTGGGGGAGCTACGCGCGCGCCTCCTCATCTCGCTGCTCGCCGTGGCCGCGGGCTTCGTGCTCGCGTTCGCCTTCCATACCACGCTGATCGAGTGGCTGACCCGGCCGCTGCCGGACGACAGGCAGCTCGTCACCTTCGGCGTCACGGAGCCGTTCTTCACGGCCGTCAAGGTCAGCCTCTACGGCGCCTTCGCGCTCGCGTTCCCGGTGCTCGTCTACCAGGTGTGGAGCTTCCTCGCCCCCGCCCTGGCGGAGAACACGCAGCGCGTCGTCTCCACCTTCGTCGCGTTCGCGACCGCCCTGTTCGCCGGCGGCGTCGCGTTCGGGTACACGGTCGTGCTCCCGCGGGCGGTCGAGTTCCTGACGACCTACGACGCCGCGCTCTACGACGTCCAGATCCGGGCGACGTACTACTACTCGTTCGTCTCGCTCGCGCTGATCGGCTTCGGCCTCATGTTCGAGCTGCCGATCTTCGTCCTCGCGCTCGTCCGGCTCCAGGTCCTGAGCGCCGAGCGGCTGCGCCGGAACCGGCGGCTCGGGATCTTCCTCGTCCTCCTCGTCGCCGTGCTGCTGCCGACCGTCGACCCGGTGTCGCTCGCCTTCGAGGCGATCCCGATGGTGCTGCTGTTCGAGCTCTCGATCTGGCTCGCCGCGGTGATGGAGCGCCGGTGGACGCGCGCCGGCGTGCTCTGGGCCGCGCCCGAGTAGGTCGTAAGAAACCGCACACGGCCTGCGACAAGGTGCCGATGGACGCGGCCCCCGGCCTCGACACCCTCCTGGGACCGATTGGGCTCGAGGAGGTGGAGGAAGTGACAGGAAAGAGACGGGGCCTGCTGGTCTCGCTCGCGGTGGGCATCGCAGCCGCGGCGGCGGCGTTCCTCGGCGGGGCCGAGACAGCGACCGCCGATTCCGTCCAGACGCGGCATTACTACGTCGCCGCGGACGAGGTCGCCTGGGATTACGCCCCCAGCGGGATCAACCAGATCACCGGGGAGGCGTTCGGCGAGGAGGAGAACACGTTCGTGGCCGGGGGCCGCAACCGGATCGGGAAGGTCTACGTGAAGGCGCTCTACCGCGAGTACACGGACGACACCTTCACGACGCTGAAAGAACGGCCGGCCGACTGGGAGCACCTGGGCACGCTCGGCCCGGTGATCCGTGGCGAGGTCGGGGACACGATCGTCGTCCACTTCAAGAACAACGCCAGCCTGCCGTTCAGCGTGCATCCGCACGGTGTCTTCTACGAGAAGAACTCCGAAGGAGCGCCGTACGAGGACGGCACGAGCGGCGGCGACAAGGCCGACGACGCCGTCGAGCCGGGCGGCACGCACACGTACGTCTGGGAGGTGCCGGAGCGGGCCGGCCCGGGGCCGATGGACCCGAGCACGATCCTCTGGATGTACCACTCGCACGTCGACGAGCCCGCCGACACGAACGCCGGCCTGATCGGGCCGATGATCATCGGCCGGGAGGGCAGCCTGGACGCCGACGGCGCGCCGACCGACGTCGACCGCGAGCTCGTGACCATGTTCACGGTCTTCGACGAGAACGCGAGCCACTACCTGGCCGCGAACATCCAGCAGTACGCGGGCGTCCCGCAGAGCGTCAAGCCGGCCGACGACGGGTTCGTCGAGTCGAACCTGATGCACTCGATCAACGGGCTCGTCTACGGCAACCTGACCGGCCTCGACATGACCCAGGGCGAGCGCGTTCGCTGGTACATGCTCGGGATGGGCACCGAGGTCGACCTGCACACGCCCCACTGGCACGGCAACACGGGCACGTGGGCGGGGATGCGGAGCGACATCGTCGAGCTCCTGCCGGCGACCATGAAGGTCTTCGACATGACCCCCGACGCCGACGGGACGTGGCTCTTCCACTGCCACGTCAACGACCACATCAGCGCCGGCATGCTCGCGACCTACACCGTCGAGCCGTAGCCGGCTCCCCGCGAGGCCGCCGCGCCCGCACGGGTGCGGCGGCCCACCGGTGGTAGCCTCGCCCGCCGTGCCGGTGTATTCCGCCGACTGGGTGCTACCCATCGAGAGCGACCCGATCCGCGACGGCGCCGTCACCGTCGAGGACGGCGTCATCACGGACGTGAGCCCCGGCCGCGGAGAGCACTTCGACGGGGCCGTCATCGTCCCCGGCTTCGTCAACGCGCACTCGCACCTCGAGTACGCCGTCTACGCCGGCTTCGGCGACGGCCGGCAGTTCGACGAGTGGCTCTCCGTCCACGTCCAGCGGAAGGCGCGGCTCGACCTCGACGAGATGACGGCGATCGCGCGCCTGGGGGCGGCCGAGTGCCTGCGGTCCGGGATCACGACCGTCGGCGACGCCAGCTACAGCGGCGCGGCGGCGACCGCGTGCGCCGAGCTCGGCCTGCGGGCGATCGTCTACCTCGAAGTCTTCGGGCGCGAGACCGACCACATCGCGGAGCGGTTCGAGGCGAACCGCGACCGCGTCGCCAGCTCCCTCTCCGACCGCGTCCGCATCGGGGTCTCGCCGCACACGGTCTTCACGGCCTCGCTCGAGCTGTGGCGGGCGGCGACGGAGCTCGGCGTGCCGCTGATGACGCACTTCGCGGAGACCGAGCTCGAGGTGGAGTGGGCACGGAGCGGCCGCGGGCTCACTTCCATCCGGGAGCTGGCCGAGCACGGCCTCCTCGGCGATCGCCTCGTGGCCGCCCACTGCGTCCACCTCGACGACGAGGAGACCGCCCTGCTCGCCGCCGCCGGCGTCTCGGTCGCGCACTGCCCCCGCTCGAACGCGCTGCTGGGCTGCGGCATCGCGCCGCTGCGGACGCTGCTCGACGCCGGGATCCGGGTGGGCCTCGGCACCGACAGTCCCGCCTCGACGCCGTCGTTCGACATGTTCGAGGAGCTGCGCGCCTGCGTGATGGCGGCCCGCGCGCGCGAGCGGCGCGCTGACGCCATTTCCGCTCGGGAGGCCCTGGAACTCGCTACCCTGGGCTCCGCGCGCGCCCTCGGGCTCGACGCGGAGACCGGCTCGCTCGCCCCCGGCAAGCACGCCGATCTCACCGTCGTTTCGCTCCAAGGCTCGCCGTACCTGCCGTGGGAAGACCCGGTCGGGGCGGTGGTCTTCGGCGGGTCCCCGAGCCGCGTGCTCCTGACTGTCGTCGACGGAACCGAGCGCTACCGAAGGGGAATGACCGAATGGCCCGAGCTGACCGCCGCCGCGTACAGCGCGCGAAGCAAACTCCTGGCATCCGAGCCAGCGGCGCAGCCACTACCTTAGAGGAGACCCTTTTCTTCTCCCGCCTGAGGCGGAACGCGAAGTGGGTCTTCGCCGTCCTCGCGCTCGTCTTCGCGCTCAGCTTCGTCGTCTTCGGCGTCGGCTCGGACGTGCAGGGCGGGATCGGCGACATCTTCACTGGCCGCGGCAGCTCGGGTGGGCCGTCGCTCGGGGACGCTCAGAAGAAGGTGGACGCGAACCCGCGCGACGCCGAGGCGCTGCGCGAGCTCGCCACGGCGCTCCAGACGGAGGGCCGCCTGGACGAGGCCGTGCCGGTGCTCGATCGCTTCGCGCGGCTGCGCCCGCGGGACGACGCCGCCCTGCGCGAGCTGGCGACGCTGTACGTCTCCCGCGCGGGCCGGCTGCGGAGCGAGGCGCAACAGGCGCAGGCGCGCGCCCAGTTCGCCAACCCGGACGCCGACCTGCTGCCGCCGACCAGCACGCCGCTCGGCCAGGCGCTCGCGGACCGTCCGATCTCGAACGCCATCGCCTCGCAGGCGCAGGCCGAGCTCTCGTCGAAGATCCAGGCGATGCAGGAGGCCTTCCGGAAGGCGCAGGAGACGTACCAGCGCATCGTCGTGCTCCGGCCGGAGGACGCACCCACCCAGCTCGAGCTCGCCGACGCGGCGCTGAACGCCGGCGACACGCCGGTCGCCATCGCCGCCTACAAGCGCTTCCTCGAGCTCGCGCCGGACGATCCGCAGGCGCCGCTCGTGGAGGAGCAGATCAAGCGGCTGGAAGGTTCCGGGACCTCCTCGTCCGGTTAGACTCGCCGGGTAGGTCCGGCGACCGCGAATCGGGGGAGCGATGAACTTCGACATCACGACCGAGCAGCTCGGCGAAGGGCGCCACGTCATCTCACTCTCGGGTGAGGTCGACCTGTACACCGCTCCGGAGTTCAAGCAGCAGCTGCTGGAGGTCATCTCGCAGGGCGCCGAGACGGTGATCGTAGACCTCACGAACACGACCTTCATCGACTCGACGACGCTCGGCGTGCTCGTCGGCGGGGTCAAGCGGCTGCGCCCGAACGGCGGCCAGCTCTCGCTCGTCTGCAGCGACCGCAACATCACCAAGATCTTCGAGATCACCGGGCTCGACCGCGTGTTCACGATCCACGAGACGCGCGAGGAGGCCGTCGAGGCGATCTCCGAGGCGCGCCCTTCCGCTTAGTGGTCCGGGGCGCCGGGACGGCCGCAGCCCTCGCCGCCGCCCTGGTCGCGGCCGGCTGCGGGTCGGCGGCGGCGACGCAGCAGGCGGGCAGCACTTCCAACGGCAAGCAGCTCTTCGTCGAGAAGTGCGGCTCCTGCCACACGCTCGCCGACGCGGGCACGCAGGGGGTGATCGGGCCCGACCTCGATCAGGCCTTCGCGACGCCGCGAGAGCAGGGCTTCGACGAGAGCACGATCCGGGACGTCGTTCGCGGCCAGATCGCCTACCCCACGGAGCCGATGCCGGCGAACCTCGTCACCGGCCAGGACGCGGCCGACGTCGCGGCTTACGTCGCCTCCGTGGCGGCGAAGCCCGGCGAGGGCGGCGGGGAGGCGGCGGCGCCGCCGGAGCCGAAGGACCTGTTCGCGCAGCAGTGCGGCGGCTGCCACGTCCTGGCCGACGCGGGGACCACCGGCGCGGTGGGGCCGAACCTCGACGAGACGCAGCCGGGGCTCGACCGGGCGATCGCCCAGATCACGGACGGCGGCGGCGGCATGCCCGCCTTCGGCGGCCGGCTGAGCGAGGAGCAGATCCAGGCGCTGGCGGAGTACCTCGTCCGCGTCGCCGGCTAGTCGCCGGCCTCAGCGGAGCCTTTCGCCGAGGAGGCCAACGATCCGCCGTGCCCACACGAGCTCGTCCGCGACGACCTTGCGCGTGAAGTGAGCGACCGCATACTCCGACCGATTGCGATTGCGCCGTACTCGCTCGAACCGCGCCACGTCCTCCGTGCTCAAGAGCGACACTGATGCGAACTCGCCGACGGCTACATGCGCCCCCGGTCTGGACGTCGCGCGATATCCGGTCGCGGCCATGTGCGCGGCGATCGCCTTTCGCACGCCGTCGTAGACCAACTGATACGCCCCATTCGGGTCGAGATCGCCGATCCGCTCCGCCGAATCGAGGTGACGGCGGGCCTCCTCGAGGAGCGCGAGCGCCGCGGCGGCGTCCGGACGCACCTCCTCCAGTCGCTCCTCGTCGAGCAGACGACGGATCACGTCGCTCATCGGTCGCCCGGAAGGAGTGGCACCAGCGGTCTCGCCTTCACGGTCCGGAGGAAGCCGCTCTCGGCGCGCTCCCATTCGCCTGGAGAGACCAAGGTCGGGTTGACAGCTCGTCCGAGTGGCCGCTCAGCCTCGGATGCCGCCCGGTAGACAAGGTCGAGCTCCGGCTCTCCGATCACCAGAACGTCGATGTCCTGCGGAGGTGGCCCAGGCTGCCCGGAGAGGCGCACCGCCCAGGACCCAAAGATGTACGCCTCCTCGACGCCGGGAACGGCCCCCAGCTGCTCGCGAAGCACGGGGACCGGGCCGAAGGCCTTCACCACCAGCGCGGCGAGCTCCTCGCGGAAGGGCGAGGCTGGGTTCGGGCGAACGAGCCTGGTCTTGCCAACGCGCTCGCTGACGACGATCCCGGCTTCCTCGAGCCTCGTGACCTCGCGATGGGCCTGCGACTGGGCGACACGGCTGCGCCGGGCGACCTCTCGTAGCGAAAGCCCACGCTCGTCGGCCGCGAGGAAGAGCGTGGCCAGAACGGAGGCCTGAGCGTTCGACCGGAAGATCGGAAGCACCATTCTCACATGTGGAACATATCTTCCACATCTGAGAACCGTGTCCTGCTTACCTGACCTCTTCCCTCTCAGCCTCGAGGTCGACGACCACGTGCGTGACCGGGACCGCGAAGCGCTCGCGGGCGGCCGACACGACGCCCTTCTCCAGCCAGTGGGACCGGCCCTCGGGATGCGTCGAGATGACAATCTCGTCCGCGTCGAAGAGCCGTAGCCCATCCTCCATCGCCTGCAGGGGCTCTCCGTCGCCGACCTCGCCGCTCGCGTCGATGCCGCCCGCGCGCAGCCGGTCGAGGCTGGCCCTCAGACGCTCCTCCGCGGCCCGGCGCGCCGGGTCCTCGTCGGAGGCCCAGTGGCGCACGGGCGTGTTCAGCGCCGGGCAGACGACGTGCACCTTCGAGCTCGGGTAGCCCTCCGCCTTCGCCCGGATCGTGTCGCGGAGCGCGGTCCCGCCGACGGTCTCGTTGGCGATCACGAGGATCCGGCGCTCGTCCTCCGAGTGGCGGCGGGGCGGGGCGACCTGGGCCGGCCGCTCCCGCTTCCCCGTGAAGAGGATCCAGCCGGCAACGGCCCCGGTGGCGAGCACGAAGACGACGACGCCCGCCCACACCCCGCCGACCGTCGCCGCGAGGACGATCGCCGCGAAGTACGCGACCGACACGAGCACGAACCGGTAGGCCTCGGCCTCGCTTCTGAGCGGGTTCTGCACTAGTGGCTTCCCTAGAGGATGTAGACCGTGGTGTAGACCACGATCCACATTACGTCGACGAAGTGCCAGTAGATCCCCGGGATCTCGACCCCGTGGTGGTGCTCGGGCGAGTAGTGCCCGCGGAAGGCGCGGATCGTGGCCATGCCGAGCAGCGTCAGGCCGACGAACACGTGCGCCCCGTGGAGGCCGGTGAGCCCGTAGAACGTCGTCGAGAACGCGTTCTCGTGCCAGGCGAAGCCGAGCCGCGAGTACTCGATCACCTGCGTGAGGAGGAAGGTCAGGCCCATCGCGAAGGTCAGGACGAGCCCGGCCTGCAGGCCGGCACGGCTGCCGCGCTTGATCGACTGGAGCGCCCAGTGCATCGTGAAGCTCGAGGTCAGGAGGATCGCCGTGTTGATCCCGGCGACGAACACGGGCAGGTGGAAGTCGGCGGGCGGCCACTCCTCGGGCGCCGCGACGACCCGGACGAAGAAGAGCGCCGTGAAGAAGGCGCCGAAGAGCATCGTCTCCGACGCGATGAACAGGAGCATCCCGACCACCGATGAGCTGACGCGGGAGCTCTGGTGGGCCGGCGGCGGCCCGTGATGCTCGTGCGCCGCGGCGTGGGCGGTCACGCCAGCACCTCTTCGCCGATCACCACGTGCTCGACCGGCAGCCCCGTCTCGGCGTGGAGGCGCTGGACGAGGTCGCGCCGCAGCCACGGCGACTTCGCGGGCGCGTAGGTCGAGACGATGATCTCGTCCACCCGCTCGTCGCGGGCCGCGTCCAGGGCGGCCGAGAAGGGATCGGGATGCGCGACCTGCCCGTGAGCGTCGATCCCCTCGCCGCGCAGGACGGCGAGCGTCCGCCGCAGGCGCCGCTCGGCCTCCGGGTGCTCGCCCGCCGCGGGGTCGCTCTGGGGACAGACGATCAGGAAGCTCGCCGGCCCGCGCTTCGCGCGCTCGCGGATCCGCTCGAGCAGCGGATCCGCCAGCACCGTCTCGTTCGCGAGCACGAGCACGTTCGTCTCGCCGGTGTGCTCGGCCGCAAGGTCGACGACGACGTGCTCGACGGGGAGGTCCCCCGCGGCCTTGCGGACGCGGCTGACGACGTCGCGGCGCAGCCAGCCCGAGCGGGTCTCCGGGTGCGTCGAGACGACGACCTCGGTCGGCGGCGGCTCCAGCGTCGCGATCGCGTCGCGCACGGCGTCCGCCGGATCGGCGTCGACGACCATCCCATGCGCCCGGATGCCCCCCTCCTGCAGCGTGGCGAGGGTCTTGTCTAGCCGCCGGCCGGCGGAGGCCCGGCGCGTGTCCTCGTAGACGACGTAGCCGCGGCCGGGGACGTTCACCGGTGCGATCACGGTGACGAGGTCCGGCGCGCGACGCGAGAGGCCCTCGAGCAGCGAGCGCCCGGAGACGGTCTCGTTGGCGAGCACGAGCACGTGCCTCACCTGGGAGGCACCTCCTCGAGCTCCGCCGCGCGGGCGGCGCCGTTGAGGACAGCGTGCCGCGCGCCGGGAACGCCGTACTCGTACGGGCTGCCGACGACCTGCGGGATCTCGTCGAAGTTGAAGATCGGCGGCGGCGAGGAGACTTGCCACTCGAGCGTCAGCGACCGCCACGGGTTCGCCGGCGCTCGCTCGCCGAAGCGCCAGCTCCAGACCATGTTGTAGAGGAAGAGGACGAACGAGGCCCCGAGCACGAACGACGACACGGAGATGAAGAAGTTCAGGTCGGCGAAGCGGTCGGCGTAGTCGGCGACGCGGCGCGGCATCCCCTGGGTGCCGAGCCAGTGCATCGGGAAGAAGGTCGCGTTGAACGAGACGAACGTCAGCCAGAAGTGGGCCTTGCCGAGCCGCTCGTTGTACATCCGGCCCGTCATCTTCGGGAACCAGTAGTAGATCCCGGCCATGATCGTGAACAGGGAGCCGCCGAGCAGCACGTAGTGGATGTGGGCGACGACGAAGTACGTGTCGGAGACGTGGATGTCGATCGGCACGGCCCCCAGGTAGATCCCCGAGAGGCCGCCGATCACGAACATCGAGACGAAGCCGAGCGCCCAGAGCATCGGCGTGTCGAGATGGATCCGGCCCTCCCAGAGCGTTGCCAGCCATGAGAACACCTTGATCCCGGTGGGAACGGCAATCAGCAGTGTCGTGATCATCATCGGGATCCGGAGCCAGTCCGCCATCCCCGAGACGAACATGTGGTGTGCCCAGACCGAGAAGCCGAGGAAGAGGATCGCCAGCAGCGAGAGCGCCATCAGCCGGTAGCCGAAGATCGGCTTCCGGGCCATCACCGAGATCACCTCCGAGGCGATCCCGAATCCGGGCAGCATCATGATGTAGACGGCCGGGTGCGAGTAGAACCAGAAGATGTGCTGGTACCCGAGCGCGTAGCCCCCTCCGTCCGGCCGGAAGAAGTCCGTGCCCACGACCCGGTCGAAGAGCAGGAAGAACTGCGAGCCGGCGACGAAGGGGGTCGCGACGACGACCAGCAGCGAGGTCGAGAAGTTGGCCCAGACGAGCAGCGGCATGCGCCAGAAGGTCATCCCGGGCGCGCGCATGGTGATGATCGTGACCAGGAAGTTGAGCGCCGTCGCGATCGAGGAGGCCCCCGCCCACTGCACGCCCATCTGGAAGAAGACATTCCCGAACGGGTTCACGTCGGCGAGCGGCGCGTAGTTCGTCCAGCCGGCTGCGAAGGCGCCGCCCGGCACGACGAAGCTGACGAGCATCATCACGCCGCCGACCGGCAGCATCCAGAAGGAGAGCGCGTTCAGGCGGGGGAAGGCCATGTCCGGCGCGCCGATCATCAGCGGGAGGACGTAGTTGGCGAGGCCGGCGAAGGCGGGGATGACGAACAGGAAGATCATCAGCGAGGCGTGGACCGAGAAGAGCCCGTTGTAGGTCTGCGGATCGACGAACTGCATCCCCGGTCGCGCGAGCTCGGCCCGGACGAGCATGGCCAGGAGGCCGCCGGCGAGCATGAAGAAGATCGTCGTCGTCAGGTACTGGACGCCGATCACCTTGTGGTCGGTGTTGACCCGGAGATAGTCCTGCCAGCGCCGCGCGCCGTGGCCGGAGTGGTCTTCCGGCCGCGTCGGCCCGCCCGAGATGTAGTAGGCCCAGTAGTCGAAGCAGCCGATGCCGGCCAGGTAGCCGAGCGGGAAGGCGACGAGGCCCGCGACCGTGACGATCGGCTGCATGTCCCAGAGCGGGTCCCAGCCGCCCAGCCAGCGGAAGAAGAGGACGATCCCCATCCCGAGCGCGCCGAACGCCGGGGCCATCCAGAGCGTCCGCAGCCAGCCGGGCGCTGTCAGTCGCCGCCAGCCCTGCGGGGGCGGCGCGTGCTGCGCCTCGTGGGCGTGCGTCTCGGCCGTCGTCGCGGTCACTGCGAGCCTCCGAGCAGATACTGCACGAGCGCCTCGAGCTGCTCGTCCGACAGCTGCTCGCGGAAGCTCGGCATCACGCCGGCCTGGAATCCGGCGGCGATCTGGGCGTCGGGATCGAGGATCGACGTGCGGACGAACTCCGGATCGTCAGGGAGGTCGTCCAGCGACGGGCCCACCTGGGCCGTCGACCCCGCCGGCCCGAACGTGTGGCAGCCGCCGCAGCCCGCCTGCGCGAAGATCGCCTCGCCGTCCGCGGGCTCGCCTCCGGCCTGCTCGCCTTCGCGGAGCCAGGCGGCGTACTCCTGCTCGGACAGGACGATCACCCGGGAGCGCATCAGCGAATGGCCGAGGCCGCAGAGCTCGGTGCAGATCACCGGGTACGTGCCCGTGCGCTTCGGCGTGATCACGAGGCGGGTCTCGATCCCCGGCACCGCGTCCCTCTTCTGGCCGAACTCGGGCACCCAGAAGGAGTGGATGACGTCCTTCGCCTGGAGCGTCAGCACCGTCGAGCGGCCGACCGGGATGCGGAGCGTCCCGGAGGTGACGCCGTTCGGGTGCTCGAACGTCCAGAGGAACTGCCGTGCCGTGACCGAGACCTCGTTCGCGTTGCCGCCGCGCGCCTTGTCGTTCTGCGTCAGCACGACCGCGCTGACGACGCCGATCGCGATCACGAGCGCGAAGGGCACCGCGGTCCAGGCGATCTCCAGGCCGGTGTGGCCGTGGATCGGCGGCCCGTCGCTGTCGTCGTCCGGCCGCACGCGGAACTTCAGGAACGAATAGCCGATCACCGCGGCCACGATGGCGAAGATCGCGATGCAGATCCAGGTCGCGAGCCAGAAGGTCAGGTCGATGCCCTCGCGCTCCCGCGAGACCTGCTCGGGCAGCCACGGGATGAAGAGGGCGACGGCCGCGGTGGCCGCGAACGCGACCGCCCCGATGAGCAGCATCGTGAGAAGCGAGCCCCGGCGCACGGGAGTGCGAGCCTAGCTCAGGCGCCGAGGCCGTGTAGCAGCACGTCACCGGCGGCCGGGAGCTCAACGGCGAAGGTCGAGCCCTGCCCCTGGGCCGACGCCTCGACGCGGATCGTGCCGCCCATCCTGGCGACCAGCTCGCGGCAGATGTAGAGCCCGAGGCCGGTGCCGCCCACGCCCCGGGTGAGGTTCGGGTCGAGGCGGTAGAACTTCTCGAAGATCCGCTCCTGCTCCTGCGCGGGGATCCCCAGCCCGTCGTCGCACACGACGAAGCGGATCCGCTCGCCGACCGGCTCGACGCGGAGCTCGACGGTCCCGCCGTCGGGGGAGTACTTGATCGCGTTCTCGACGAGGTTCGAGAGCACCTGGCGCACCTTGTCCGCGTCCGCCAGCACGCGGGGCAGGCCGCCCGGCACCTCGAGGCGGAGCGTGAGGTTGTGTGGCAGCTGCACCTCGGCGGCCCGGACGACCGCGGTCGCCAGCTCCCCGCCGTCGCAGGCCTCCACGGTCACCTGGAGCCCGCCCGACTCGATCCGGCTCGTCCAGAGGATGTCGTTCACGATCCGGGTGAGCCGCTCCGACTCGCTGGAGATCACGGACAGCAGCTCGGCGCGCTCGGGCTGGTCGGGAGGCATGTCGTGGCGGCGAAGGGTGAGCGCGGCGCCGTAGATCGCGGCGAGCGGCGTGCGCAGCTCGTGGGAGATGGTCGAGACGAAGTCGCTCTTCAGCTTCTCGACCGCGCGCTCCTCGGTCACGTCCCGGAAGGCGAAGACGGTGCCGTGCTCGAACCCGACCCCCGAGATCGAGAGCCACAGCTCGCGGCCGTCGACGTCGAGCGGAAGGGTCTGCGGCCTGGCGCCGGCCGCGCCGGCCTCGACGCCGACGATCGGCACCCGCGGTGCGAGCTCGGCCCAGCCGGGGATCGCCTCCAAGGCGGGGCGGCCGACCACCGACTCGGCCGGCAGGCCCGTGATCCCTTCCGCGGCGGGGTTCCAGAGCCGCACCGCCCCGCCCCGGTCGAGCAGGAAGACGCCGTCGCCGACGAACTCGAGCGTCTGAGCCGACTCCGCCCGCGCCTCCGCCTCCTGCCGCGCCAACTCGGCCGCCCGGAAGAGGCGGGCGTTCTCGATCGCGAGGCCGGCGCGGCGTGCGAGCTCCTCGGCGAGCCCCACGTCGTCGTCCGTGTAGGGCGGGTCCTGGGAGCGAATGAAGCCGATCGCGCCCACCGTCTCGCTTCCGAGCGGGATCGGAACCATGATCCCCGAGCGGATCCCGAGCCGCTTGAGGAGCTCCAGGTGCCGGCCGTCCACAGCGACGGAGGCGAGCAGCTCGTCGTCCACCTCGGGGGTCAGCCGGGACTCGCCGTCGCGGATCACGTGGTAGACGGGGTGGCTCTCGTCCACGGGGATCGCGTAGCGCTCCGTGATCTCCGCGACGAGCGCGTCCTGCTCGGGGTCCGGATGGCGGCCGATGATGCGCCTGACCTCCCCCTGCTCGTCGGTGAGGTAGACCGAGATCCAGTCGGCGATCTGCGTCCCCGCGAGGTCGGCCACCGCCTGGAGCGTCTGCTCGTAGTCGAGGGAGGCCGCGAGCAGGCGGCTCGCCTCGACGAGGAACGTGAGTCGCTCCCGCGCGCGCTGCTCGCCCTCGGCGAGCCGCTGCCGCTGGACGGCGGCCCCGAGCACGTTCGCGACCGCCTGGACGTAGGTGACGTCGTCCACCGTGAAGGCACGGCGCTCGGCGGTGTGCGCCCCGAGCACGCCGAACGGCTGCTCGGGCCCCGGGATGACGACCGTGAGCCCGCTCGCGACACCGTGCTCGCGGAGGAGGGGCGAGGGGGTGAACCGCCGTTCGGCGGTCAGGTCCTCGACGTTCACCGGGTCCCGCGCCTCCAGCGTGAACCCGGCCTGCGAGCCCTTGCCCCCGGGCACCGTCGTGGAGCCGACGAGGCCCTTGCGCCAGCCCCGCCCCTCGAAGAGCAGCAGCTTCCCGTCGGGGAGCAGCTCGATGACCTCGACGAAGTCGGCGCCGAGGGTGGCGACGATCCGCTCCGCCGCCTGGCCGGCCAGCGCGGTCAGGTCCGCGCCGGCGAGGGCGAGCTGGCCGAGCTGGGCGACGTCGGACTGCTGGCGGGCGCGGGCGGCGGCCGTGTCCTCGGCCTGCTTCCGCTCGGTGATCTCCATGATCACCGCCCCGACGCCGAGCACCTCGCCGTCCTCCGTGTTCACGGGGAAGTAGCTCGAGAGCCAGTGCCGGTCGTCTCCGAGCCGGTGCGCGCCGAGGTCGGTGGACGCCTCGTGGCGGACGAGCGGGGCGCCGCTCTCGACCACGCCGCGGTAGACGGGCTCGAGCACCGGGGCGAGATCGGGCACGACATCCCAGAGCGTCTTGCCGACGTGCTCCTCGGCCGGCAGCTCGTTCAGGCGCGCCAGCGCGTCGTTGACGCGCACGTACCGGATCTCGCGGTCCCAGAAGCCGATCGCCGTCGGGGCGGAGGCGAGGATCGCGTCGAGCTGCGCAAGCGATCGCTGCGCCTCCTGGTAGAGGCGGGCGTTGTCGATCGCGACGGCCGCGCGGCGCGCGAGCTCCTCCGCGACGGCGAGGTCCTCGGCGTCGAAGCGGCGGCCCGACTCCGTCGCGAGGAAGGCCATCGCCCCGAACGTCCGCGCGCGGGCTGTCAGCGGCACGCACATCCAGGAGCGGATGTCGAGCTCCTCGAGCTCCGCCGCGAGCCGCTCCCCGTCGACGACGTCGGCCGCGACGAGCGCCGAGTCCGCGACCGGATGCAGCTCGGAGGCCCCGGTCCGGATCACCGCCGGCACGCCGACCTCGGCGTCCGGCCGGAAGTCGTGACTCTCCAGGCGGGCCAGCACCTCGGCCCCGCGGCCCGCGAAGTGCTCGATCGCCATCCGCCGGATCTGCCCGTCCGGCTCCTGCACGTAGACCATGCACCAGTCGCCCACGGCGGGGACGGACAACCGCGCCACCTCGGCGAGCGTCCGCTCGACGTCGAGCGACTCGGCGAGCACCTCGCCCGCGCGCGCGAGGACCGAGAGCCGCTGCTCCTGGCGCCTGCGGTCGGTGACGTCGCGGATGATGTTGATCACCAGCTCGAGCCGGCCGTCCTCGTCGTGCACAGGCGTGGCGCTGACGAGCGACCAGCGCTCGTCCCCGGTCTCCCTGGTGCGCCAGCCGACGAGCCGCGGGCCGACGTCGATGCCGCGCAGCGCGAGGCGACCGGGCAGGTCGTCGGGAGTGAGCGGCGCGCCGTGCTCGTCGAGCAGCTGGAAGCGGTCGAGAGTCTCCCCGACCGGCGTGGCGAGCAGCTCCTCCGCGGACGAGTACCCGGCCATGCGCGCCGCGGCGTCGTTGGCGAAGACGAGCTTGCCGGTGGGGTCCTGGACGGTCAGCCCGTCCGCGACGCGGCGGAAGACGACGTCGAGCCGCCGGCTCGACTCGCGCAGCGCCTGCTCCGCCCGCGCGCGCTCGGCGGCGGTGGCGACCGTGCTGGCGATCGTCTGCGCGAGCTTCAGCTCCGCGGCCGTGAAGTCGTGGACCTCGTCGTGGTAGAGCGTGAACTTGCCGAGCAGCTCGCGACGGTGGACGAGCGGGACGAAGGCGAGCGAGCGGATCCCCTCGCGGGCGATCGTGCTGCGCAACTCCTCGTCGATGGTGGGCTCGTCGTTGACGTCGGCGACGGCGATGGGCGCGAACTCCCGCTCCTCGCCGGTCCAGGGCGAATGGCCCTCGACCGCCCCCCGGTACCCGTCGGACAGCCCCCGCCAGGCGCGGAAGCGCATCACGTGCTCGTCGTCGTAGAGGAGGACGGACGCGCGGTCGACGCCGAAAGCCTCGATCAGTGTCTCGACGGACTCGTCGAGGATGGCTTCCAGGTCGTCGGCGGCCACGGCCGTCTCGGCCATCCGGTAGACCGCGGCCAGCTCGCGCAGGCGGTCGCGCAGCTCCTCTTCCTGCGACGAGAAACGCTCCGACCCGATCTCCGTCATGCCCCCCGAAGCTCCTCTGACTCAACGCTCGGGACGGACGTCCCGAGCAGTCGGATAGTACGCTCTCACGCTCGATTCGTCCGCCCCGGGGCCTGATCATGGGCCGTGAAGGATTCGAACCTTCGACCTTGGGATTAAGAGTTGCCGTCGCCGTTTCGGCCTGTCTCGGCCTAGCTGGCGCTTCCGGTGGAAGCAAGGGGGATTCCGGCCTCCGCGGCGTCAGGCGTCTCGGCCGGTTTCGGCTCGTAGTGGTCACCGTGCTGGTCACCGGCGGCGGTGAACTCGTTGAAGAAGGCGGGCTCGGGCACGTCGTCGTCGAGCAGGTGGACGTAGGTGTCGAGGGTGAAGCTCGGCTTGTGGTGGCCGAGCCACCGCTGCACCTGGACGGCGTTCCAGCCGCGGCGGAAGAGGATCGTCGCGCACGTGTGCCGGAAGGTATGGAAGCCGACCCAGCTGTCCGCCCGGAGCTTCCTCCCCTGGCGTACCCACTCGCCGAGGCCGGCCTCGACGGCGGCCGGCTTGAGCACGTCCCGCATCAGGTTCGACGCGTCGACGCGGCCGCCGCTCAGGTTCGTGAAGACGAGCTCGTCGTCGCCGGCGCGCGTGTCGGCGCGGAGGCGCCAGAGCGCGCGCGCGAGTTCCGGGGTGAGACGGAGCCGGCGGCGGCCGTAGCGGGTCTTCGGCGGGCCGACGCGGCCGGCGAAGTAGCGCCGGGAGACGTGGACGGGTGCGGGTTGGGGACGACGGAAGCTGTCGATCGCTCCGCCGACCATCCGCTCGTACACGGGTGGGGCTTATCGGCGCGCTGCGAGAATCCGTCGCGACGTAGGCGAGATGGTGGAAACACTTTCCACCTGGCGCTCAAGGTGCGCTCTCATCTCATCGAGGAGCGCCTGCGATCGAAGCGAGAGAGGGCCCCGCCGGCCGGCGTCTGCGCGAAGGCTTCATCGACGCCCTAGCGCCGACGTCGGCATCCCTGGATCCGGTGAGCGCGGGAGCAGTAGCGAGCCTGGGGACGAAGTCCAAGCTCGTCGAGGTCGGCACCGCAGACGCGGCAGCCGCGGTCGGGAGTCTCCTTCTGCATCGTCACGACTATCGGCCTCAGTCGCACGGGTCGCTGGCGGGCAACTGGAAAGTGTTTCCAGTTAACGCCGCGCGAGCGGGCACCGGCTGTCGCCGCCGCCCCTGGTGGATAGCCCATCCACCTTGATGAAACTGTCCAGGATGGACAGTTCAAGCGGGGACGAGGTCGGCGTCGTCGAGGCTTCGATCTGTCGAGGTCGCTCGCGTAAGCACCGGCGCCGCCCTCAAGACGGCCGTGCGCGCGGAGCTCCGGATCCCGCGGTAGGGTCCTCGCCCGACTTGCCCGACTGGCTCATCGCGCTGGTCTCCGCGCTCGGCGGCGGCGTCGTCGGCACGCTCCTCTCTACGATCCTCCGCATTTCGTACGAGCGCGAGGCGGAGCTGCGCTCGCGGATGCTGGAGGCGGCCGATGAGTTCGTGCGCGCCTTCACCGCTGCCGAGGAGACGATCCATGCTGCCCTCGTCAAGGTCGCGCCGGCGGCGCTCGTGGCGGGCCGGCCCATGAGCGACGAGCTGCGAGAGAAGATGCGCGAGGAGGTCGAGGAGCGGCGACGTGAGGCGACCGCGGCTTTCCGCGCGGCGTCGGCAGCGCGGCCGAGAATCGCACTCCTATTCGGCGTGAATTCCGAGTCGGCCGGCCATGCCGAAACGGCGATCAGGACGGTCGGCGAGGCGCTCGTGCGCGTCATGCAGGCCGACGACCTGACCGAGGTTGGCGCCAACGCGATGTGGGAGACGACGCGCTCGTTCCTCGAGAGGTCGAGCGACCGGCTTGCCGACTTCAGCCGGGCCGCACGTGCCGCGATCGTTTCGGGCTCCGCGCGGCAGTTGCTCGGACTGCGCCCCGCCCGTCCCGCATGAGCGCGAGCGTCTTCGTCTTGCTCGCGCACCCGCTCGCGCAAAGCGGCTGGGAGAAGGCGCTCGCGATTACCACGGGTGGACTCGCCCTCGTCACGTTCGCTCTTGCGGCGGCGGCGTACTGGCAGGCGCGGTCATCCGCGAAGCTCGTCCAGGTGACCGAGCGGTCGGTCCTCGCGACCGAGCGCTCGGTGGAAGCGGCCGAGGCTGCCGTCGACATCGCGAACCGACAGCGGGCCGCTGGCCTTCTCCCCGTCGTCGTCGACGTCCCGCCCGGCCAGACCTCCGAGAGCGAGCGGTTCTCGTTCGCCACGCTCGGAGTGCCCGACGACCCTCTTAGCCCGTTCGAGGCTGAGCCCGGCGAGGTCTACCTCAACGTCGAGTGGGCCGAGTTCGACCACCTGCTCAGCGTCCCGGTTCGCAACCTCGGTCCGGGCATCGCGGTCCTAACGACTCCGCACCCAAGCTACTTCCAGGAGCGCGGCGGCGTGCATCGCCAGGGGAAGGCGTCACGAACGGTCATCCCGCCGGGCGAGTTCGCGCGGTTGCAGTTCCGCGTCTCGCACACGGACCGCCTCACAGCCTTCTACGTCGAGGTCGCGTACACCGACGTCGGGGGCGAGCAGATGCACCGGACGCAGCTCTTCATCCGCCGCCGCGCTGACACCGAGCCGCGTCTCCCAGTCGGTCTCGCGATCTTCGCCGGCCACGCCGAAGAGCCGACCGTGGCGTACGGCGAGGGGTTCGACTGACGCTTCGCTGAAGCTCAGGCAGCTCCTGGCTCTCGGCTTCGAGCGTTAGCTGCTCAGCCGCCGGTAAACGAGCAGATGGGCACCGCCCCGCACTGCCACGCGGAGGGTACGGCCCCGCGTTGACGACTAGCTGCCACTAGGCAAAGATCGTGCGGTCGTGGAAGGCCGGGCGATCCGTGACCGCGTCAGCGTCGGCGGAATCCGCCTGCATCAGACGCTCGTGCGCGTCGGACGGAGGCTCCTCCTTCCGGGGTCTCTCGGCGTCGGAACGATCGCGGTTGGCTACGGCGTCCTACAGCTCCTCGAGTCGCGCGACGCTCCCTCGGCGGAGGCGTGGGCGATCACCGAACCGCTCGGCGGACTGCTCGTTGGAACGGGCATCGCCGCGTTGATCGGCACCCTCGCGGTCTTCATCGGCTACGCGAAGACGCTGAAGAAGGCCGACAAGAACGACGAGCTGTACGAGAGCTGCCGCGCAGCGTGGCATCGCGCCGTAGAAGTCCTGGGCATCGACATGAAGGACGTTGGCGTCCATGTCTGGGGCGTGCGTGGCTTCTACGGGTTCCGGTACCTAGAGCGCCGGGCGACATTCATCATCGAGCCGCGGCGGCCGACACACGTCCTCTGGCGACGCGGCAAGGGCGCGATCGGGCTCGCCTGGGAGGAGGACGATCCTCTCGTGGCGAACGTCCAGAATCTCATTGAGCGCGGCCGTACCGAGCGAGTCTTCTACGAGATCCCGCATCGCGAGCGGTTCGGGCTCACCTGGCGCGAGTTCAAGCGGGCCCGCCGCTACCGCGCGGTGCTCGCGGTACCGCTTCGCGTCCGCGGGAAGGTACGCGGCTGCCTGAGCGTTGACGTCCAGGTCGACGGCTACGCAGACAAGCTCGATACGCTCCTCGGGGACGAGAAGTTGAACGCCGTCCTCACGGTGTGTGAAGCTTCACTCGCAGGGAATCGCTGACTGGGAGGTAGGGGACCCATGGCCGACAATCGGAACGCGAAAGCGTGGACGATCCGGACGGTGGACGAGCCGAAGCGCGGTCGCGTCACGGCGAAGACGGTCAAGCAGCTGTCTGGCGACAAGTCGCTTCGCGGCGTCAAGACGATCGCGAAGAAGTACGCGAGCGGCTAGGCCGAGCGCAAGGGGGCCCATGACCGGCTACGCATCGGCGTCGCCGGACTCGTCGACTGGAGCTTGGGCTTCGCCGTCGCGGATGATCTCGAAAAGCTCGTCCGCCACTGTGACGCGGTAGCGCTCTCCGGTCGAGACCTCAAAGAGACCCCTGACGGCTTCGCCGTCCAGCGCGATCTCAACCGTGCGGATCTCCGCGCGGCGGGCATCGATCGCCGTGGCCACGACGCCTACCAAGCGGTCCGCGGCGTACTCCGGCGCGGAGCGAAGCTGCAACGCGAAGTCGCGCATCGGATCGCCGCCGAGCTTTGCCTTTGCGTAGTCCCAGAGCTCGTGCAAGAGGACGCCGGCGGCGCCTGAGGTGAAGATCGTGATGACCGCAGTCGCGGCGGCACCGGAAGCCCCGATCTCTACGCGGGTGCGCCGGGTGTCGAGGACGTACGTGTCCGCTCCGCGCCGCATCAACTCGCCGCCGAACTCAGCGGCGAACTCCTCGAGCGGGACTTCCCCTCCGACGTGGATCTCGCCCACAAGCGCCTCGAAGGGGCCCTCCGTGCTGTAGGGGAGCTCCCGCCTCACAACGACGTTGACGACGTCCGCGTAGCGCCGGTGCCTTTCGAGGTCGTCGGGAGTCCACTCCGGCACCTCGTCGCTTCGCATGACGGCCCACGCTACGCGAGTTCAGAGACCGACGTCCCCGTCTGCGCTCGCCACCACCCGGCGAATACGCGGCGGTGACAGAACTCGCCGGCGCTCTCGAAGCAGAGGAGCACGACTCCCTGAGCCCCGGCCGCGGCCGCGAGCTCTTCCAACCGCGCGGCGATCTTCTGGACGCCGACGCGGTCGAGCCTCTCCCGGTAGAGGCGGGTGAACTCGGCCTCGTCGTCGACCTGGAGGAGCCCGACCGGGGCGAGCATGCGGACAGTGCCGGCGAGTTCGCAGCCGAGTCGGAACTTCGGCCGGCCGACGGTGATACCGACCGGCGCGCGCCCGGAGCGGCGGATGAGGTCGGCGGCCTGGTAGCGGCTCGTTGCGACGACGAGCTCGCCGAAGCCGCTAGGCATCGCCGCACTCCCGCCGCTCTGCCTCCGCGAGCGCGGCCGGCGCCCACCGCTGGAGGGCGGTGGTGAGTGTGGCCGTCAGCTGGTCGTAGAGGGTCCTGAGAGCGTCGCTGTGGGCCGCGAGTTCGTGTTCGAGGGTGAAGAGTTGCTCGACGAGGTCGGCGTCGGTGGCGGCCATAAGCGTCGCCTGGCGTTGGACGAGCCGCTCAGCCTCGCCGTCGAGGACTTCGCGCAGCGGGGAGTCCATGCGGGGTTCCTCCTCTCGCGCGAGGGCCTCCGGCGCTGGCGATCGTGGCGCCGGCCGGAGGCCGCGCATCGTATCCGCGGTTCAGGTGCCCCCCGGCTCGGCCACGATCCGAGCTCGCTGGGGGATGCCTTCAAGCCTAGAGGGCCGGGCAGGCGGGGACAAGTGGCATCGCGGGCGCCCGGCTTGTCCCGGTCGGGATGGTCACGTTCTGGTCACCGGCCGGCCGCTGAGCCGCGCCCGACGAGGCGCGGGCGCGGCAGGTTCGGGGTGGGGAGGGACGTTGCGAGGATGGGCCGTGAAGGATTCGAACCTTCGACCTTGGGATTAAGAGTCCCCTGCTCTGCCAGCTGAGCTAACGGCCCGGGCGGGAGGCCCAAGTGCAGTCGCATAGTGTAGCCCCGGTGAAAGTCTTGTCGGTGGTCGGAAACCGGCCGCAATTCATCAAGTCCGCGCCGCTTTCCCTGGCCCTCCGCGAGCGCGGGATCGACGAGGCCGTCGTCCACACCGGACAGCACTACGACCGCGAGCTCTCGCAGGTCTTCTTCGAGGAGCTGGGGCTCCCCGAGCCTCGCCACCGCCTCGACCTGCGCACCGCCGACCCCGCCGCGATGGAGCCTGCGATCGTCGAAGCCGCCCGCGTGGAGCGCCCGGACTGGGTGCTCGTCTACGGCGACACGAACTCCACCCTCGCCGGAGCCCGCGCCGCAGCGGCGCTGGGCCTGCCGCTTGCGCACGTGGAGGCCGGCCTGCGGAGCGGCGACCTGGCGATGCCCGAGGAACGCAACCGGATCGAGACCGACCGGCTCGCGGCACTGCTCCTCTGCCCGGACGCCCGGTCGCGCGCGATCCTCGAGCAGGAGGGCGTCGAGGGCCGGATCGAGGTCGTGGGCGACGTGATGTACGACGCGAGCCTCCTCTTCGCTCCCCTCGCCCGCGAGCGCTACGGGGCGCCGTATCCGCCGAGGTCGTACGTCGTCGCCACGATCCACCGGGAGGCGAACGTGTCCCAGCCGCGGTTGGGCCGGATCCTCGAGGGCCTGAACCGGCTCACGGAGCCGGTCGTCTTCCCCGCCCATCCGCGGACGCGAGCCGCGCTCGAGCGGGAAGGGATCGAGCTCGCCGGGCACGTCGAGCTCGTCGAGCCGCGGGGCTACCTGGAGATGACGGCGCTCGTCTGCCAGGCACGGGTGGTCGTCACTGACTCGGGCGGGCTCCAGAAGGAGGCGTACTGGTTCGGCGTGCCGTGCGTCACGGCCAGGCCCTCGACGGAGTGGGTGGACACGGTGGAGGCGGGCGCGAACGTGCTCGTGGACGACGATCCGGAGCGCCTGGCCGCCGCGGTCGCCGAAGCGCGGATGCCCGCCGAGCGGCCGCACCTCTACGGCGACGGCGCGGCGGCTGACCGCATCGCCGGGCTGCTCGGTACCCTTGCGGCGCGATGAGCAGGCTCGAGGAGCAGGCCGCGCTGGGTGGTCCCGCCGTCGGGCGGGCCGACCTGGCGATCGTCGGCGCCGGCTACGTCGGGCTGCCGCTCGCCCAGACCTTCGCCGACGCCGGGCGGACGGTCGTGCTCGTCGACGTGTCCGCGGACGTCGTCGCGGCGATCAACCGGGGCGAGAGCCACATCGAGGACGTCCCCTCCGAGCGGCTCGCGCCGCTCGTCCGCGAGGGCCGCCTCAGCGCGACGCTCGACTACGACGTCCTCCGCGACGTGGACGCGATCCTGATCGCGCTCCCAACGCCGCTCTCCTCCCAGCGCGAGCCCGACCTCTCGATCGTTGCGGGCGCCACGGCCGCGATCGCGGAGCGCCTCCGCCCCGGCCAGCTGGTCGTGCTCGAGTCGACGACGTATCCGGGGACGACCCGCGACGTGATCGTCCCCGCCCTCGAGCAGGGCTCGGGGCTGACGGCCGGCTCCGACTTCAACGTCGCCTACTCGCCGGAGCGCGTCGACCCGGGCCGCACCGACCACACGACGAAGACGACGCCGAAGGTGGTCGGGGGCTACACGCCCGCGTGCACCGCGCGCGCCGCCGAGCTCTACGGGAGCGCGGTCGACACCGTCGTGGAGGTCTCGTCGCCCGATGCGGCGGAGCTGACGAAGCTGCTCGAGAACATCTTCCGCTCGGTCAACATCGCGCTCGTCAACGAGCTCGCCCAGCTCTGCGACCGGATGGGCATCGACGTCTGGGAGGTCGTGAACGCCGCCGCGACGAAGCCGTTCGGGTTCATGAGCTTCAAGCCGGGGCCCGGGCTGGGCGGCCACTGCATCCCGATCGATCCCTTCTACTTGACGTGGAAGGCGCGCGAGTACGACTTCTACACCGAGTTCGTCGAGCTGGCCGGGAAGGTCAACGAGAACATGCCCTACTGGTGCCACGGCAAGCTGACGCGGGCGCTCAACTCCCAGGAGCGGGCGGTGCGCGGCGCCAAGGTGCTGATCCTGGGCGTGTCCTACAAGGCCGACATCGGCGACATGCGCGAGTCGCCGGCGCTGAAGCTGATCGAGCTGCTCCAGAAGGACGGCGCCGAGGTCTCGTACCACGACCCGCACGTGCCGGCCCTGCCCGAGCTCGGGCTCACCTCCGCGCCGCTCGAGCCGGAGCGCTACGACTGCGTCGCGATCGTGGCGGCGCACTCCTCGATCGACTACGCCAAGCTGGTCGAGCGGGCGCAGCTCGTCGTCGACTTCCGCAACGCCACGGGGCGCGACGGCGTCGGCAACGGCAAGGTCTGGAAGCTTTGACGAAAGTGGCTGTCGCGGGGCTGGGCCACTGGGGCCCGAACCTCGCGCGCAACTTCGCCGACCTCGCCGAGCTCGCCTGGATCTGCGACGTCGACGACGCGAAGCGCGCCCAGTACGCGGAGCGCTTCCCCACCGCGCGCGCAACCGCCGACTTCGGCGAGCTGCTCGCGGACGAGGCGGTCGACGCGGTCGTCGTCGCGACACCGGTGCCGACGCACTACGAGCTGGCCAAGCGGGCGCTCGAGGCGGGCAAGCACGTGCTCGTCGAGAAGCCGCCGGCGATGCGAGCGGCCGAGATGGACGAGCTCGTCGAGCTCGCGGAGGCACGCGGCCGCGTGCTGATGCCCGGCCACCTCCTGCTCTACCACCCCGGCGTGCGCAAGCTGAAGGAGCTCGTCGACGCGGGCGAGCTCGGCGAGGTGCTCTGCGTCTACGGCAACCGGCAGAACCTCGGGATCATCCGCTCGAACGAGAACGCGCTCTGGTCGCTCGGCGTGCACGACCTCTCCGTGGTCCTCTACCTGCTCGGCGAGGAGCCGTCGGAGGCGGTCGCCTACGGCCGCGACTTCCTCAACGAGGGGGTCGAGGACGTCGTCTTCTGCTACCTCCGCTTCCCCAGCGGCAAGATCGCGCACATGCACCTCTCCTGGCTCGACCCGCACAAGATGCGGCGGATGACCGTGGTCGGCACCGAGAAGATGGTCGTCTTCGACGACATGGAGCTCGAGCGCAAGGTGACGATCTACGAGAAGGGCCCGTGGAAGCCGGTGGAGCGGTACGGCGAGTGGCAGACCCGCACCGGGGACATCCATAGTCCTCGCATCCCAAACGACGAGCCGCTGAAGCTCGAGTGCCAGGCGTTCCTGGAGCTCGTCGGCGGGAAGGGCGATCCCGGCCAGGTGGCACGCGACGGCGCGATGGTCGTGCGGGCGCTCGAGCGGCTGACGGAGTCGCTCCGTGCCTGACGTGCATCCGACCGCGACCGTCTACCCGGGGACGGTGCTGGGCGAGGGGGCGAAGGTGCTCGAGAACGCGGTCGTCGGCAAGCAGCCCGCCCTGTCGCCCCGCTCGACGGCCAAGCGGGAGGAGCTGCCGCCCGCGGAGCTCGGCCCGGGCACGATCGTCTCCGCCGGAGCGATCGTCTTCGCCGGGACGCGGATCGGAGCGCGGGTGATCGTCGGCGACCAGGCGTGCGTCCGCGAGCGAGTGCAGGTCGGGGACGACGTCGTGATCGGCCGCGGCTCGCTGATCGAGAACGACACGACGGTCGGAGCGATGACGAGGATCCAGGCGGACGCGTACATCACGGCGTACTCGACGCTCGAGGAGCACGTCTTCATCGCGCCGCGCGTCGTGACGACGAACGACAACTTCATGGGCCGCACCGAGCGTCGCCACGAGCAGATGAAAGGCCCGACGATCAGGCGCGGCGCGCGCGTGGGCGGCGGGGCGATCCTCCTGCCGGGCGTCGAGATCGGCGAGGAGGCGTTCGTGGGCGCGGGGGCCGTCGTGACGAAGGACGTGCCGCCGCGCAAGGTCGTCGTCGGGAGCCCGGCGCGAGTGCTCCGGGACGTCCCCGAGGACGAGCTGCTCTAGTGCCCCTTCAGTGAATGTTGCCGAGCTTCTGGGTTGCGAGCACCAAGCTGTGTAGCTTCGTCGGGTGCCGGCTGCTGTCTGGTCGGCTGTTGAAAGTGGAGCGACGGCGGGATGACTCGGCACCAAGCTGGCAGGAATGCCTTTGCAACGACCTGTCTCCCGCCGCGCCCCACGCGACCGGCCGGTGACCTGATAGAAGCCTGCGCCGTTGCCCGACACAGCCCTGTCCCGCGCCGGTCGTTTCGTCCTACGGCAAAGGAGGCTAGGTGATGGTGTGGACGGTCGCAATCGGCGTCGACACGCACAAGGCGACGCACACGGCGGTCG
>JBBDQR010000102.1:13629-28766 GCA_040905885.1 Gaiellaceae bacterium | reverse complement strand
CTTCACCGGCCTCGTCACCGACGACGCCGGCAACACCTCCGACGGCAGCGACTTCTCGTCGGGCGAGGCGTACACGATCGACAACACGATCCCCGCCGTCAGCTCGATCGTCCGCGCCGACCCCAGCCCGACCAACGCCGCCTCGGTCGACTTCACCGTCACCTTCTCCGAGTCGGTCAGCGGCGTCGCCAGCGGCGACTTCACGCTCGACGTCAGCGGCGTGACCGGCGCCTCGCTCACCGGCGTCAGCGGCTCGGGCTCGACCTACACGGTCAGCGTCAACACCGGCTCGGGCGACGGCACCGTCAGCATCGACTTCACCGGCCTGGTCACCGACGACGCCGGCAACGTCAGCGACGGCAGCGACTTCACCACCGGCCAGACGTACACCATCGACAAGACCATCCCCGCCGTCAGCTCGATCCTCCGCGCCGACCCGGACCCGACCGCAGCCGCCAGCGTCGACTTCACCGTCACCTTCTCGGAGACGGTCACCGGCGTCGCCGCCGGCGACTTCGCCATCGACGCGACCGGGATCGCCGGCGCCTCCGTCACCGGCGTGAGCGGCTCGACGGACACCTACACGGTCACCGTCGACACCGGCTCGGGCGACGGCACGCTCAGCATCGACTTCACCGGAACCGCGACCGACGCCGCGGGCAACGACACCAGCGGCAGCTTCACCGCGGGGGCGGCCTACACGGTCGACAAGTCCGCACCGTCCGTCTCGTCCATCACTGCCGCCAGCCCGACGAACGCCGCCTCGATCGACTTCACGGTCACGTTCTCGGAGTCGGTCTCGCCGGTGGTCGCAGGCGACTTCGAGCTCACGACCACCGGTGTCACGGGCGCATCGATCACCGGGGTCAGCGGCTCCGGCTCGACCCGGACCGTCACGGTCGGCACGGGCACGGGCGACGGGACGATCCGCCTCGATCTCGACGACGCGAACAACAGCATCCTCGACATCGTCGCCAACCCGGTCGCGCCCTCGACGTTCACGACCGGCACGACCGTCACCGTCGACAAGACGCAGCCGAGCGTCACGGACGTCACCTCGCCCAAGCCGAACGGCGCGTACACGGTCGGTGAGGCAATCGCCGTCCACATCACTTTCTCCGAGCCGGTGAACGTGACCGGCACCCCGACGCTGGAGCTCGAGACCGGGGGAATCGACCGAACCGCCACCTACGCCTCGGGCTCGGGCTCCAGCACCCTCGTCTTCACCTACACCGTCGCCGCCGGCGACACGTCCAACGACCTCGACTACACCGGCACGGGGGCGCTCACGGGGACGATCCGCGACGCCGCCGCGAACGACGCCGTGCTGACGCTCGCCGCCCCGGGCGCCGCCGGCTCGCTCGGCGCGAACAAGGCGCTCGTCGTCGACACGACCGCGCCGACGGTCACCGGCGTCACCTCGACGAAGCCTGACGGCGCCTACACCGTCGGCGAGGTGATCGACATCCAGGTCTCCCTTGACGAGGCCGTGAACGTGACCGGCACGCCCCAGCTCGAGCTCGAGACCGGCGCGACCAACCAGCTGGCCGACTACCTCTCGGGCACGGGCACGACGACGCTCACCTTCCGCTACACCGTCACGGCGGGCGACGAGTCCACCGACCTCGACTACCCGGCCTCCACGGCGCTGACGCTGAACGGCGGCACGATCCGGGACACCGCCCTGAACAACGCCGTCCTGACGCTCGCCGCCCCGGGCGCCGCCGGCTCGCTCGGCGCCAACAAGGCGCTCGTCGTCGACACCACCGCGCCGACGGTCACGAACGTCACCTCGACCACGCCCGACGGCTCCTACGGCCTCGGCGAGGCGATCGACGTCCGCATCGTTTTCTCCGAGCCGGTGCTCGTCACCGGCACTCCGACGCTGGAGCTCGAGCTCGGGCCGATCGACCGAACCGCCGCCTACAGCACGGGCTCGGGCTCCAGCACTCTCGTCTTCACCTACACGGTCGCCCCCGGCGACAACAGCGTCGACCTCGACTACACCGGCACCGGCGCGCTCTCCCTCAGCGGCGGGACGATCCGCGACCCGGCCACCAACAACGGCGTACTGACCCTCGCCGTCCCGGGCGCGGCGGGCTCGCTCGGCGCGAGCAAGAACCTGCTCGTGGACACGACCGTGCCGACGGTCACCGGCGTCACGTCCGCGAAGGCGGACGGCGCCTATGCCACGGGCGAGGTGATCGACGTCCAGGTCGTCTTCAACGAGGTCGTGAACGTCACCGGGACGCCGCAGCTCGAGCTCGAGACGGGCACGCCCGACCGGCAGGCCGACTACCTCTCCGGCACCGGCACGAACGCGCTCGTCTTCCGCTACACCGTCGTCGCCGGCGACACGAGCCTCGACCTCGACTACACGGGCACGACGGCGCTGGCCCTCAACGGCGGCACCATCAAGGACACCGCTCTCAACGACGCGACGCTGACGCTCCCGGCCCCCGGCGCGGCGAACTCGCTCGGCGCCAACAAGGCGCTCCTGATCGACACGTCGCCGCCGAGCGCGCCGACGCTGACGCTGACCGAGGGCGAGCCGGCTCTGCACGCCGCCGGCACGACGCTCTGGTTCGCGACGGGAGCGAGCGGCGACTTCACGGTGGCCGCGACGACCGCGGACGCCCAGTCCGGGATCGACAAGGTGGCCTTCCCGGCGGGCCCGGACGACACGGTCGCCCCCTACGAGCACACGTACTCGGGCGCGCTCGCCGAGCAGCTCGGGAACAGCGTCGTCGCCCACAACGCGGCCGGCCTGACCGCCTCGAGCACCTTCGACATCCGCGAGGACGCGACCGCGCCGGCCGGCGGCTCGATCTCGGTGCCCGCGTACTCGCCGACGCTCGGGCCGATCACGATCACGACGACCGCCTTCGCGGACGGGCAGTCGGGGATCGCGAGCAACGTGATCACGCGCTCCGACCCGCAGGCTCCCACGAGCCCGGGCGTCTGCCCCGCCGGCGGCTGGACGGGCGCGACCGTCGTCACCAGCCCCGACACCGTCCCCACGGACGGCCAGTGCTACCGCTACACGCTCAGGGGCACCGACAACGTCGGCAACTTCGCCGAGACGAGCGCCGTCGTCCTCGTCGACACCACGCCGCCGGCCGCGCCCGCGCTGACGCTGAGCGAGACGGAGGCGAACCTCCACGCGAGCGGGACGACCCTGTGGTTCCGCAGCGGGGCGGGCAGCGGCACCTTCACCGTCCTCGCGACGACGAGCGACGCCGAGTCCGGCATCGACAAGGTCGCCTTCCCGGCCGTCGGCTCGGTAGGCGCGGGCGACGACGACACGTTCCTCTACGAGCGCACGTACGTCTGGACGGGCGCCGAGGAGCTCGACAACGACGTCGTCGCCCACAACAAGGCCGGCCTCACGGACGCGACGGACTTCGACGTGCTCGAGGACGGCGCCGTCCCGACGGGCGGCTCGATCTCGGTCCCCGCGTACGCAGGCTCCACCTCGGTGACGATCTCGACCACGAGCTACGCCGACGGCGAGTCCGGGATCGCGAGCAGCGTGATCACGCGCTCGGACGGCCAGAATCCCACGAGCCCGGGCGTCTGCCCCGCCGGCGGCTGGACGGGCGCGACCGTAGTCACCAGCCCCGACACCGTCCCGACCGACGGCCGGTGCTACCAGTACACGCTCACCGGCACCGACAACGTCGGCAACACCGCCTCGACGAGCGCCGTCGTCCTCGTCGACGCGACGGCGCCGAGCACGCCGGCCCTGACGCTCTCCGAGAGCGCCGCCGACCTGCACGCTGCCGGCACGACGCTCTGGTTCCACCCGGGAGCGGACGACGGCGCGTTCACGGTCGCGGCGGCAACGGCCGACGGCGAGTCCGGCGTGGCGAACGTCGCCTTCCCGGCCGTCTCCTCGCTGAGCGGTGCCAGCGACACGACGGCGCCCTACGAGCACGCGTACTCCTGGACGGGCGGCGCTCCGGCCTCTTCGGCGAGCAACGCCGTCGCGGCAACGAACAACGCCGGCGGCAGCTCCTCGGCCACCTTCGACTTCGCCTCGGACGGCACCGACCCGGCGGGCGGCTCTCTCAACTATCCGGACGGGCCCCAGACCGACAGCGCCCCCGACGTGACCGTGGTGACGATGCCGACGGACGGCCAGAGCGGCCTGGCTTCGGTGACGCTCCAGCAGGTGTTCCACGGCTCGAACTGCTCGGCTCCTGGCACGCCGACCGACGTCCAGGCGATCCCGGGGACCGGCACCTACAACGTCATCCTCACGCAGGGCTTCGGCTGCTACACGTTCCAGCTCTACGCCGAGGACAACGTCGGCAACAACGTCGTCTTCACCTCGCCGGACGAGTACCAGCTCTCCGGCGGCACGTCGCTGGAGCTCGACGAGCTCACGAGCGCCGGCAGCCAGCACCTTGCGCTCGGCAACCTCTACGTCAACACGGCCGCCGTCGCCGACGGGACCTTCCGGCTCCGGGTCACGGCCGCGGCCGAGCTCGACGTCGAAAGCGTGGACTTCCCGTCCGTCGCGGAGACCGGCCTGACGGGCGACGCGCTCTCCGACAACACGGCGCCTTTCGAGTCGGACGTCTACACGTGGACGAACGCATTCACGTCGAGCAGCACGATCGCCGTCACGCTCCACCTGACGGCCGGGGCCGGGGGCGGCACGCGTGTGGAGCTGATCCAGCCGCTCGTCGACACCACCGACCCGACCGCCTCCGACGACACGGGCTCGATCGGGAACGACTGGAAGAGCACCGCCCAGACGGTCACCCTCTCGCCGGCCGACGGCGGGTCGGGCGTCGCTGCCGTCCACTACACGACCGACGGGTCGACGCCGACGACGGGCTCGCCGAGCGGGACGACGATCGCGCTCAACGCCAGCGGCGTCTACACCATCAAGTACCTCGCGATCGACAACGTCGGCAACGCGAGCGACGTCCAGACCGGCAGCACGCAGATCCGGATCGACCTCGACGACCCGGCGAACAGCTTCACGGCGACGTCGGTCTCGCCCGCCGGCACCGCCTTCGTGAGCGGGACGGACGTCTGGTACCGGGGCGGCGCCCCCGGCGGCAGCTTCGCGCTCCAGAACAACCTGACGGACGCGCACTCCGGCCCGGCTTCGACGGCCTTCCCGGCGCTCGCCCAGGCCGAGTGGACGAAGAGCGGCGAGACGGTCACCACCCCCTACGTCTCGAGCGCGTTCACGCGCACCGCGGCGGCGAGCGGCAGCTTCACCTACATCGTCACCGGCACGGACGTCGCCGGCAACGCTGCCGCGACGACGCTGACCTTCCGCGAGGACTCGACCGCGCCGACGACCGGCGACAACTACGGCGCGATCGGCAGCACGTGGTACTCCACGCCCCAGACGCTTACACTGACGCCCGACGACGGCGCGGGCTCGGGTGTCGGCGCGACCTTCTACAGCCTCGACGGCGGCGCGAACTACACGCCCGGCTCGTCGGTGACGCTCTCCGCCACCGGCGTCTACAACGTCACCTTCTACTCGGTCGACAACGTCGGCAACGCCGAGACGCCGCCGCGCACGGTCGGCCCGATCCGGATCGACGCCACCGCGCCCACCAACTCGATCTCGGTCGTGGGCACGAGCCCGGCCGGCTCCGCCTTCCTCAGCGGGACGACCCTCTTCTACCGCGGCGCGGCGGCGGGCAGCTTCCAGCTCCAGAACGCGCTCCCCGCTCTCGACTCGGGCCCGTTCGGGACGACCTTCGGCGCCGTCTCCGCTCCGAACTGGACGCCGAAGGCGCCCGAGACCGTCACCACCCCGGCCGGGGGGCCGTACACGTCGAGCGCCTTCAGCTGGACGGCGGGCACCGCCGACTTTGCGCTCACGGCCACGGGTGAGGACAACGCCGGCAACACCACCGACACCGTGCTCACCGCCACCGACGACTCCGCCGCCCCGCTCGTCTCCGACGACACGGCGTCGATCACCGACGCCTGGCGGAACACGAACGCGACCGTCACGCTGACGGCGAGCGACTCCGGCTCGGGCGTCGCGGACGTCTACTACCGCCTCAACGGCGGCGCGTGGACGCTCGGCACGTCGATCCCGCTCAGCGCCACCGGCGTCTACACGATCGAGTACTACGCGGTCGACAACGTCGGCAACGCGAGCGCCGTGCAGACCGGCGCCGCGCAGATCCGGATCGACAAGCTCACCCCGAGCGGCGCGGTCACCGACCCGGCCGCGGGCGCGACGGTGTCCGGCACGGCCGCACAGCTCTCCGCGACGGCCGGCGACACCATCTCCGGCGTCGCGTCGGTGCAGTTCCAGGTGCGCCCGGACGGCTCGATGGGCGCGTTCTCCAACGCCGGCCTGCCGGTGACGATGCCGCCGTACGACGCGACCTGGGACACGACCACCTTCGCGAACGGCGACTACGAGCTGCGCGCCTTCGTCACCGACCTCGCCGGCAACACGTTCGGCTCCGCGACGCGGACGATCACCGTCGACAACGTCCCCGCCGGCGGGCCGATCGACGTGGTCGTCCCGGCCGGAACCCCGACCGACACGGTGATCCCGGTCCCGGGGACGCTGAACACCGTCACCGTTCCGGGCGGCTCCAACTCCTCGACGTGGGTGATCCGGACCGAGGAGCGGATCGACCTCGAGGGCACGCCGCCGGCCGGGTCGGCCTTCGGCGGGGACGTCGTCGAGGTCACCGCCTGCGTCGCCGGGCCGGGCGTCTCGACGGTCAGCGTCCCGGCCTGCCTCAGCACCGGCGGCACGCCGCTGACGGAGCTGCCGCTGGCCTGGAAGGTGAGCCTGCTCGGCACCGGATTCCCCGCGCGATCGGGTGACGGCAGCGGCTGGGCCGACCTCACGAGCCCTGACACCTACGTCGCGACCGGCGGCGGTTACGACCTCTACGTCGCGAGCCTGAGCTTCTTCACGCTGCTCGTGCCGCAGGAGGGCGCGGTCGCGCTCACGCGGCCGAACCTCGTCGGCGTCGTCCAGTACGGGCTGCTGAAGCTGCGCTGGTCGCCCTCTGGCGGGGTCTCACCGATCAAGGCATACGAGCTCTTCGTCGACGGCAAGAGCGACCGCTACCTCGGCGAGCGGCAGTACGAGGAGATCCTCGGGGAGTTCTCGGCCGCCGACACGCGCGTGTTCGAGTTGCGCGCGATCGACATCCACGGACGGGTCAGCCCGCTCTCGAACGCCGTCACCGCCCTGCCGTCGCTCATCGGCCTGACCGTCGCGGAGGCCCGGGTCGCGCTCGCAGGCCGCGGCTTCGCCGCCGTCCTCGGCGACTCGTTCGCCGCCGAGGGTGACACGGTCGTCCGCCAGTCGCCGGCGGCGCCGGCGCTCGCGACCGTGGGCAGCGCGGTCACGCTCGTCACCGCCGGCGGCGAAGGCCACGCGGCCCTGCGGCTGCAGGTGTCGAACTCGCTCCGGATCGTCCTCGGCCTGCACACCCTCAACGTCCGCGTCGCGCTCACCGCGCCTGCGACGGTCAGCGCCAAGCTCTTCAGCAGGGACCGCTTCGTGCGGACGAAGACGGGCCGCCTCGTCCGGTGGGAGACCTTCTACAAGCCGCGGCGCGTCGAGGCGGGCGCGACGATCGTCCCGTTCCGGCTGCTGCGCACGCTCACCCGGCCCGGCGGCTACGTGCTGCTCGTGACCGCGCGCTCGCCTTCTGGAGGCTCCGTCACGCAGTCGCGCACCCCGATCACGGTCGTCCGCCCCGCGGTCCAGCGCATCGTCGTCGGACAGGCGCGCGTCGACGTCCCGGTCACGCTCGTCCAGCCGTCGGTCGTGACGGTCCAGCTGGTCAGCAAGGCGAAGATCGCCAAGGCGAAGACGGGCAAGCGCGTGCCGTGGCGCAAGATCTGGTCCGGACGCCGGGTCGAGTCGGGCACCACGATCCTCTCGCTGCCGCTCCCGCGCTCGCTGACGAGGCCCGGCGCCTACAGGCTCGTTGTCACCAGCCGTGCGGTCGCCACGGGGAAGGTCACCCGGCGGCAGCTGCCGGTCACCGTCGTGCGCAAGGCCTCCCCCGAGGCGAAGTCGGTGGACGTCGTCGTGCTCACGGGCAAGGACGTCACGCCGAGCACGCCGCTGAAGCCGGACGAGGGAGTCAAGATCAGCCAGGCCGACGACGCGGACCAGGTGTTCACGACCACGTCGACCCCGTCCGCGAACGTCCAGGTGATCGTGATCGACGTCGGCGGGACCGAGGATGTCGAGCTGATCCGCCAGCTCCGCCTGGTCTACCCCGACCTGAAGATCATCGCCGTCGTCCCGCAGGGCCTCGGGGCGGCCGCACGGGAGGCGGGCGCGACGATCGTGGTCATGAAGCCGGCCTCGCCGGAGCTGATCTCCACCCTGATCAACCAGGTCGCCACGAACGGCTCAGGCCGCTAGCTGAGCGCGACCTCGACCGCGAAGGCCGCGGCGATCGCGAGCAGCGCCACGCCGATCGCCCGCCGCAGCGCCTGCTCCGAGACCCGTCCGGTCACGCGCGCGCCGAGCCACCCGCCCGGGAGCGCGCCCGCGAGCCCGGCGGCGAGCAGGCCCCACTCCACGTCGAGGCGGGCGGCGTGCGCGGCGAAGCCGGCGACGCCGAGGAAGAAGCCGACGACGAGGTTCGTCCCGACCGCCTTGGCTGCAGGGAGGCCGACCGCCCGCAGCAGCGCCGGCATCCGCAGGGTGCCGAGGATGACGCCGAGCGCGCCTCCGACGGCGCCGATCACGAGCCCGAACAGCACCGCCGGCGCGACCCTCGGCCCGGCGCGCGGGCGCTCCCGGAACGGTCGCGCGATCAGGTCGACCCCCTGCCAGGCGAGCACGGCCGCGACGCCGGTGAGCAGCGCCCGCTCGGGGAGCCGGTCGCCGTAGAGGCCGCCGAGGACGGCTCCGGCGATCGAGGGCGGCGCCATCCAGAGCACCACGCGCCGGTCGACGCGGCCCTCCCGAGCGTGCCGGAGGCCGCCCGATGCGGCCGCCGCCGCGCTGATCGCGATGTTCGTGCCGGCGCCGGCGCTCGGGCTGCCGGCGAGCACGAGCAGCAGGGGCAGCCTGAGCGTGCCGAGCACGAGCCCGATCGCCGCCCCGAGGTAGCCGGCGACGAACGAGCCTACGAAGGCTGCTGCGAGCTCCCAGGCTTCCAGAGCGGCTCAGCCTGCCCGGCGGCGGCGTTCGCCGCGCGCGCGAGGATGAAGAGGAGGTCGCTGAGGCGGTTGAGGTAGACGAGGACGGGCCGGCTGAGGTCGCCGGCCCGCAGCGCCTCGATCTCCGCCCGGCGGCAGACCGTCCGCGCGACGTGGAGGCGCCCCGCCGCCTCGGCGCCGCCCGGGAGGACGAAGCTCTTCAGCGGCGGCAGCTCGGCGTTGAAGCGGTCGCAGTCGTCCTCGAGCGCCTCCACCTGGTCCGCGGTGACCCGCAGGCCCTCGCTCCCCGGCAGCGAGACGTCCGCGCCCAGGTCGAAGAGCTCGTTCTGGACGCGCTCGAGCACGGCGCGCATCTCCTCGGGGAGGCCCGCGGCGAGCGCGAGGCCGAGCTGCGAGTTGAGCTCGTCGACGGCCCCGTAGGCGACGACGCGGGGATGCGACTTCGGCACGCGCGACAGGTCGCCGAGGCTCGTCTCGCCCTCGTCGCCCGTGCGCGTGTAGATGCGCGTCAGGCGGACCGGCTCGTCCCGCTTCCGGACCATTTAGGCCCCCGGGACGGCCATGGCCCGGTGGGCCAGCCCGAGGATGGAGCGGGCGATGACGAGCCGCTGGATCTCGCTCGTTCCCTCGTAGATCTCGGTGATCTTCGCGTCCCGGTAGTAGCGCTCGGCCGGGAACTCCTTCGTGTACCCGTAGCCGCCGAGGATCTGGATCGCCTCGCCCGTCTGCCGGCGGGCGACCTCGGAGGCGAAGAGCTTCGCCTTGGCGCCCTCCTCCGTGTGCGGCAGGCCCTGCTCCTTGAGCCAGGCGGCCCGGTAGACGAGCAGGCGGGCGGCGTCGATCTGGGTAGACATATCCGCGACCTTCCACTGGATCGCCTGGAAGTCGGCGATCCGCTTGCCGAACTGACGCCGCTCGAGCGCGTACGAGCGGGCCAGCTCGAAGGCGGCCTGCGCGATCCCCAGCGCCTGCGCCGCGATCCCGATCCGGCCGCCGTCGAGGGTCGCCATCGCCACGGTGAAGCCCTTGCGCTCCTCGTGCAGCAGCCGGTCGGCGCCCACGCGCGCCCCGTCGAGCACGAGGTCTACGGTCGCCGACGAGTGCAGGCCGAGCTTCTCGCCCGAGCTCGAGGCCTCGACCTGGTCGCCGTCCACGATGAACGACGAGACGCCCCGCGCGCCGGTGCTCTCGGGATCGGTGCGGGCGAAGAGGAGGATCGTGCCGCCGAGCCCGCCGTTCGTGATCCACTGCTTGCGGCCGGTGATCACCCATTCGTCGCCGTCCTGCTCGGCTTTCGTCCGCAGCGAGCCGGCGTCGGAGCCCGAGTCGGGCTCGGTCAGCGCGAAGGCGCCGATCAGCTCGCCGCGGGCGAGCGGCGGCACGAACCGGGCCTTCTGCTCGTCGGTGCCGAACGTGACGATCGGCAGTGTGGCGGCGCTCGTGTGCACGGCGACGGTGACGCCGACGCCGGCGTCCGCGCGCGACAGCTCCTCGAGCACGAGGATGTACGAGAGGAAGTCCGCGCCCGCGCCCCCGTACTCCTCGGGGATGCAGACACCCATCAGCCCCAGCTCGGCCAGCTTCCCGTAGAGCTCGCGGGGGAAGCTGTGGTCGCGATCCCAGTCGGCCGCGTGCGGCTCGATCTCCTCACGCGCGAGCTCCCGCGCGAGCGCCTGGATCTCGCGCTGCTCCTCGGCGAGCTGGAAGTCCACGCCGGTGACTCTATCCAGGCCTCTCGGTTAGCATCCCCGCCGCATGCGGCTCGCCCTCGTCCCGCGCACCTCCGCCTTCTACGAGCTCTTCGCCCGCGCCGGCGACAACATGCTCGAGGCGGGCCGGCTCGCCGAGACGCGCTTCCGGGAGTTTCCCCAGTCCTCCGTCAGCCAGGAGGACGTAAAGCGGGTCGAGACCGCGGGCGACCAGATCACCCACGACCTGATGCAGCTGCTGAACACGCAGTACGTGACGCCGTTCGACCGCGAGGACATCTACGAGCTCACGACCTCGATCGACGACATCGTCGACTACATCGAGGAGGCCAGCGACCTGCTCGAGCTCTACGGGATCGAGCAGCCCGCCCGGCCGGCGCTCGACCAGCTCCGCGTGATCGTCAGCGCCACCGAGCACCTGGCGCTCGCGCTCAAGGGGCTGAAGGGGCTGCGGGGTGTCCAGGAAGCCCTGGTCGAGGTGAAGCGGCTCGAGGACGAGGGCGACCGCGTCGTCCGCGACGCGATCGGCGCCCTCTTCCACGGGTCGCAGATCGATCCCCTCGTCGTCATCCGCTGGAAGGACATCTACGAGGCGCTCGAGGCCGCCCTCGACGCGTGCGAGACCGCGGCGAACGTGCTCGGCAACATCGTCGTCAAGAACGCCTAGTGGAAGAGTCGACGCTCCTGCTGGTCACGGTCGTCCTCGTCGCGCTCTTCTTCGACTTCACGAACGGCTTCCACGACGCGGCCAACGCGATCGCGACGAGCGTCTCCACCAGGGCGGTCTCCCCCCGCGTCGCGGTGGCCGGGGCAGCCGTCCTCAACTTCGCCGGCGCCTTCGTCTCGATCGCCGTGGCGGCGACGGTGGCCAAGGGGATCGTCAACGCCGAGGTGGTCACGCTCAGGATCGTGCTCGGCGGCGTCGTCGGCGCGATCGTCTGGAACCTGACCACGTGGTACCTCGGGCTGCCGACGAGCTCGAGCCACGCCCTGATCGGCGGCGTCTCCGGAGCCGCCGTCGCCTCCGCGGGCTGGGACGTGCTGCTCGTCGACGGGCTGGTGCAGAAGGTGCTGATCCCGTCCCTCGCGGCGCCCTTCCTCGGCGTCGTCGGCGCGTTCGCGATCATGACCGGGCTGACCTGGATCATCGCCCGCCGGTCGCCGGGGACCGTGAACAGGACCTTCCGGCGGCTGCAGATCGTCTCGGCGGGCTTCGTCGCCTTCACGCACGGGACGAACGACGCGCAGAAGACGATGGGGATCATTGCGCTCGCCCTCGTCGCCGCGGGACACCTCCCGGCCGGCGACGACTTCTACGTCCCGGTCTGGGTGATGGTCAGCGCCGCCGCCGCGATGGCAATGGGCACGTACGCGGGCGGCTGGCGGATCATCAGGACGCTCGGCCAGCGCATCGCGAAGCTCGAACCGCCGCAGGGCTTCGCGGCCGAGGCGGCCACCGCGACGATCCTCTGGCTCACGGCCCATGCCGGCTTTCCTGTCTCGACGACGCACACGATCTCGGGCTCAGTGCTCGGGGCCGGGGCGACGCGGCGTCTGTCGGCCGTCCGCTGGGGCGTCGCGGGCAACATCCTCGTCGCCTGGCTGCTGACGATCCCGGCCGCCGGCACCGCCGGCGCGCTGGTGGAGGTTCTCACGCGCATGCCGGGCGGGCCCGGAATCGTGATCGCGCTGCTCGTGGCGATCTCGTCGTTCGCCTTCATCGCGCGGCGGCAGGCGTCCCGGCCGGCCGTCCGCGGCGAGGCGCTCGTCAGCCCGCCGCCCGCCTAGACCTGGTGTGACGCGTCGGTGAACTCGCGGAACTCGCCGGTGACCAGGTAGGCGACCCGCTCGCCGATGTCGACGGCGTGGTCCCCGATCCGCTCGAGGCAGCGCGAGACGATCATCATCCGCAGGCCCCACTCCTGGAGCTGCGGGTCGCCGCCGAGCGAGAGCACGTGCTGGACGACCCGCCGGTTGGCGCGGTCGATCAGCTCGTCGAGCTCGACGAGCGACTCCGCCCGGGCGACGTCGCGCCTCGCGAACGCGTCCATCGCGATCCCGAACATCTCCTCGGCGCGCGTCCCCATGTCCTGGAAGCCCTCGACGAGCGTCGGGTCGCCGGCGACGTCGGGGGCGAGCTTGACGAGCTTCGAGATCGTGACGCAGTAGTCCGCCGCCCGCTCGAGGTGGAGGTTGATGTGGAGCACCGCGAGCACGAGCCGGAGGTCGGTGGCCACGGGCGTCTGCCGCGCCAGCAGGTCCTGGATGCCCTCCTCGATCGCGAAGTAGCGGCCGTCCACCTCGTCGTCGAAGGCGATCACCTCGTCGGCGAGCTCGAGGTCGTGCGCCACGAGCGCGTTCACCGCGCCGCGCAGCACGCGCAGGACGAGCGACCCTTCCTCCTGGAGCGAGGCTTCGAGCTGGTCGAGAGCCTCGCGGAAGCCGACGCGCATCTCGGCCACGCTAGCCGAACCGGCCCGTCACGTAGTCCTCCGTCCTCTGATCAGAAGGGTTCGTGAAGATCTTCGTCGTCACGTCGTACTCGACGAGGATCCCCGTTCGCGCATCGTGGTTCTCGTCGACCTCGACGCTGAAGAACGCCGTCATGTCGGCCACGCGCGCCGCCTGCTGCATGTTGTGCGTGACGATCACGATCGTGTACTCGCGCTTGAGCTCGTCCATCAGGTCCTCGATCCGCGTCGTCGAGATCGGGTCGAGGGCCGACGCGGGCTCGTCCATCAGGATCACCTCCGGATTGACCGCGAGCGCCCGCGCGATGCAGAGACGCTGCTGCTGGCCGCCCGACAGGCTGAGAGCGCTCTCCTTGAGGCGGTTCTTGACCTCGTCCCAGAGCGCCGCCTGCTCGAGCGCGTGGCGCACCCGGTCGTCGAGCTCGTCCTTGATGCCGAGGACGCGCGGGCCGAAGGCGACGTTGTCGTAGATCGACTTCGGGAACGGGTTCGGCTTCTGGAACACCATGCCGATCAGGCGGCGCACCTCGACCGGGTCGACCTCCCGTGCGTAGAGGTCCTCCCCGTGGTAGAGGATCGTCCCGTCGACGGTCGCGCTCGGGATCAGGTCGTTCATGCGGTTGAAGCAGCGGATGAACGTGCTCTTGCCGCAGCCCGACGGGCCGATGAAGGCCGTGATGAAGTTCTTGTAGATCTCGAGCGAGACGCCCGACAGCGCCGGCTTCCCGTCGTAGGCGACGGTCAGGCCTTCGACGTCGAACACGACCTCGCGGCGCGCGGGCTCGGGCGGCGCGTCGTGCCGGACCTCCAGGCCGGGGATTCTCTCAGGGGCGTTCATCACCATCTCTTCTGGTAGCGGCTGCGAACCCAGATCGCGACCGCGTTCAGCGAGAGCAGGATCGCGAGCAGGACGATGATCGCCGCGGCCGCCAGGACCTTGAACTCCTCCTGGGGGCGCGACGTCCACTGGAAGATCTGGATCGGCAGCACCGTGAACTGGTCGAGGAGCGACGGGTTGAAGGCCACGTAGGTGAGGGCGCCGACCAAGAGCAGCGGAGCGGTCTCGCCGATCGCGCGCGAGAGGGCGAGGATCGAGCCCGTCGCCATTCCCGGGGCGGCCGCGGGCAGCACCTGGCGCCACACGACCTGCCACTTCGTCGCGCCGAGCGCGAAGGCACCCTGCTTGATCGATCCCGGCACGGCGCGGATCGCCTCGCGCGAGGCGATGATCACGACCGGCAGGACGAGCAGGGTCAGGATCATGGCTCCGGCGAGGAGCACGCGGCCGAGGCCGAGCCCGCGAACGAGGAAGGCCAGCCCGAGGATGCCGTAGACGATCGAGGGCACCGCCGCGAGGTTCTGGATGTTGAGTTCGAGCAGGCGGTTGTACCAGCGCTCCTTGTCCGCGTATTCCTCGAGGTAGATCGCCGTCCCGACCCCGAGCGGCACGGTGAAGACGAGCAGGAGGGCGCCGATATACAGCGTGCCGAGGATGGCCGGCCGCGCGCCCGCGATCGCGGGATCGGCGGACGGATCGTTGAGGAAGAGCGCCTGGTCGATGTACGGCAGGCCGGTCACCACGATGTCGACGAGCAGCCAGAGGAGGAGCGCGAAGCCGATCGCGAGCGAGAGGAACAGGTACGCCATGAAGGCCGCGCCCAGGAGGCGCCCGCGGGGCTTCGCCGGGGCGAGGGTCGTCGCGGCGGCACTCATTCGAGGAAACCTCGCGCCTCGCCCAGCGCGCCGATCTCAGCGGCGCGCAGGGCGAGGCACCGCTGAGAAGAAGGGGGCTCGTGGGGGGAAAAATGTTTAACCC
>JBBDQR010000102.1:8541-13619 GCA_040905885.1 Gaiellaceae bacterium | reverse complement strand
TTCCCCCACGGGAGCGAGGCGAAGCCGAGCGACTTCATTCGTACACCTCCCGGTACTTCCGGACGAGCCGGATCGCGATCAGGTTCATCGCGAGCGTCATCACGAAGAGCGTCAGCCCGACCGCGAAGATCGTCTTGTACTCGATCGAGCCGGTGGGGACGTCGCCGATCCCGGTGGCGGCGATGAAGGCCGTCATCGTCTCGACCGGCTCGAAGGGGAGGAAGGTGAGCTGGGCGAGCTGCCCGGCTGCGAGCAGGGCGATCATCGTCTCGCCGACGGCCCGGGAGATCCCGAGCACGAAGCTCGCAACGATCCCCGAGATCGCCGCAGGCACGACGATCCGGACGGACACTTCGAGCTTGTTCGAGCCGAGAGCGTAGGCGCCGTCCCGCAGCGTCTGAGGGACGGCGTTCATCGCGTCCTCCGAGATCGAGGCGACGGTCGGGATGATCATGATCCCCATGACGACGCCCGCGCTGAACGCGTTGAAGATCTGCACCTCGAGCCCGAGCGAGCGGAGGAACGGCGTGAACGTGACGAGCGCGAAGTAGCCGTAGACGACCGTCGGGACGCCGGCGAGCACCTCCAGCGCGGGCTTCAGCACCTTGCGGACGCCGGGGCGTGCGTACTCGCTCAGGTAGATCGCCGCCCCGAGGCCGAACGGCACGGCGACGACGACCGCCCAGAAGGTGACCGACAGCGTGCCCACGATCAGCGGCAAGACGCCGAACCGGGAGGGCTCGAACAGAGGCGCCCAGTCCGTCCCCGTGAAGAAGTCGACGACGGAGACCTCGCGGAAGAACTCGAGCGACGGCTCGAGCAGGGCCGCCACGATCCCGATCGTCGTCGCGATCGAGACGAGCGCGCAGAGGGCGAGGGCGCCCTTGACGACGCCCTCGCCCCAGCGCTTCCGTTGCGCGCGCAGCCGCGGCGCGGCGACCTGCACTACGAGCCGACCCCCGCGAGCGCCTCGTCGAGACTCGACTGCGCCTCGGCGAGCTGCTCCTCGGTCAGCGGCACGTAGAGCGCCGTCTCCGCGATCTGCTGGTTGTTGTCGAGCAGGTACTGAATGAAGGCCTGGACCTCGGGTCGCTCGAACGACGCCGTCTTCGCGTAGATGAAGAGCGGGCGGCCGAGCGGATTGTACGATCCGTCCTGGACGGTCTCCGTCGAGGGCCCGACGCACTCGCCGGCCTCGTTCTCGATCGGGACGGCCTTGATCCTGCCTTCGTTCTCCTGGACGTAGGAGAGCCCGAAGTAGCCGAGGCCGCCTTCGGAGCCGGAAACCGCCTGGACGATCACGTTGTCGTCCTCGGAGGCCTGGTAGTCCGACCGGCTGGCGCCGCCCTCGTCGTTCACCGTCTCGGTGAAGTAGTCGAACGTCCCCGAGTCGGTCCCGGGGCCGGCCAGCGTCATCGGCTGGTCCGGAAAGTCGCCGCCGGGAACGTCGCTCCAGTTGTCGATCTTCGAGCCGGGCTTCCAGATCGCGTTCAGCTGCTCGACCGTGAAGCAGTCGACCCAGTCGTTCTCGGGGTTGACGACGACCGCGAGGCCGTCGTTGACGACGTGGAACTCGACGAACTCGACTCCGTTCTGCTCGCAGAGCTCGACCTCCTCGTCCTTGATCGGGCGGGAGGCGTTCGAGAGGTCGGTCTCGCCCCGGCAGAACCGCTCGAAGCCCCCACCGGTGCCGGAGATGCCGACGGTGACCCGGACGTCGGGGTGCTCGCGGCCGAACGCCTCCGCCGCGGCGGTCGTGAACGGCCCCACGGTGCTCGAGCCGTCGGCCTCGACGCGACCGGCCAGCTCGGACTCGGCGGTGCCGGCCGGCGCGCCCCCGGCCTGATCGCCTCCGTCCCGGCCGCCGCCGCAGGCGGACGCGCCGAGCACGAGGCCGAGTGCGATGGCAATCCCTAGTGTCTTGTTCATGCCGCCAGTGTTCCGGCCGCGCGCCGCCGCGTGGGGTGCCCGCTGGTGAAGGAGTAGTGACGGAGTGGTGAACCGCTAGCGCCGGAGTCCGAGGCGCTCCAGCTCGGCGGCGGCGAGCGCCCGCGCGTCGTCCCCGAGCTCGAGCACCGTGCCGAGCGGCAGCGTGTGCCGCGCGCGCTCGGCGAGGAGCCCGTCCAGCCCGGGGACGCCAGCCGCGAGCGCACGGCGCACGGCGACCCGGTCGCGGCGCGCCACCGGAGCCGCAGGGCCAGCCAGATCCCCGCGAGCGGGATCGTCGGGATCAGCGCGATCGAGAGGGCGAGCAGGACGCTCAGGTCCTCGACGCTGCCCCGGCTGGCGGCCCGACGAACGGGATCCGCCCGACCTGCTCGAGCAGGTCTCCGGTCTGCTCGATCGCCCCGCCGGCGAGCACGACCGTGTCGCTGAGCTCGGAGAGGCCGCGGAGCTCGCGCCCGACCTGGACCCCGATCACGATCCACGCGACGAGCCAGCCGACGAGGGCGACGTCGAGCAGCCCGCAGGCGTCTCGAGGGCGGCGTCAACATGCCTGCGGCCTACCCAGGCGGCGCCGGAAGCACGCAGCGGATCTCGAGGCCCCGGCCGCGGTCCCCACGCGCCTCGACAGTGCCGCCGGCCGAGGTCACGACGTGCTTGACGATCGCCAGCCCGAGGCCGGTTCCACGCGAGGCGCGTGCCCGGTCGGCGCGGTAGAAACGCTCGAACAGCCGCGGCAGGTCGCGCTCGAGCACGCCGATGCCGTCGTCCGCGCCCGTGAGGACGACGGCGCCGTCCTCGCGGCGGACGGAGAGGGTGAAGGTCGAGCCGGGCCCGGCGTAGCGGACCGCGTTCTGCGCGAGGTTCTGCGCGACGACGCGCAGCATGCGCGGGCGGACGGGGAGCTCGACCTCCGGGTCGCCCTCGACGCGGATCGTCACGCCCGCCCGCCCGGCCGCCTCCTCGAGCGCGGCCGCGACCTCCTCCAGCACGGGGAGCACGGGCTCGGAGCCGAGGCCGACGACCGCGCGGCCGGTCTCCAGCTCGCTGAGGAAGAGCACGTCGTCGATCAGCTCCGTCACCTGCTCGACCTCCCGCCTGGCCTCCTCGGCGAGCGCGTGCGCGTCCTCGCCGGGAAGGGCCGCGGTCTCCAGCAGGGCGAGCAAGCGCGCAAGCGGCGTCCGCAGCTCGTGCGAGACCGCGGCGGTGAAGCCGGCGCGGAGCTCCTCGTAGGCGCGCGAGTCACCGCCGAGGTAGACGAGCCGCTCCCGCCTCCCGTCGAGCTCGTACGGCACGACGACCACGTCCTCGCCGTCGAGCACGCCGGCCGGAGCCGGCTGCCCCTCCTCGAGGCTGTCCAGAGCCTCCCGAGCGCGCCGGCTCGCCGCCACGACGCGGCCGTCCTCGTCGAGCACGAGCACGAGCTCCCGGCTCTCCTCGAGCAGCAGGCGGCCCCGCTCGGCGTCCGGGTTCATTCCGCCATCATTGCCGGAGCGACATGGCCAAGGTTCTGATCATCGAGGACGACGACGTCATCGCCCGCGGCATGCAGCGCCACCTGAGCGACGCGGGCTTCGACGCCTACGCCGTCGCGAGCGGGGAGACGGGGCTCGCGCGCCTGCGCTACGAGCGGCCGGACGTCTGCGTCCTCGACCTGATGCTGCCCGGGACAGACGGCTGGCGCCTGATCGAGACGGCGCGCAGCGAGGGGATCGGAACGCCGATCGTCGTCGTCAGCGCCCGCGGCACGGAGCACGACCGCGTGCACGCGCTCGAGCTCGGCGCGGACGACTACCTCGTCAAGCCGTTCTCGATGAAGGAGCTCGTGGCCCGCGTTCGCGCCGCCGCACGGCGGGGCGTGACCGCCGCCGAGCCGGCGCGCGGCGAGACGATCCAGCTCGCCGAGCTGCGGATCGACCCGGCGAACGTCCAGGCGTACGTGGACGGCGAGAGCGCCGAGCTGACGCCCACCGAGTTCCGGCTGCTCTACGCGCTCGCCCTCGAGCGCGGGCGCGTGCTGACGCGGGACGAGCTGCTCCAGAAGGTCTGGGGCCGCCGCGCGACGCACCGGGACCGCACGGTCGACGTCTTCGTCCGCAAGCTCCGCGAGAAGATCGACCGGCGCGCGACGGAGCACGCGTTCATCCACACCCGCTACGGCGTCGGGTACAAGCTCGAGCCGATTCCGAAGTAGCCGCCTACGCGACCGCGAGCTCGCGGCGGATGCGCCTGAGCTCGCCCTCCCGCTCGCGGAAGGCGTCGACCACGTCCGGGTCGAACTGCCGGCCGGCCTCTTCGAGGATGACGGCGCGGGCATGCGCCCAGCTGCGGGCCCGCCGGTAGGGCCGGTGGCTCGTGACGGCGTCGAGCGTGTCGGCGACGGCGAAGACGCGAGCGCCGAGCGGGATCTCGGCACGGCCCCTCCCGTCCGGATAGCCCTTGCCGTCCCAGCGCTCGTGATGCGACCGCACGACTCGGAGCCCCTCGCCCTTGAGGAAGGCCACGTCTCCCAGCAGCTGCTCTCCGAGCACCGTGTGCTGCTCCATCGCCCGCCGCTCCGCCCTGGTGAGCGGCCCTCGCTTGCCCAGGATCCGGTCGGGGATGCCGATCTTGCCGACGTCGTGGAGGAGGAAGCCGTACTCGGCCGACTCGTCGTCGGCGAGGTGCTCGTCGATGCCGCGCGCGAGCGCGAGCGCGTACGCGACGACCCGTTCCGAGTGGTCGCGCGTGCCCGTGTCCTTCTGCTCGAGCGCCGCGGCCAGCGCGGAGATCGTCTGCCGGTAAGCACGCTCGAGCAGCAGCCGCTGCCGGCGCTCGAGGTCGAGCATGTGCCGCAGGTCGCGCGCGTACATGACCAGCTGGCCGTCCTCGTCCGGCGCGGCGGCGATCCGCCGGGGCACGCCGCCGCGACCTCCCGCGAGCCGGTCGGCGACGGCGAGGAGCTGGAGGGGACTGAAGGGCTTTGCGACGTACGCGTCGGCGCCCGCCGCGCGCGCCTCGGCGCGAGGCTCGCCCTCGGCTCCGGAGAGCAGCACGACCCCGATGTGGCGGGTGGCGGCGCCGTCCTTCAGCCGCCGGCAGAGCTCCAGGCCGCTCTCCCCCGGCATGAGCACGTCGAGGACGACGGCGTCGGG
>JBBDQR010000102.1:2767-8531 GCA_040905885.1 Gaiellaceae bacterium | reverse complement strand
CCCTCCTGATCCGCCGCTCGGCGGCGGCCACGCTGTCGGCCTCGTCGACCCGGACGTCGAACGTCTCGAACGTGGCCCTGAGGAGGGCTCTCAGTCCAGGGTCGTCGTCGACGATCAGAATCCGCAAAGTCCTAGCCCACCTGCTCGCGAGGCCTAGAACTTTTGTTGTCGGCGCGGTCCGGCCGAACCTTTAGCGCTCGTACGCGTAGAAGCCGCGGCCGCTCTTCCGCCCCAGCCGGCCGGCCTGGACGTACTGGCGCAGCAGCGGGCACGGCGCGTACTTCGGGTCGCCGAGCCCCTCGTGGAGCACCTCCATGATCGCGACGCAGGTGTCGAGCCCGATCAGGTCGGCCAGGGCGAGCGGCCCCAGCGGATGGGCGAAGCCGAGCTTCGCGATCGTGTCGATCGCCTCCGCCTCCGCGACGCCCTCCATCAGCGCGTAGGCGGCCTCGTTGATGAAGGGCATGAGGATGCGGTTCGAGACGAAGCCGGGGAAGTCGCGCGCTTCCGCCGGCGTCTTGCCGAGCTCCTCGGCCAGCGCGACGATCGCCGCCGCTGTCTCGTCCGACGTCTCCAGCCCGCGAATCACCTCCACCAGCTTCAGGACCGGCACGGGGTTGAAGAAGTGCATCCCGATCACCCGGTCGGGCCGGCCGGTCGCCGCCGCCAGGGACGTGATCGGGATCGAGGACGTGTTCGAGGCGAGGATCGCCTCCGGCGGGAGGAGCTCGTCGGCGCGCCGGAACACGTCGGCCTTGACGGCGAAGTCCTCGATGACCGCCTCGATCATCAGGTCGGCGGCGACGAGCTCGTCGGCAGGCTCGACCCGCGCGAGCACGCCGGCCGGCTCCGGGCCGCCCTTCTCCGCGAGCTTGGCCAGGCTCTGCTCCATCCCGCCGAGCGCGCGCTCGACCGCACCGGGAACGGCGTCGTGGAGCGAGACGCGCCGGCCGGAGGCCGCGACGACCTGGGCGATCCCCCCGCCCATCTGGCCGGCGCCGACGACGAGGACGTGCTCGAAGCGCACGCGCGGAGGCTATCGGCCTCCGCGCGTGCGCTCGTGCCGGTTCAGGGCGTGAGCACGTTCTCACCGCCCCGCGTCGTGGTCGTGGTGAAGCGCCAGTCGGCGGCCGCGTCGTCGGTGTCCGTCCCGTTCGGGATCCGCGACAGCGAGCCCTCGACCGTGTTCGAGTCCGCGACCTCCTCGGGCAGCAGGGTGCCCTCGACGAGGTTGAACGTCACGCCGTCGATGACGGCCGCGACGATCGGCCCCTCGTACGAGAGCGCGTCCAGGAGGACGCCTGCGGTCGTGTCGACCAGCGCCACGCCGTCCGGGGCGCCGTTCTGGGCGTCGGTGTCCCACACGAGGTAGGCGCCGGGCGCGAGCGTCCCCGTGAGCGCCAGCCGCCGGTACTCGGTCGAGTCGCCGCCGTTGACGAGGACGATCGCGACGCCGTCGAGCGCCGCCGGGGCGTCTCCCGCGTTGTAGAGCTCGACGAACCCGTCGTGGTCCGTGCCCGCCTGGTCGTAGTCGATCTCGTTGATCACGAGCACCGCCTCGCCCGGGCCGCCGGTCGCCGCGCACCGGAGCGTCACGGTTCCGCTTGCGGCCGTGGCGACGGAGAGCGATCCCTCGTCGCCCGTCGCGGTCGTGCAGGCAAGGCCCGCGAGGTCCTCGATCCGCTCGAGGCCCGGGCCCGGCTCGCCCTGCGGGCCGGCAGGGCCCTCCGGCCCCGGCGCGCCCTGAGGCCCGGCAGGACCCGACTCGCCCTGCGGACCGGCGGGACCCGCCGGGCCTGCAGGTCCGGGCGGCCCCTGGGGCCCGCGGACGCTCCAGCTGAGCGCCCGCTCGCGCTTCCGGCAATCCGCGGACGGGCCGATCACCCGCACGAGCCCGTTCGTCCGGTTCACGCACGCCTGCACGGTGCCGTCCTGCTTTCCCTGGGCGGCGGCGAGACCGGCCGCCGCCGTGAGCGCGATCGCCGCTCCCGCGACGATCCAGGCCAGCTTGCGGCCCATGAAGTCCTCCTTCCGTCGACAACCGGCAGGAGGAAACCGGCGGCGGCAGGCGCCGGCTAGTGTCCTTTCGCCCCTCGGCGCAGACTCGGCACGAAGGCGTTACACCTCGACGAGCAGCGCGTCGCCCTGCCCGCCGCCCGAGCAGATCGCGGCCAGCCCGAGCCCGCCGCCGTTCCGGCGCAGCTCGTGGATCATCGTGCCGAGAATCCGCCCGCCGGAGGCACCGATCGGGTGCCCGAGCGCGACGGCGCCGCCGTTGACGTTCACCTTCTCCGGATCGGCGCCCAGCATCGCGACCGAGTTCAGCGCCACCGACGAGAACGCCTCGTTGATCTCCACGCGCTCGACGTCCCCGATCGACTTGCCGGCCCGCTCGAGCGCCATCCCGCCCGCCAGCGCCGGCGTGCGCGCCAGGTAGGCGAAATCGTCGGCCGCGTAGCCCTGGGAGAGGATCGTCGCCAGCACGTCGAAGCCGCGCCTCCGTGCGTACTCCTCGCTGGTCACGATCACGCAGCTGGCGCCGTCGTTCACCCCGGGCGCGTTCCCGGCCGTCGTCGTCCCCTCCGGGTCGAAGACCGGCTTCAGCTGGGAGAGCCGCTCGTAGGACGTGTCGCGGCGCGGGCTCTCGTCGACCGCGAACTCCCCCACGGGGACGATCTCGTCCGCGAAGAGCCCCTCGTCGATCGCGCGCACCGCGCGCTCGTGGGAGCGGAGCGCCCAGCGATCCTGGTCCTCGCGCGAGATGCCGAGCTCGCGGGAGACGTGCGAGGCCTGCTCGACCATGTGGCGCTTGTCGAAGGTCGACGTCAGCCCGTCGTAGACCATCAGGTCGATGATCTTGTCGTCGCCGAGCCGGTAGCCGAAGCGCGCCTTCTTCAGCGCGTACGGCGCGTTGCTCATCGACTCCATCCCGCCCGTGACGACGACCTCGATGTCGCTTGCGCGGATCATCGAGTCGGCGATCTCGACGGCGCGGATCGAGGAGGCGCACACCTTGTTGATCGTGTCCGCGGGTACCTCCTTCGGCAGGCCGGCGCCGACAGCCGCCTGGCGCGCGGGCGCCTGCCCCGCGCCGCCCTGGAGCACCTGGCCCATGATCACGTACTGGACCTCGCCGTCCTCCATGCCGATCCGGTCGAGGGCGGCCCGGATCACGTGAGCACCGAGCTTCGTCGCCTCGTAGTCCATGAGCGCGCCGCCGAGCTTGCCGAAGGGCGTGCGCAGCGCGGCTACGACGACGGAACGGGCCATGCAGGCAGGCTAGCGCGCGAAGTCCGAGTCGGACCCGAGGCGCCCGGCGAAGGCGGCGATCAGCGCGACGCAGGCCTCCACGTCCGCGAGGTCGCAGATCTCGCCGGGCGTGTGCATGTGGCGCAGCGGGATCGAGACGACGCCCGTCGGGATGCCGGTCCGGCTCACGACCACGGCGTCGGCGTCGGTGTGGGAGCGGCCGGTCGAGACCTCGACGCAATGCGGAATGCCCTCCGCCTCGGCGGTCTCGACGAGCGCTTCGAACAGGCGCGGTGGGATGCCCGGCCCGCGCATGATCGCCGTCCCGTCGCCCAGCTTCTGCTCGCCGTACTCCTTCGGGTCGCCCCCGGGCACGTCGGAGGCCCAGGTCACGTCCACGGCGATCGCCACCGCCGGCTCGAGCGCGAACGCCGCCGCCCGCGCGCCGAGGAAGTCGCCCACCTCCTCCTCCACCGTCGCGACCGCGACCACGTCGCCCGTCGCGCCCGCCTCGGCCACGCGGCGCGCCGCTTCGAGCACCACATACGCCCCCAGGCGATTGTCGAGCGCGCGGGAGGCGATCCGGCCGTTGAGCAGCTCGACCGGCTGCACCGCGAGCACGGCGGGATCGCCCCGGCGCAAGACCTTCCAGGCGTCGTCGGCGTCGCTCGCGCCGATGTCGATGTGCAGGTCCTCGAGCTCGACCCGCTTCTTCTCCTCGGCCTTCTGCTTGGGCTCGCGCTTCGCCGCCACCACGCCGGGGACGCGGCCGTCGCGGGTCAGGATCTCGACCCGCTGGCCGAGCAGCACCTGCGGGTTCCAGCCGCCGAGGCCTCGGACGGAGAGGTTGCCGCGCTCGTCGGCGTGCGTGATCGTCAGCCCGATCTCGTCGACGTGCCCGAAGAGCGCGAGCAGCGGCCCGTCCCCCGTTCCCCGCACGCGGGCGAGCGAGTTGCCCACGACGTCGCCGCTCACCTCGGCGAACGCCGAGGCGGCCCCCCCCCAGCGGGGGGGGGGGGCCGACTCCGAGCCGGTGGGGCCCGGAGTCTCGAGCAGGCGCCTCAGCAGGTCGGGAACGGCCACGGCCGCGCAGACTAACTTGACAGCCGTTCCCAGCGTCTTATCCTCCAAGTAATGACTCCCGCCATCCGCACCTGGGCCTGGTTCTGGCCGCGCGAGCGGAGCGGGAGCCTGCGGCTGTCCTAAAAGCGCTGGAGAGATCCCCGTTCCGCCCCGATAGACCCCAGGAGGGTCTTTTTTCAACCCCGCAAAGTGCTTCGCACTTCGCGGGGGCCCCAAAGAGAATGATCGTTCAAACCGTCATCGCCACCGACCTGATCACCCCGCTGGGGGCGTACCTGCGCGTGCGCGAGGCGGGCGGGGCGAGCTTCCTGCTCGAGTCGGTGGAGAAGGGACGGCTCGGCCGCTACTCGCTGCTCGGCGCCGGCTCGCGGCTCGTCTCCTTCGACGAGGCGACCGAGAGCGCGGAGCCGGTCGTCGGCTACCTCGGCTACGACCACGCCGCGACCCTCGAGCCCACGGTGCCGCTGCCCGACGCCGGGCGCGGCCTGCCGGAGAGCCTCTTCGTGATCGCGGACGTGCTCGTCCGCTTCGACCACGGGCGTGGCATGGCCGAGGTGCTCTGCGGCGATCCGGAGCACGTCACCGACCTCCTCGCCGGCCCGCTGCCGCCGCTGCCCGGCGGCTACGGCTCCTCGGGCGCGCTCCGCCGCTCCCCCTCCCGCCACGACTACGAGCGCTCCGTCTCCCGCGCCCGCGAGCACATCGCCGCCGGCGACGCCTTCCAGATCGTCCTCTCCCAGCGGGCGGAGCGGCCGACCAGCGCGTCGGCGCTCGAGCTCTACCGCTCGCTGCGCCGCGTCAATCCCTCCCCGTACATGTTCCTCCTCGAGCTGGGCGAGCTCGCCCTGGTCGGCTCGTCGCCGGAGACGCTCGTCAAGGCGGAAGGCCGCCGCGCGAGCGCCAACCCGATCGCCGGCACGACGAGCCCCGGCGCCGGCGACGCCGCCAGGTTGCTCTCCTCCGAGAAGGACCGAGCCGAGCACGTGATGCTGGTCGACCTGGCCAGGAACGACCTGTCTCGCGTCTGCGTGCCCGGCTCGGTGCACGTCGAGCGCTTCCTCGAGGCGGAGCGGTTCTCCCACGTGACGCACCTCGTCTCGGAGGTCGCCGGCGAGCTCCGGCCCGAGGTCTCGCACTTCGACCTCCTCCGCGCCGCCTTCCCCGCGGGGACAGTGTCCGGCGCGCCGAAGGTGCGAGCGATGCAGATCATCTCGGAGCTCGAGGGCTACCGGCGCGGGCCGTACGCGGGCGCGGTCGGCTACGCGCTGCCCGGCGAGACGCTGGACACCTGCATCGCGATCCGGACGATCGTCCTCCACGACGGGGTCGCGCTGCTCCAGGCCGGCGCCGGGATCGTCGCCGACTCCGACCCGCGCGCCGAGCACGAGGAGTGCCTGCGCAAGCTCGCGGCGCTCGAGACCGCGATCCGGCT
>JBBDQR010000102.1:0-2667 GCA_040905885.1 Gaiellaceae bacterium | reverse complement strand
CCGAGCACGAGGAGTGCCTGCGCAAGCTCGCGGCGCTCGAGACCGCGATCCGGCTCGCGGAGGCGCGCTCGGTTCCCTCGGGCGCCGCTGGGCGTGCGACGCCGGAGGCCACAGTATGAGTAATACGGGGCCGGAGAGCGGCGTGCGGCCAGCGGCGCCAGGCGTCGGCGGAGCCGGGCTTCGCCCGGCGGGAGCCGCCGCCGGCGAGGGAAGCGAGGGCTGATGCTGCTCCTGATCGACAACTACGACTCGTTCACGTACAACCTCGCGCACCTGTTCGCCGAGCTCGGGGCAGACGTGGTCGTCCGCCGGAACGACGAGCTCGACGAGGACGAGGCCGAGCGGCTCGGCCCCTCCCACCTCGTCGTCTCCCCCGGCCCCGGCAGGCCGGAGGGTTCCGGCAACACGCTCGCGATCCTCGAGCGGCTGGCCGGACGCGTCCCGACGCTCGGCGTCTGCCTGGGCCACCAGGCGCTCGTCCAGCTCTACGGCGGCGAGATCGGCCGCGCGCGCGAGCTCGTCCACGGCAAGGCTTCGACGATCCGCCACGACGGGCAGGGGGTCTACGCGGGCCTGCCTGAGGAGATCGAGGTCGGGCGCTACCACTCGCTCGCCGCGCACTCGATCCCCGACGCGCTCGTCGTGACGGCGACCTCCCCGGACGGCGAGGTGATGGGCGTCCGCCATCGCGAACTGCCCGTCGAGGGCGTCCAGTTCCACCCCGAGTCGGTGCTCACCCCCCTCGGCCCCGAGCTGGGAAGGAACTTCCTCTCGTGATCCAGCAGGCGCTCGCCGAGGTGCTCGACGGCCGCTCGCTCTCGCGGGAGCAGGCGCGCGAGGTGATGGGGCTCGTGATGGCGGGCGAGGCGACGCCCGCGCAGATCGGCGGCCTGCTCGTCGCGCTGCGGGCGAAGGGCGAGTCGGCGGACGAGATCGCGGGCTTCGCGGAGGCGATGCGCGCCCACGTCGTCGCCGTCCACCCCACGCGCGCCGACCTTGTCGACACGGCCGGCACGGGCGGCGACGGCGCGCAGACGCTCAACATCTCGACCGCGGCCGCCCTCGTCGCCGCGGCGGCCGGGGCCGCGGTGGCAAAGCACGGCAATCGTGCTGTCTCCTCGGCCTGCGGCTCGGCGGACGTGCTCGAGGCGCTCGGCTTCGAACTCGAGCTCCCGCCGGATCGGATCGCCCGCTCGATCGACGAGCTCGGCTTCGGCTTCATGTTCGCGCCCTCTCACCACCCGGCGATGCGGCACGCCGCCTCGGTCCGGCGCGAGCTCGCCACCCGCACGGTCTTCAACGTCCTCGGGCCGCTGACGAACCCCGCCGGGGCGCGGGCGCAGGTGGTCGGCGTCTACTCGCCCGGCCTCGTGCGCACGATCGCCGACGTGCTGGCGATGCTCGGCGCGCGGCGTGCCTTCGTCGTCCACGGCGCTCACGGGATCGACGAGCTCTCGCCGGCGGGGCCGAACCTCGTCTGCGAGGTGCGCGACGGCCGCGTCGTCGAGCGCACGCTCGACCCGCTCGACCTGGGTATCCCGCGCTGCGCGCCCGAGGCGCTCCTCGGCGGCACGCCCCAGGAGAACGCCGCCGCGATCCGCGAGGTCTTCGCCGGCGCCGAAGGGGGCGCCCGCGATGCGATCCTGCTCAACGCGGCCGGCGCGATCGCCGCGTCCGGCCACGCGGAAGACCTCCGCGAGGGGCTCGAGGTCGCCCGCCGCGCACTGGATTCCGGAGCCGTGCAGGCGCGGCTCGACTCGCTCGTCCTCTTCTCACGACAGGAGGCTCCCTCCCATGCTTGAGCTCGTCGGCGCCGTCGCGCTCGTCTCGGGCGGCTACGGCTTCGGCCGCGTCGCCGCGTTCATCGCGAGGAACCTCCACGACTGGTGGCACCCGGAGAAGTGGAGCGTCGACCCCTTCCTGAAGATCTTCCTCGTGCCGACCTTCGCCGTGAGGACGATGCTCGGTCTCGGCGAGCCGGGCCGGGCGGCCTCCGTCTCGGAGGCGGTCGCGGGCTCGGCCGTCTCGCTCTGCCTCTTCGGCGCGACGGCAGCCGTGCTCCTTCCCTGATGGGCCGGTTCCGGGACGCGCTCGCGGGCGACGGCCTCGCGGCGGTCGCCGAGATCAAGCGCCGCTCCCCCTCGGCCGGGGACCTGAGGCCCGATGCCGATCCCGCCCGGCTTGCCGCTACGTTTGCGAGCGCGGGCGCGGCGGCGATCTCCGTGCTCGTCGACGAGCGCTTCGGCGGCTCGCTCGCCGACCTGCGCGCCGCGCGGGCCGCGACGGACGCTCCTTTGCTCGGGAAGGGCTTCTTCTGCGAGGAGGGACAGCTGCGGGAGCTTTGCGACGCGGGTGCGGACGCCGCGCTCCTGCTCCTGCGCGACCTCGACGACTCCGGAGTGGCGGAGCTGATGCGCGCCGCCGCCGGGCTCGGCCTCGACGCCCTGGTCGAGGCGCACGACGCCGACGAGCTCGAGCGCGCCGTGCGGCTCGGCGCCGACCCGATCGGGATCAACGCACGCGACCTCGCCACCTTCCGGATCGACCGGCGCGCCCAGCTCGAGCTCGTGGCGCAGGCGCCGCGCGACCGGGTCGTGATCGCGGAGAGCGGCGTCTCGTCGCGGGCGCAGGGCGCGGCCGCCGAGCAAGCCCGTGCGGACCCGATCC
>JBBDQR010000101.1:0-4983 GCA_040905885.1 Gaiellaceae bacterium | reverse complement strand
GTGGGGAAGGGCTGAGGGACGCCGCATCGCGCCGCTTTGCAGCCGGGCGGGCCGATCGTACTGGCGGCGGCGACCACTTAGGCGGCGAGCGAGCGGAGGCTGACGGCGCCGCGCACGCGCCGCGGCACGCCCAGCCGCCCCCGGATCGCGCGACGGAGGGCCTTCAGCTCGCGCCGAACCTGCCGGCCCGCGGCGCGGGAGTCGCGCTCAGGCGCGTACCGGGCGGAGGCGAGGGCCCGCGCGAACGTGCGCCCGTCGATCCCGAGGGACCGGTCGAGCTCACGCGCGACCTCGCGTGGCGTCGCGCTCCTCGGCAGCTCGATCCCCTGGTCGGCGAGGAAGTCCGCCAGCTCCTGCCGGCACGCTCCCGCGAGCCGGCGGGCGTCCTTCGTCAGGTAGCGCCGGCCGCGGACGACGCGCTTGACGAGCATGATCGCGGCGGCCGCAGCGGCTGCGATAAGGGCCAGGAACTTGAGCAGGCTCGCGCCCCGCTCGCGGACGATCGGCGCGTAGCCGCCGCCGCCCGACCCGGTGTCCTCTCCGGCCTGGCGCTCGCTGAGGCTCCTGAGCAGGGCCGCCGCGAGCCCGGCCTGCTCGCCGCCGACGGCGCTCGCGTCGAGGACGCGACTGGCGCCCGCAGCGTCGAAGTTGACCCCGCCGTAGGAGTACGGGCCCGAAAGCTGGCCGCGCGCCGGCGTCGGGTCGAAGGGGAGCCAGCCCCAGCCGGGGAACCAGACCTCGACCCACGCGTGCGCGTCGTGGTCGGTGACCGTCCAGGTCTCCTTGTCCTCGCTCAGCGTGCCGCTCGTGAAGCCGACCGCGACACGGGCGGGGATGCCCAGATAGCGGAGCATCAGCGCCATCGCGCCCCCGTAGTACTGGCAGTAGCCGCGCTGGTGTGCGAGGAACGCAACGAGCGGCGGCACGCCGCCCGGCAGCGGCGGCAACTCGTCGTACGTGAAGCCGCCCTCGGCGCGGAACCACGCCTCGAGGGCGACCACCGCGGCGTACGGGTTCGTCGGGTTGCCCACGACCTCCCGCGCCCGGTCGTAGAGCGCGCGGTAAGGCGCCATACCCGGTCGCGCGAGCAGGGCCTCGATCGTCGCCTCCCGGCCCGTTCGGCCGAAGACCGGCGCCGCCGCGCCGGGCGCGACCTCAAGGTACCTGCGCACCCGGTCGAAGTCGAGCTTCCGGACGCGCGCGAGCTGTTCGGGCTTCGGCGCGGGAGCGTAGGACCAGACTGTGTACTCGGTGCCGCGCGCGAGGTCGTCGCCTGCGAGCGCGACGCCGCCCGGTGCCAGTCGCAGGACGCCGATCCCCTTCGGGTCGTAGGCGACGGGCATGCTCGGCCCCACGAGATGGTTGTCGCGCAGGGCCTCGACCTTCACGTCCGTCCGGATCCAGCGGTCGCGATCGTAGGCCCGGTCGGGCACCAGCGAGTCGGCGAGCCGCGTGACGTCAACAGGCCCCTCAGTGATTGCGCTCGTCGGCAGGTCCTCGATCCAGTGGTCGCGGATGAACGTGTCCAGGGTCGTCGCCCGCCAGTACAGGTTCCGCTGCGGGCCGCGGATCTTCAGCACCGTCGTCTTCTCCTCCGGCCACGTGAACGGCAGGTACGTGGCGTCCCAGAGGAAGCCGATCCCCACCGGCGTCGCCGGCTTGTCGTAGAAGTCCCAGTGCTCCCAGGCGACGAACTGCGGCTTGGCCACCGCGGCCGACGTCGACGCGCCCACGGCCGCGACCACGAGCAGCGCCGCCGCGACGAGGGCCGGACGCGGCGCGCGTGTGGGCCGGCGCCCGCCGAAGGCCTGCAGCAGCAGCACGGCTGCGAGGAGGACGGCTCCGCGGGCGAGGTCGTTGCCGGAGACGAGCGCGGCCGGCCAGACGGAGCCGAGGAGCAGGATCACGCTCGCCGCGACGGGGCGCCGCGCGGCGAGCAGGAGCGCGACCGTGAGCGCGAAGGCGAAGGTCGCCAGGAGCGCGACGTCACGCATCAGCGGCTCCTCGACGGCCGAGAACGGCAGCGACACGTCGTAGTAGGCGAGCGTCCCCTCACGGACGCGCGACCAGAGCGACGGGAAGAAGTCGCGTCCCAGGGAGAGGTCGTAGACGACGTGGACGGCGTAGAGCGACACGCCGACGGCGGCGAGCGCCCTCCCCCACCACGGGCGGACGAGCGCCGGCAGGAGGGCGAGCACGAGCAGGCCGACGATCGCCGCGTCGTCCGTCGTGTCGTCCAACCGCGCCCAGCCGCTCGCGATCAGCACCGCCGGGAGCACGTAGAGCGCCGCCGTCCTAAGCACCGGCGGCCTCCTGCAGGCGCGTGCCGCCGAGCGCGACCCGGAGGTCGTCTCCTCTGCGGACGACCGCCACCGGGACGCCCGCCGCCTGCAGGCGCAACAGCCCCGGCTCCCGCGCCGCGCCGCCGTTCCAGCTGGATGCGTCGACGTAGACCACCGAGGCGGGCAGGCCGCGTCCGGCGCGCCCCACGAGCCGCTCGACGAGGTCGGCGGGCAGGCGGGCGGTGACGACGATCACCTCGAGCGCACGCGCGGCCCGGCTTGCCTCCTGGGCCAGGAGCGCGGACGCGGGCAGCAGGCCGTCGGGCTCGATCCCGGCGAGCACCTCGAGCGCGCACCGCAGGTCCGAGTCCTCCACGCCGATCCCGTGCGACTCGACCGACCGGCCGTTGACGACGAGCACGCCGCGGCGACCCCGGCGCGCGTGCGCCCAGAGGATCGAGCCGGCCGCGCGTACCTGGGTCTCAAAGCTGGAGTCGGGCGGCTCGCCGACGTCGGCCCCCTCGGCGGCGTCGAGGAGGACGGCGACCTCGTCGCGCGGCGCGTCCTCGAGCTCCTTGACCATCAGCGCGCCTCGGCGGGCCGTCGACGGCCAGTGGACCATCCGCAGCGACTCGCCCTCCTCCCAGTCCCGGACGCTGTGGAAGTCGAAGCCGGTCGGCCGGCGGAGCAGGAGGCGGCGCCCCTCGAGCCGCTGCGACCCGCTCTCGGTGAACAGGTCGCCGAGCTCGACGAGCCGCGGGTAGACGAGCAGCGCGCCGGTGCTGCCGAGGCGCAGCTCCGTCCGGGCGAGGCCGAACGGGTCCTCGAGCACGACGCTCGTCTCCTCGAACCGGTACCGGCCGCGGGGAAGGGCCGAGACGACGTAGCGGCCGACGAGCCTGCGGCCCAGGCGGCGCGCGAGCACGACCTCGCGCTCGCCGAGGCGGGCGACCCGGTCGGTGACGGTGACCGCGGACGGGAGCAGCCGTCCCTCGTAGACGAGCTCGAGGTCGACGGGCACGTCCTCGCCCTCGGTCCGCTCGTGGCCGCCCCAGCTGCCGCGCCGGAGCTGCATCGGGCGGCCCGCAAGCTCGATCCACGTGCGCGCGAGCCCGGCGGCGAGCACGAGCCCGACGGCGACCGGGTAGAGCGGCACGGCGCCGAACGCCCAGGCGACGACATAGAGGACGGCCCCGAGCGCGAGCGCGAGCCTGCCGCGCGCCGTGAGCACTAGTGGTCGGCGACCACTTAGACCGGGACCGGGGTCTTCGCGGCGACCTCGGCGACGAGGTCGCCTGCCGACAGCCCCGCGGAGCGCGCCTCCGGCGCGAGGATCAGCCGGTGCGGGAGGACGTGGCCCACGACCGCCTTGACGTCGTCGGGCAGCAGGTACTCGCGGGCCCGGGCGAGCGCGCGCGCCTTCGCGACGCGGAGCAGCGCGATCCCGGCGCGCGGGCTGGCGCCGAGGTAGAGGCGCGGGTCGGTGCGTGTCTGCCGCAGGAGCGTGACGACGTAGCGGTGGAGGCTCTCCTCGACGAAGACGGCCTGCGCCTCGTCGATCAGCCGGATCACGTCCGGCGCCGTCATCACCGGCTCGAGCTCGTCGAGCGGCGTGCCCGTTGTCTGCTCCGAGAGCATCCTCGCCTCCTCGGCGATGGGCGGGTAGCCGAGGGAGAGCCGCATCGAGAAGCGGTCGAGCTGGGCCTCGGGCAGCGCGTACGTCCCCTCGTACTCGATCGGGTTCTGGGTCGCCGCGACCATGAACGGCCTCCCGAGCCGGTAGGTGACGCCGTCGACGGTGATCTGGTTCTCCTGCATGCACTCGAGCAGGGCGGCCTGCGTCTTCGGCGAGGCGCGGTTGATCTCGTCGACGAGGAGGAGGTTGGCGAAGACCGGCCCCGGCCGGAACTCGAACTCGTTCGTCCGCTGGTCGAAGACGTTGACGCCGGTGATGTCGGAGGGGAGCAGGTCGGGCGTGAACTGGAGCCGTGAGAAGGAGCAGTCGACGGAGCGGGCCATCGCCTTGGCCAGCATCGTCTTCCCCACGCCGGGGAAGTCCTCGATGATCACGTGGCCCTCGGCGACGAGGCAGAGCACGCACAGCTCGAGGACGTCACGGGGCACGTGCAGGACGCGCCCCAGGTTGTCGGTCACCCGCTCGATCGCGGCGGCCGAGGCCTCCGCTTCCGCGGGCCGGAGCTCACTCGTCGCTCGGTCGTCCATTCGCCTCCCTCAAGAGTCGCTGGGCCTCGTCCAGGATCGCCGCGGCGATCTCCCGCTTGGGCGCCTTCCCGATCCTCCGTTCCTCATTCCTCGTGATCAGCACGACCTCGTTGTCGAGTGCGTCGAAACCGACGTCCTCCCGTGATACGTCGTTGAAGACGAGGAGGTTCGCCCCCTTGCGCTCGAGCTTCTCGCGGGCGCGGGCGAGGCCGCCCTCCCCGGTGTCGGCCGCGAAGCCGACGAGCACCCGCCCGTTCGGGGGCAACTGGCCCAGGGCGGCGAGGACGTCGGTGGTCGGCTCGAGCTCCACTGTCCAGTTGGACGCGTCCTTCGGCCTTTTGTCTGTGAGGGCCTCCGCCGGCCGGTAGTCGGCGACCGCCGCGGCCATGACGACGAGGTCGGCGTCCTCCGCCCGCGCGAGCGCCTCGCGGGCGAGCTCGTCGGCAGTCGGCGTCGCGACCGTGTCGACACCGGCCGG
>JBBDQR010000100.1:0-28769 GCA_040905885.1 Gaiellaceae bacterium | reverse complement strand
ACGACCTCGGCCGCGACCGCGGCGAGCTTCTCGGCGACGAGCCGCCTGCGCGAGACCGGATTCGCCAGGAGCAGGTCGAGCGTGCCCTGCTCCTCCTCGCCCGCGATCGCGCGCGCGCCGGCGCCGATCGCGGCGATCGCGAGCAGGAGCGGCACCATGAAGGAGAACAGCTCGCTGCCGAGATAGCCGGCCCCCGACACGTAGTCGACGTTGCCGCCGAAGGCAATGAACGCCTTCAGCGCCTCGGGGTAGCTCTCGACCAGCCGGTTCAGCTCTGGGTTGTCCCGCACCGTCGGGTAGACGGCGACCATCAGCCCGGTCAGGCTCAGGAGGCCGAGGCTCCACCAGGCGAGCGCCCGGCGCGCGTCGCGGAGCGTCTTCAGGAAGGTGTTACGCAGCATCGCGTGCGTCCTCGTCCCGGAAGAGCGAGAGGAAGACGTCCTCGAGGTCGGCTTCGTGGCTGTCGATCGCCAGCACCCGGTGACGGGCGAGCGCCTTGACGAGCGGATCCGCCTCCCCGGCGAGCGAGAACCGCACGGTGGCCCCGTGCCGGAAGAGCTCCCGGACGCCCGGCAGGCCCGCGAACGCGCCCACGGGCGGGGGCGCGGCGAACGTCGCCTCGACGTGCGCCGACGCGCGGCGGCGGAGGCTCTCGACCTCCTCGACGAGAACGAGCCGGCCCTCGCGGATCAAGCCCACGCGGTCGGCTACGCGCTGCACCTCCGGGAGGACGTGCGAGGAGAGGAACGCCGTCGCGCCCTCCGCCACGGCTTCCGCCAGCAGGTCGTAGAACGTCTGCTGGACGAGCGGGTCGAGACCGGCGGTCGGCTCGTCGAGGACGAGCAGGTCGGGTCGGTGCATGAGCGCCTGGACGAGCCCGACCTTCTGCCGGTTTCCCTTGGAGAGCGCGCGCAGCGGCCGGTCGAGCTCGAGCTCCAGGCCCTCGGCGAGCGCCGGAGCCGTGCCGAGCCCGTCGAGCCGGCGCAGCCGCGCGAAGTAGGCGAGGAGCTCGCGCGCGGTCAGTCGGTCGTAGAGGCGGAGGTCGCCGGGCAGGTAGCCGATGCGGCGGCGCAGCGCGGCGTTCCCGCGCGGATCGGCGCCGAAGAGCTCGACGCGGCCGCTGCTGGGCCGGATCAGGTCGAGCATCAGCCTGATCGTCGTCGTCTTGCCGGCGCCGTTCGGGCCGAGGAAGCCGAAGACCTCTCCCCGCTCGACCTCGAACCCGAGCTCGACCACGCCCCGCTCGCGGCCGTAGAACTTCGTCAGCCCCTGGGCACGGACGACCACGGGCGGCGCTAGAAGCTCGGCCGCCGGCAGTGGCAGAGATCGCGCGGTCCGCCGCAGACCCGGCACTTCCGCCGCCAGATCAGCTTCCGCTTGCCCATGCCGAGGACGACCATGCCGTAGGCGGCCGCCAGGGCCATGATGGTGACGAGCGTGGGGTCGGCGGGTTCCACGACGATCGCTACTCCGCGTGCTCGCTCGCCACGGGGACGGCCGACGAGTCGAGGTAGATGCGCTTCGCGCGCGGCACGATCTCCGCCACGTCGGCCTGGTCGAAGATCAGCACGCGCCGGCCGAGGAGTCCGGCGCGAACGGCGAGCAAGCCGTCGGGGCGAACCTCCTCGACGAGCCCGATCCTGCCTCCCCGTCCTTCCACGCGGTAGCCCTCGCAATGGTCGATCCAGTAGTCGCGGTCGATCGGCCGGTGATGAGTCGGAGTGGGGGCCTCCGGCTGCATCTGTCTCTCCCTTCGGTCTCGGGGACCTCACTCTCCCCGCGCGTGCGTTCCCGCGCGAGAGGGCATCCGCTGATCCGCGTGCGGATTTGCCGCAGGGCCGCTCAATCGTGGCCGACGAGCAGCTCGGCGGCGACGAAGAGGACGACGAACGCCAGCGGCAGGATCGCCGCATAGACGGTCAGCGCCCGCTCGCCGCGCCCGAGGATCGCGAGGAGCGCGATGATCCCGCCTGCGAGGCCGGCGGCGAAGGACGGGAACGCGCCCAGCGGCCCCATCAGCCGCCAACCGAGCTGCAGCACGACGTACGCGAGCGCGAGCCAGGCCGCCCAGCGGCCGAGCGGAGTGACCGGGAGGATCGTCACGCGTCGCTGCGCTCGAGCGTCACGGCGCGGGCGCTGCCGCCGTTGCGCTCGGCGGCACGGATCGCCTTCGCCGCCGCGGCCGCGAAGTCCGCCGCCTCGATCGAGGTCGAGATCTCCTCGCCCCCGGCGAGCGTCACCCGGAGCGCGTAGGAGCGCCGTTCCCGGCGGCCGGCGGACAGGATCGGCTGCAGCGCCACGACGAGCACGTCGAGCACCGCGATCGCGCCGAGGAAGCGGTAGTAGACGCTCGAGTCGATCTCGCCCCAGGCGGCAGCCGTCGCCATCGCCGCGACGACGAGGACGAGCGCGACCGACAGCGGGAAGAGCGTACGCGTAGTCCGCCGGCCGGCGAGCTGGGCCGACGTCTGCGTGGAGGCGACCGCGAAGACGGTGATCGTGAGCACGGACTTCCCGAGCGTCTCGCCCGCGTCCGTCCACACGGCGGTTGCGCCGACCGAGAAGCCGGCGACCGCGAGCGCGAGCAGCGCCCAGGCGAGGCGGAGTGCGCGGCCCTGGTCGATCAGGAAGCCGGCCGGCAGCGCCAGCAGCCCGTACCCGGCGAGCATCGCCGTGGTGCCGAGGATCTTGCCCTCGGTGTCCCCGAAGTCCCCGAAGAGCAGGATCCCGACCGCAAGCAGCGCAGTTGCCGTCAGCGCCGCGACGATTCCGCCCAGGAGGATGCGGCGGCCGCTCATGTCAGGAGGAGGCCGCCGTCGACGACGACCTGGGAGCCGGTCATGTAGCTCGCGAGCTCCGAGGCGAGGAACACCACTACCCTGCCGATCTCGTCCGCGTCGCCCAGCCGCCGCATCGGGATCGAGGCCGTGACGTCCGCCACGGCCTCGTCCTGGCCTGCACTCTGCGTGGCCTGGACTCCGGGCGTCAGGATGCCGCCGGGAGCGATCGCGTTCACCCAGATCCGGTGCGGGGCGAGCTCGAGCGCGACGTTCTTGGTGAACCCCCAGACGCCGTGCTTCGAGGCGTCGTAGTGGGCGAGGCCGATCATGGACGGGTGGACGGCGTCGACCGAGGTGACGTTGACGATCCGCCCGCCCCGGCCCTGCTCGATCATCCGCTGCGCGACCGCCTTCGTGCAGAGGAAGACGCCGCGCAGGTTGACGTCGATCACCCGCATGAAGTCCGCCTCGGTCATCATCGTGAGCGGCACGAAGGGGTAGATGCCGGCGTTGTTCACGAGCACGTCGACGCCGCCGAAGGCGTCGATCGTCGCGCGCACCATCGCCTCGACGCTGCGGGCGTCGGCGACGTCCACGCCCACCGCCAGCGCGCGTTCGCCGAGGAGCGCCGCGGTCTCGATTGCCTCCGGCTCGGCGATGTCGGCGATCACGACGTTCGCGCCCGCCTCGTGCAGCCGCTCGGCGATGCCGCGGCCGATGCCGGCGGCGCCGCCGGTCACGATCGCGGTCTGCCCGCTCAGGTCGATCAGCTCTGCGAGCGGCCGGCTCACGACGAGCTCCGGCGCGGGACACCCGACCGTTCGGCCGCCTGGGCGACCGCCGCGGCGACGGCCGGCGCGACGTCTCGGTTGAAGACGCTCGGGACGACGTAGTCCGCGTCCAGCTCCTCCTCCTCGACCACGGCCGCGATCGCGCGCGCGGCGGCGAGCTGCATCCCCTCGTCGATCGCCGAGGCGCGCACGTCGAGCGCTCCGCGGAAGATCCCCGGGAACGCGAGCACGTTGTTGATCTGGTTCGGGTAGTCGGAGCGCCCGGTGGCGATCACCGCCACGTCGCCCTCGATCTCCTCCGGCAGCACCTCCGGCGTCGGGTTCGCCATCGCGAAGACGATCGCGCCCTCGGCCATGGTGCGGATCGCGTCCGCGGAGACCGCGCCCGGCGAGGAGAGCCCGATGTAGACGTCGGCGCCGACGAGGGCCTCGTTGGCCGAGCAGGACAGGCCGCGCGGGTTCGTCAGCTCGGCGAAGGACGCCTTCGCCGGGTCGAGCCCCGGGCGTCCGAGATAGACGGCGCCCTGCCGGTCGCAGCCGACGACGTCGCGGACGCCGGCGGCGCGCAGCATCTTCGCGGTCGCGACGCCGGCGGCGCCGACGCCGGTGAGCACGACCCGGACGTCCTCGGCGCGCTTGCCGACCACGCGGAGCGCGTTCAGCAGCGCGGCCAGCACGACGACTGCGGTGCCGTGCTGGTCGTCGTGGAAGACGGGGATGTCGAGCCGCTCCTGCAGCCGGCGCTCGATCTCGAAGCAGCGCGGCGCGGAGATGTCCTCCAGGTTGATCCCGCCGAACCCGGGCGCGATCGCCTCGACCGTCTCGACGATCCGGTCCGGATCCTTCGTCGCCAGGCAGATCGGCCAGGCGTCGACCCCGGCGAACTCCTTGAACAGCATCGCCTTCCCCTCCATCACCGGCAGCGCGGCCTCCGGGCCGATGTCGCCGAGCCCCAGGACCGCGGTGCCGTCGGTGACGACGGCGACCGTGTTGCGCTTGACGGTGAGGTTCCAGACCTTCTCGGGATCGTCGGCGATCGCCGTGCTCACCCGGGCGACGCCCGGCGTGTAGGCCATCGAGAGGTCGTCGCGGGTCTTCAGCGGGGCCTTGGAGACCACCTCGATCTTCCCGCCCAGGTGGAGGAGGAAGGTGCGGTCGGAGGCATGCTCGACGACGACGCCCGGGACCGCCCGCGCGGCCGCGACGATGCGCTCCATGTGGGCCGCGTCGCCGGCGAGGACCGTCACGTCCCGCACCTTCTGACCGCGCGCGACGCGGACGAGATCGATCGACCCGAGCAGGCCGCCGGCGTCGGCGATCGCGGAGGCGAGCGCCGCGAACGAGCCGGGGTGGTTGTCGAGCTTGACCCGCAGCGTCGAGCTGAACGAGGCGGACGGATGCAGGGCGGCGTCGAGTGCCATGCTGGAAGCGTCGCAATCCGGGGCGTCGGCTGCATCCGCAGCCACGCCGATCCCCCTTGCGGCGAACTACCGAGGCGGGGCGGGCGCCTCGAGCGCCACGACGACCGCGCCGTGGGCGGCCCCGGCGGCCCGCGGGAAGCGGCGGAGATACGCCGCCAGCCCACGGTCCCGCTCGTCCCCCTCGCGGACGACCTGCTTCAGCCTGGGCCGGCCGTTCTCCGTCACCGGCCCGTCGTGTGCCTGCGTAGCCATGCTCGCCATCGCAGGCCCCTCCCTTCGATCCTTACGGCGACGCGACGTCCGGATGGGCCTCCCAGGCGGGATGCCTGGGTGGACGCGCGATCGTCAGCTTGAGGATCCGGCCCTTGAGCTCTGCCTTGACCAGCGGCTCCCCCGCGGGCAGCTCGACCTCGACGACGAGCTCGTCGTCGGTCTCGTAGGTCTGCACGGCGGGGAGCGGGTGGTGCGCGAGAGTCGTCATCGCTTCTCCTTCCGCTAGACGCATCCAGCGTCGACCCTCAGCCGCCCGGGCGCATCGGCGGGACGCCTGATCCGCGTTGCGGCCGACTACCGACGAACGACGGTGACGTCGTACCTCACGGCGGCCAGGGCCTCTCGCGTCTCTCCCCGGGTGAGCGCGTAGACGATCCGGGTGCGGCCGACGCCGACGGCCTTGTAGACCGCGACGATGCTCGGGCCGACGTCCGCGTCGGAGATCGGACGGACCACGCGCAGGTCGACCGGTCTCGCCGCGCGCCAGACCAGGCCCGTCGACGGCGCCTTGCGCGGCATCGTGACGGCGAAGAAGGCCCCTTCTGCGTGAGGAGCGTCGTCGTGGGCCCGGGCGGGAGCGGGCCGACGGGGGGCGCGGTGGCCCTCCCGATCCCCGCGACGAGCAGTGCGAGGGCGGCCGCGGCGCCTGCCGTGACCGGCCGCGCGCTCACGGGGCCGACCTCTGCAGCCACTCGTAGAACCCACGGCGGCTGCCGTTGAACGCGTAGATCGCCCGCCGGACGGTGGGGAACTGGGTCGCCGTCCGGTCGAGCTGCGCCAGCAGGAGAGCGCCTCCGCACGAGCTCGACGCATTCGGGATCACGCGCCGGAAGTCGCGGAAGTCGACGTAGGCGACCCCGCCCGCGAGCCGCACGCTGCGGAGCATCCCCGCGGTCCGGCTCGAGAACCAGCCCCCGTAGCCGCGGTTGCGCTCCGCAGCCGTCGGCCCGCGAAGGAGGGCTTCCATCGCGCCGCGGAGCACCGCCGGCGCCCGGACGGTCCGCGCAAGCGGGACGACGCGGTCGCAGCGGCTCCCGGGGGAGCCCTTCGGGACGAAGACCGACACGCGCGCCGTCCGCACCGCGGCTGCCGGGCTCGACGCCGCCGGGAGCGCCGCGACGAGGACCACAAGCGCCAAGCCCGCCGCCAGTCCCGATCTCGCGCTCATTCGGCCTCCTGCGGAGGAGGGCGGGGACCGCCGGAGCGGCCCCCGCCCGTCCCGGCGCTACTTCGTCGCTCCGATCGCGACCTTCCGGGGCTTCGTCGCCTTCACCTTCGGGGCGTGCACGGTGAGCACTCCCTCGGCGAACTCGGCGGCGATCCTCTCGGGCTCGGGCTCGGCGGGAAGCTCGAAGCGGCGCTCGAATGCCCGCTCGAGCCGCTCGTGGAGCCGGAAGGACCTCTCCTTCTTCTCCTTCTCCTCGGCCTGCTCGCCCTTGACGACGAGCGTGTGGTCGCTCACCTCTACGGTGAGCTCCTTCTCCTCGAAGCCGGGGGCCTCCACCTCGAAGACGTACTCGCCTTCGGTCTCGTACACGTCGGCGGCCGGCAGCGTCGCCGGGGCGAGCCCCGGCTCGTCCAGGGTCCGGCGCATCCGCCGCTCGAGCGTGTCGAGCTCCTGGAACGGGTTCCAGCGCACGAGCGTGGTCATCGCTTCCCTCCTCTCGCTCGCAGACCCGATACGGCGCCAGGATCGCGGCCGGAGGGAGAGGCCGCATCGTGCTTCCCGCCGATCCTCTGTTCGGGGAACTACGCAGCCGGGGGATTTCGCGCAGGCCGGGTCCGGGTTCGCCCCGATGCGGCCCCCGCACGGCGCCGGGACGCTGGGGACCCCAGCGAAAGGAGCGGCGATGGCCGTCGACTACACCGGTTTCGGTCTCAGCGAGCAGGAGCTCCGCGAGACGCTCGAGCAGGAGCTGATCCAGGGCATGCGCGCGGAAGGCGGCGTGCCCACCGTGCACGCGATCGCCCACGCGGTGGCCCGCGTCATCGAGCTCGACCACCTGCGCATCGCAGAGCAGCTCGACGTGGGTCCCCGGGCGACGCAGATCCCGTGATCGCGGCTCCCGGCGCGGCTGAGGCGCGCGCCGGGCTCGGCAGGGACGAGGCCCGGCGGCTGCTCGCGGCCGTCGGGCCGAACGTCCTCGCCGAGGAGCGCCCGCCCTCCCACCTCCGCCGCTTCCTCGCCCAGCTCGTCCACCTGTTCGCGCTGCTCCTCTGGGCGGGGGCGGGGCTCTCCCTGCTCGCCGGGATGCCCGGGGTGGCCGCGGCGATCGCCGCCGTCGTGGTCGTCAACGCCGGCTTCGCCTTCTTCCAGGAGTACCGCGCGGAGCGCGCCGCGGAGGCCCTGCGGCGCATGCTTCCGGTCACCGCGCGCGTCCGCCGCGACGGAGAGCCGGCTGAGGTGCCGGCCGAGGAGCTCGTGCCCGGCGACGTGCTGCTCCTCGAGGCCGGGGACCGCGTCAGCGCCGACGCGAGCCTGCTCGCCTCGACGGAGCTCAGGGTGGACAACTCGGCGCTGACGGGCGAGTCCTGGCCCGTCGCCCCGGAGGAGGGCGTCTTCGCCGGCACGTACGTCGTCTCCGGCCGCGCCGAGGCGGTCGTGAGCGCGACCGGCATGCGGACCGAGTTCGGCCGCATCGCCGAGCTGACGCAGCGGCTCCGGGCCGAGCCGAGCCCGCTCGAGCGCGAGCTGAAGCACGTCACGCGGCTGGTCGCGGTGGTCTCGGTCACGATCGGCGCGACGTTCTTCCTCGTCGCCGGCGTCCTCGGCCTCGGCCTGAAGGAGCGGTTCGTGCTCGCCGTCGCGGTAGCGGTCTCGAGCGTCCCGGAGGGCCTCCTGCCCACGGTCACCCTGGCGCTCGCGCTCGCGACCCAGCGCATGGCGCGCCGCAACGCGCTCGTCCGCCGGCTGTCGTCGGTGGAGACCCTCGGCGAGACGACCGTGATCTGCACCGACAAGACGGGCACGCTCACCGAGAACGAGCTCACCGTGCAGCGGTTCTGGACCCCGGCCGGCGAGGTCGAGGTGGAGGTGGAGGGGGCCGGCTACGAGCCCTTCGGCCGCTTCCTGTCGGGCGGCCGGGTGGTCCAGCCGGGCGCGTTCGCCGAGGTCCTGCGCGCGGGCCTGCTCTGCAACGACAGCCGGCTCGTCTCCGGCCCGGCCGGCTGGTCCGTCTTCGGCGACCCGACGGAGGGAGCGCTGGTCGTGCTGGCCGAGAAGGGTGGCCTGCGGCACGAGCACGAGACGGCGCAGCTGCCTCGGATCGCCGAGCTTCCCTTCGACTCCGCCCGCCGGCGGATGACGACGGTGCACCTCGCCCGCGACGGGCGGGTGGCCTACGTCAAGGGCGCCCCGGAGGACGTTCTGCGGCTCTCGAGGCTCTCGCCCGGGCAGCGGCGGCGCGCGAGCGAGGCCGCGGAGGCGATGGAGCGCGGAGCGCTGCGCGTGCTCGCGCTCGCCCGGCGGACGCTGCCCGACGACCTGTCCCTCGACGTCGAGTCGGTCGAGCGCGACCTCGAGCTCCTCGGGCTGGTCGGCATGCTCGATCCGCCCAGGCCCGAAGTTCCCGACGCCGTGGCCCGCTGCCACCGCGCCGGCATTCGCGTGCTCATGGTCACCGGCGACGCGGGCGCCACCGCGGAGGCGATCGCCCACCGGATCGGGCTCGTCCGCCGCCGAGCCCATGTGATCACCGGCGCCGAGCTGGCCGAGACGGACGACCGGCGGCTGCGACGGCTGCTCCACGCCCGTGACGTGATCTTCGCCCGCATCGACCCCGAGCAGAAGCTGCGGCTCGCGCGGCTCTTGCGCGAGAGCGGGGAGGTGGTCGCGATGACGGGGGACGGCGTCAACGACGCGCCCGCCCTGCGCGAGGCCGACATCGGCGTGGCCATGGGGCGGCGCGGCACCGACGTCGCCAAGGAGGCCGCGGACATGATCCTCCTCGACGACAACTTCGCCACGGTCGTCGCGGCGGTCGAGGAGGGCCGGGCCGTCTACGACAACATCCGGCGCTTCTCCCTCTACCACTTCAGCTCGAACGTCGGGGAGCTCGTGCCCTTCCTCGTCTGGGCGCTCGCGGGCGGGGCGATCCCGCTCCCGCTGACGGTGATGCAGGTGCTGGCGATCGATCTCGGGACGGACATGGTTCCCGCGATCGCGCTCGGGACCGAGCGCGCCGAGCCGGGGACGATGTCGCGGCCGCCCAGGCCGCGCGGGGAGCGGCTGCTCAGCCTCCGCGTGCTCGGCCGCGCCTACGCCTTCGTTGGCCCGCTTGACGCGGTCGCGGGGCTGACCGGGTTCTTCGCCGCGTTCCTGCTCGGCGGCTGGCGACCGGGGGCGGCGCTGCCCGCCGGCGGCCCGGTGTACGTCCAGGCGACGACGATGACGCAGACCGGGATCGTCATGGGCCAGGTCGGAGCCGGCATGGCGATGCGGACCGACCGGCGCTCCGTCTTCTCCGTCGGCCTGCTCTCCAACCGGTTCCTCCTGGTCGCGATCGCCTTCGAGCTCTCGCTGGCGGCGGCGCTGATCTACGTCCCGGGCCTCAACTCCGCCTTCCACCAGGCGCCGATCGGGCCGTGGCACTGGCTTGTCCTGGCGGTGTGGCCGCCGCTCGTCTTCGGCGCCGAGGAGGCGCGGAAGGCCGTCCTGCGGCGGCGGGTACGTGCCCGAGTCAGGCCGTCGGTCGGACGATCACGACCGGGCAGGGCGCGTGGCTCGCGGCCTGCTGGCTCACGGAGCCGAGCAGGAGCCCCGCGAAGCCGCCGTGCCCGCGTGAGCCGACCACCAGCAGGTCTCCGGCGGCGGCGGCCCTGACGAGCCCGAACGCGGCGGGAGTCTCGACGAGCCGGCGCTCGACCTCGACCGCGCGCTCCGCGCCCAGGACTTCAACGACGACCGCGTCGAGGAACGCCTCCACGTCGGCCTTCAGCGTCTCGACGGGCAGCGGCATGGGGATCAGGCCCGGGCCGACCTGGAAGGCGGGCGCCCAGGCGTGCAGCGCCACGAGCGGCACCGCGCGCAGCCGGGCCTCCTCGTCGGCCCAGCGCAGCGCGTCCTTCGAGCTCTCGGAGCCGTCGACGCCGACCAGGACCGCGCCGAGCTTCCCGGCAAGCCCTTCGCGCACGATCGCGACCGGGCACGGCGCGTGGTGGGCGACCTGCTGGCCGACCGAGCCCAGCAGCAGCCCTGCGAACCCGCCGTGCCCGCGGGAGCCCACGACGAGCAGGTCGGCCTCGGCGGCAGCCTCCACCAGCGCTTCGGCGGGGGCCTTCTCCACGACCCTGCGTGCGAACGACGTCTCGGGGACCGTGCCGCCGAACGCCTCGTCGATCGCGTGGTCGAAGACTCGGTTCGCCTCCTCGAGCGCGGTCCCCACGAGGCCGGTCAAGCCCGGCCAGGGAAGCGTCGGCACCTCGAGCGCGTAGAGGGCCAGCACCTCCGCCTGCCGAAGCGCGCCCTCGTCGATCGCGAACCGGAGCGCCGCGATCGACTCGGACGACCCGTCGACGCCGACGACGATTCCGCTCATGCCGCCTCCCGCTCCTCGAGTGCGCGGACGACGACCACCGGGCAGGGCGCGTGGTGGGCGACCTGCTGGCTCACGGAGCCGAGCAGGAGCCCGCCGAAGCCGCCGCGGCCTCGGGAGCCGACGACCAGGAGATCCGCGTCGGCGGCCGCTGCGAGCAGCGCCTCGACGGGCGGGTCGGGCACGACGCGCCGCTCGATCTCGATCCCCGGGTCGCTTCCGGAGAGGACGGCCGCGAGCGCATCCTCGACGACCCGCTCGCCGACGTCCCGCAGGGCTTCGTCGAGCTCGGGGCGAACCACGGCGGGCGCGTCGAAGACGTATGCCTCGGGGGGCCGCCAGGCATGGACGACCCGCAATGAAGCGCCCCACCGCCGCGCCTCCTCGATGGCCCAGGCAAGCGCCTGGTGCGACTCCTCCGAGCCGTCCACGCCGACGACGATTCGCGTCACCATGCGGCCAGCGTGCCCAGAGGCCGCTTACGCGGCATCAGGCCCGGCACGGATCGCCTGCACGGAAAGCTACGGATGGCGCGCCCGCCCGCGCGCGCGATGCTCTCGGCATGACCACGACGTTCGAGGGCGGCCTGCGGGCGGAGCCGGGCGACCGGCTCGTGATCCGGGGCCACAGGCTCGGCGAGCCGGAACGGGACGGCGAGATCGTCGAGACCCTCGGGCCGGGCGGCACGCCGCCGTTCCGCGTGCGCTGGTCCGACACCGGCGCCGAGACGCTGCTCTTCCCGGGCTCGGACGCGTACGTCGACCGTCTCCGTCATCCCGCCCCGCGGCGGAAGGAGCGGCGATGAGCATCTTCGAGCGGGTCGTCTGCGGAGTCGACGGCTCCGAAGCGGGCCGCGAGGCGCTGCGCCAGGCGAAACGGCTGGTCGCTCCCGACGGACGGCTCGTCGCGGTAACCGTCTCCGACCTGAGCGTCGCCGTGCAGGCCGGCTGGACGAGGGCGGGAATCGCGACCGAGCTCCGGCGCGAGGCCGCCGAGACGAGAGCCGAGGCCGAGCACGAGCTCGACGGGCTCGTCGACGCGGAGGCTCGGCTCGTCGACGGCTCTCCGGTCGGGAGCCTGCTCGCGGCAGCGCGACAGGAGCAGGCCACGCTGATGGCCGTCGGGAGCCACGGGCGAAGCCGAGCCACGGGGATCATCCTGGGAGGCGTGGCGACGACGCTGCTCCACGAAGCTCCGTGCTCCGTGCTCCTGGCGCGTCCACCGGTCGACTCGGACATCTTTCCCTACTCGATCGTGGCGGGCGTCGACGGCTCGCCCGAGTCGCTCGCGGCGGCGCGGGTCGCCGAGGAGCTGGCCGAGCGGTTCGGCGCCTCGTTGCGCCTCGTCGCCGCGACCGGCGGCAAGCCGGTCGACGTCGACGGGCTCGTGAGGCTCCAGAAGCAGGAGCCGGTGCTCGCCGGTGCCCACGGCGCTGCGCCCCGGCGGGCCATGGTGCGCGTCCCGGCGCTCGAGTGGAGCCAGGAGTCGCCGGTCGACGCGCTGCTCGGCGCCTCGGCGCACGCCGACCTGCTGGTCACCGGCAGCCGCGGCCTCCACGGGGTCGTCGCGCTCGGCAGCGTCAGCGAGCGGGTCGCCCACCGGGCCCGGTGCTCCGTGCTCGTGGTTCGGGCCGGGGCCGGCGACTGAGCGTCCGGGTTCTCCCCGATAGCCGATCAGCGCGCCCCCCGATGTAGCCGAACCCCGTTCGCGGGATCCTGGCCGCGTGAACCGCGTGGCCGTCATCGCCCGCTTCAGTCCCGAGCAGGCCGAGCTCGTCAAGTCCCTGCTTGCGGCGGGCCCGCCCTACGATCTGGCCGACACGGCGATCGACCGTCACGCGGTCTTCCTCTCGTCGCGTGAGGTGGCCTTCGTCTTCGAGGGCCCCGAGGTCGAGTGGGAGGTGGAGGACGTCGCAGACGACTTCTTCAACCCGGAGGTTCGCGCCGCCCTCACGGAGTGGCGGACGCTGCTGGAGGAGGAGCCTCACATCGGCCGGCCCATCTTCGTCTGGGAGCGAGGCTCCGGGGAGGAGACGGAGGCGCCGGCCGGCGGCGTCGAGGTCGCGGACGTGCTGGACGCCTTCGTGCGGATCGCACCCGAGGACACGCTCGGCGAGGCCGTCGAGCGGATCGTCGAGGGCGACGGCGCGCCGGCGCTGGTCGTCGACTACGGACGCCTGATCGGCCTGCTCAGCGCGCACGACGTGCTGCGGGCGGTCGCCGAGCGCGTCCATCCGAGCGACGCGCGCGTCCGCGAGTGGATGAGCGAGGCGGCGGTGACCGTCTCCCCGCACGCGTCGATCGACGAGGCCGCCGTGACGATGGTCGAGCACGGTCTGCACCACCTGCCCGTCGTCGAAGGGGAGCGCCCGGTGGGCATCGTCGCGCTGCACCGCGTCATCGGGGCGGGCCGGCGGCTGCCGGTCGCCGACCAAGGAGGTTGAGATGTTCGTCGCAGCCGCATTCCTGTTCGTCGTGATCGTTCTGGCCGTGGTGGCCTATGCGCTCGTGAGGCCGTTCACGCATCTGGACTACCGCCATCCCGAGGAGCGGCTCTGGAGGCCGCTGCCGTGACCCTGCGGAGCCGTCCCACGTCGTTCGAGCTGCAGCCTTGGCCCTTCGCCGAGCGGCCCCGCGTGCTGATCGAGCACCCGGACCCCGACGCCGGCCTCGAGCTCGCCGGCGCGCTGCGAGGCGCCGGCTACGCGGTCGCGATCTGCCGAGGTCCCGAGGGGACGTCCCGCTGCCCGCTGCACAAGCTGGAGCCGTGCGTCATCGTCGAGGGCGCCGACGTCGTCGTGACCGTGCTCGGCTTCGAGCGCGAGGAGGCGCGCGAGGTGCTCGCGGGCCTCCGGCTGCGCTACCCGGGCACGCCGCTGGTCGTCGGCGCGACCGCGGCCGAGTCCCTGGAGCTGGCGGACGACCTGAGCGGCTGCACGGTCGTCCCCGTGGACGCCGAGCCGGCCCGCGTCGTCGACGCGGTGCTGGCCGAGACGAAGAGGGGAGTGGCATGACCGAGGCGCTTCGCTACCAGTAGCCCTACGCGTGCCGCCGCGCCCGACATGCGCGGGCGCGGCTCACACACGCCCCCGGTAGAACACGTCGCCCGAAAGTCGTCATGCTCGCGCGCAGCGCGAGCGGACTTTCGGGCGTGACTAGCGCGCGAAGACCATGCGCAGCGACTCGCGCAGGGAGTCCATCGACTGCAGCACCGCGCTCGGCTCGTAGCCGCAGTGGGCCATGCAGTTCGAGCAGCGCGGGTCGTTGCCGCGCCCGTACTTCGACCAGTCGGTCGTCTCGATCAGCTCCCGGTACGTCTTCGTGTGCCCGTCGGCCATCAGGTAGCAGGGCCGCTGCCAGCCGAAGATCGAGTACGAGGGGATCCCCCAGGGGGTGCACTGGAAGTCCGCCTTGCCCTCGAGGAAGTCGAGGAAGAGCGGCGTGTGGTTGATCCGCCACTTCTTCCGCTTGCCGTCGGCGAACGCCTCCGAGAACAGCTTGCGCGCCTGCTTGACGCCGGGGAAGTGGTCCTGGTCGGGCGCCTTCTCGTAGGCGTAGGCCGGCGAGATCATCATCTGGTCGACCTCGAGCTCGTCGTTGAGGAAGTCGAGGACGTCGCGCACCGTCTTCGGCGTGTCGGTGGTGAGGAAGGTCGTGTTCGTGTTCACGCGGAAGCCGCGCCGCTTCGCCTCGACGATCGCCTCGACCGCCTTGTCGAAGATCCCCTCTCGCTCGACGAACTGGTCGTGGCGCTCGCGCATCCCGTCCAGGTGCACGACCCACGCGAAGTAGGGGGACGGCTCGAACAGGTCCAGCTTCTTCTTCATGAGGATCCCGTTCGTGCACAGGAAGACGAACTTCTTCCGCTTGATCAGCTCCTGCGCCATCACGTGCACTTCGGGATGGACGAGGGGCTCGCCGCCCGCGATGGACACCATCGGCGCGCCGCACTCCTCGATCGCCTCGACCGCCTGCTCGACCGGCATCCGCTGCCTGAGGATGTGGTCGGGGTGCTGGATCTTCCCGCAGAAGGAGCAGGCGAGGTTGCACTGGTAGAGCGGCTCCAGCTCGACGAGCAGCGGGAACTTGTCCGTCCGCTTGACCTTCTGCTTCAGGAGGTACCCGGCGATCCGGGCCGACTGTCGGAGCGGGATCGACATCTAGGACGCAGACCTTATCGCTCTGCCTACCCGGCGGAGGGTGCGCAGGGCGCGGACGCCCGCGACGAGCGTGCGGGGGTCGAGCAGCCGGCGCCCGGCCTCGTCGACGACGACGCGGACGACGGCGTGGGGCTCCAGCCAGAACGACTCGAGATCGACGGCGAGCGCGTCGCCGAGCGCCGCGCGCTCGCGCGGCCCCGCGATGCGGTCGACGGTGACGATCGGGCCGGTGCGCGGGTCGAGCTGCCGGAGCTTCTCGGCGATCCCGGCGTCGACCGGAAACGCCGAGCCGCGGTGCCGCAGCTCCGTGGCGACGACGACGTCGCCGGCGCGGAGGGACGGGTCGACGGCGCCGCACGTCCCCACGAGCACGAACGGCTCGTCCGGCCGTCGGCGGCCGAGCGGGCGCGCCCCGGCGGCCCAGGCCTCGATCCGCATCGGCGCTACGACAAGCAACGGCCCAGGGCCGAGACCGGGAAGATCAGGCGATAGAGGTGGTAGTTGATGTAGAAGGCTCCGGGGAAGCCGGTGCCCGTGTACCAGGGCTCGTCCCAGCTGCCGTCCTCGCGCTGGGTGCGGACGAGGAGGTCGATCCCGCGTCGAGCGGCCTCGCCGTCTGCATCACCGGCGGCGTGCAGGCCCCAGAGCGCCCAGGCCGTCTGCGAGGCTGTCGAGTCACCGCGGCCCGACCAGGAGCGGTCGTCGTAGGAGCGGAGGTCCTCGCCCCAGCCGCCGTCCTCGTTCTGGACGCGCTCGAGCCAGGCGACGGCGCGGAGGATCGCCGGGTGGTCGCGCGGGAGGCCGGCCGCGACCAGAGCGGGGAGGACGTGACCGGTGCCGTAGACGTAGTTGGCGCCCCAGCGCCCGAACCAGGAGCCGTCGGGCTCCTGCGCCGCGAGCAGCCACTCGACGCCGCGCGAGCCGTCCAGGCCCTCGCCGGCCAGCATCTCGACCACGTGGGCGGTCACGTCCGCGGACGGCGGGTCGATCACCTCGCCGAAGTCGCAGAAGGGGAGCTTGCGCATCACGCCGCGGACGTTGTCGGCGTCGAACGCGCCCCAGCCGCCGCCCTTGGACTCCAGCCCGAGCGTCCAGGCGACGCCGCGCGCGACCGCCGCGTCGAGCTCCGGCGTCCGCTCGGCCCGCCGGAGGCCGAGCACGACCTCGGCCGTGTCGTCGATGTCCGGGTACCAGTCGTTGTCGAACTCGAACGCCCAGCCGCCCGGGGCCAGCCCGGGCCGGCGGACGGCCCAGTCGCCGCGGCGGGAGATCTCCTCGCCGACGAGCCAGCGGGCGGCCCGCTCGAGCGCCTCGTGGCCGGGCGGCAGTCCCGCGTCGGAGAGCGCCTGCATCGCCAGGCAGGTGTCCCAGACCGGCGACTGGCACGCTTCGATCCAGCGCATCCCGTCCTCGCGCACCGTGTAGCGGTCGAAGCCGGCGAGCCCCTTCGCCAGCACGGGGTGGTCGAGCCCGTACCCGAGCAGGTGCAGGGCGATCAGCGAGTAGACCCAGGGCGGCTGGATCCCGCCCCAGCAGCCGTCGGCCTCCTGCCGCTCGACGATCCAGCGCTCGACGCGCCGGAGTGCGCGGGCGCGGAAGGGCTTGACGGGCAGCCGCTCGTAGAGGTGGAGGACGCGGTCGAGGGCGCCGAAGATCCCGCCGACGGGCGACGCGGCACCCGTGCGGAGCTCGTCCAGGTCGAAGCCGATCGGCCTGACCGGCCGGTGCGCCGAAACGACCGTCAGGGCGACGACCGTCTGCCGCGCCCAGCAGGCGAAGTCGTAGACGTTGAGCGGGACCGACGGCGGCAGGAAGATCAGCTCCGGCGGGATCACGGGCACGCGCGACCAGGGCCAGAGCCCGAACAGCGCGAGCCAGATCTTCGTGAACACCCGCGTGCGCTCGACACCGCCCGCCCCGACGACGAAGTCACGCGCCCGCCGCATGTGCTCGGCGTCGACCGGGTCGCCCGCGAGCCGGAGCGAGGCGTACGCCTCGACGGTCGTCGAGAGGTCGGCCGGGCCGCCGTGGAAGTTCGCCCAGGTGCCGTCGTCGCGCTGCTTCGAGCGGATCCAGGCGGCGGTCTCGCGCGTGAGCCCGTCCTCCCGGACGCCGAGGAACTCGCGCAGGAAGAGGTCCTCGGCCTCGATGGCCACGTTCGTCTCCAGCAGCCCCTTCCACCAGCCGTCGGGGTGCTGGAGCGAGAGGAGGCGCTCGACGGCGCGGTCGAGCGCCTGGCGGGCCGCGGTGCGCTCCTCGACGGCCGTCATGCGGCGACCTCCGAGCGGGCGGGCGCGCCCGCGATCGCGGCCCGGGCGGCGGCGAGGCCGCTGCGGACCGCGCCCTCCATCGTCGCGGGCCAGCCGGTGTCCGTCCAGGCACCCGCGAGGTAGAGCCCCTCCACGTGCGTCTCGGGCCCTGGACGCAGCGCGCGCGTCCCCGGCGCGCCGCGGAACGTCGCCTCGGGCTCGCGGGTGACGAAGAAGCGCTCGACGCGCGCCTCGCGGGCGCGGGGGAAGAGCTCCGCGAGCGCGGGCAGGAACTCGGCGCGCAGCTCATCCAGCGTGCGGTCCGCGTACGCGCTCGCGCCCGAGACGGACACGGCGAGGTACTGGCCCCGCTCGAGCCCGGACGACGCGGTGCGGTCGAAGACGAACTGCACCGGCGTCCCGAGCCCGGCCGCGAACTCGTGCTCGCACACGCGCCGGTCGTAGACGACGTGGACGTTGAGGATCGGCGAGAAGCCGAGGCCGCGCACCCGCTCGAGCCCCGGGACGATCGTGGCCGCCTCGTCGTGCGGGACGGCGAGCACGACGGCGTCCCCCTCCACCTCTGCCAGCGTGCGAACGCGGGTCTTCGGCCGCACGTCGACGCCCGCGTCGGCGAGAGCGCGCTCCGCCGCGTCCCCGTGCAGCTGCTGCAGGGGGACGGCCGCGTAGCCGAGGTCGGCGGCGGAAGCCTCGTCGAGCAGCCCGACCTTGAAGACCATCGCGCCCAGCGCGAGCGAGGCCTCGTCGGCGGGCAGGTTCACCGCCGGCAGGGTGATCATGTTCCACAGCGCCTCGATCGCCCGCGGCGACTGGCCGTGGCCGGCGAGCCAGTCGGCGAACGTCCGCTCGTCGAGCGAGGGATCGGCGAGGTCGAGCCTCGCGAGCGCGCGTGCGGCCGGGAGGACGCGCAGCCGCTCGACGGGGGAGAGGAAGCGGTAGCGCGCGATCGCCCCGGCCAGGTGGAACGGCGCCGGGAGCCCGCTGCGGCGCAGGTGCGAGCGGCGGCCGCCGGGGGCGAGGACGGGGATGTCGAGCCGTTCCTGGAGCACCACGCGGTCGGCGACGCCGAGCCGCCGCAGCAGCCCCAGGTACTCGGTGAAGCAGCGAAGGAAGACGTGCTGGCCGTTGTCGAGCCAGAGCCCCTCCCGCTCGACCGAGAATGTGGCGCCGCCGAGCCGCGACCGCGCCTCGAGCAGCGTCACCTCGGCGCCGTTGTCGGCGAGCTCGAGCGCCGCGGCGATGCCGGCGAGCCCGCCGCCGACGACGGCCACTCTCATTCCGCGGCCCCGATCAGGCTCCGCGCCGCGACCCAGCCCTTCTCCCAGGCGGGCAGCGAGACGCGCCGCTCGAGCACGGACTCCGGCTCGCGCTCGATCCGCGCCAGGATCCGCCTGTACATGCCGGCCATCGCGGCCACGCTCGTGGCGCTCGGCCGGTCGAGGTACGCGAGCACGCCGAGCCCGCGGCCGAACCACTCCCCCGCCCGCGCGGCCTCGAAGCGCACGAGCTCCGCGACGGGGCCGGAGGGCGGGTCGAGCTCGACGCCGAAGCGATCGAGGTCCTCGCGGGGAACGTAGACCCGGCCGCGCACCAGGTCCTCCCGGATGTCCCGGAGCACGTTCGTCAGCTGGAGCGCGACGCCGAGGTCGTCGGCGAGCGGCTCGGCGGCGGCCGGGTCGCTGGCGCCGAAGACCTCGAGGGAGAGCCGCCCGATGGAGCCGCCGACGCGCCGCGCGTAGACGAGCAGGTCGTCGAAGGTCTCGTACTCGGCGCCGCGGACGTCCATCTCCGCGCCGTCGATCAGGTCGTGGAAGGCGCTGCCCGCCGGCAGTGCCGCCCGTTTCTCGGCCAGCAGCCGCAGCTTCTCCTCGTCCGGCAGCTCGCCGTCGGCGATGTCGTCGATCCTGCGGGCGAGCTCGTAGACGGCGAAGAGCGCCTCCCGCCGGTCCCGCGGCAGCAGCCGCATGCCGTAGTAGAAGCTCGATCCGCGAGCCGCCGCGCTCACAACACCCGCAGCGCCCAGATCAGCCGCTCCGCCTTCCCGGCCCGCGGCGAGCGCGCGAGGACGTCGTAGCCGGAGCGCTCGATCGCGTCGAGGGCCGCGTAGCCGCCGCCGGCGAAGGCGGCGATCGCGAGCCGCTGCCGCCCGCGCAGCGTGGAGACGAGCGGCAGCCCCTCGTGGAGCACGTCGCGGGCCCGCTCGACCTCGAAGGCCATCAGCTCGCGGAACGCCTCCCCCGGCTCGAGCTCCTCGGAGACGCCAAAGCGCTCCAGGTCCTCGAGCGGCAGGTAGATGCGGCCCGCGCGCCCGTCCTCGCCGACGTCCTGCCAGTGCTCGGCGAGCTGGAGACCGGTGCAGATCGAGTCCGACCAGCGCACCCGCTCCGGAGTCGCGCGCCCGAAGACGTGGAGGACGAGCTCGCCGACGGGGGTTGCGGACAGGTCGCAGTAGGCCACGAGCTCCTCGAAGGTGCGGTAGCGGGCGACGCGCTGGTCCTGCCGGTTGGCCTCGATCAGCCGCAGGAGCGGCCCGCGCGGGAGGTCGCGCACGCGCGCGATCAGCGGGTGCTCGCCGCGCTCGAGGTCGGCCTCGATCCAGTCGAGCAGCTCCCCGCGGTCGCCCTCCGCCAGGTCGCCTGCGTCGTCGACGAGCCGCGCGAACCCGTACACGTCCCGCAGCCGGCGCCGCACGTCCCGCGGCAGCACGAAGAGCGCGACCGGGAAGTTCTCACGGGCCGCCTTCGCGAGCACCTCGTCCGCGCGCCCGAGTGACCGGGGCACCGCAGCGGGCACCGATTACTCCCCCGTGATCTGGATGAAGACCTTGCGGGAGCGCGCCCGGTCGAGCTCGCAGAAGAAGACCTTCTGCCAGCGGCCGAGCAGGAGCTGGCCGTCCACGATCGGGATCGTCTGCGACGCGGAGCCGAGCAGGCCCGCCCGCACGTGCGACCAGCCGTTCGGGTGGAGCTCGTCGTCGTCGAGACCCTCGGTGCGAATCGAGAGGTCGTCGTGGCGGTAGTAGGAGCTCTCGTCGGCGATCCGGGTGAGCGCCTCGTGGAAGTCCTCGAAGAAGCCGCTCTCCCGCTCCTGGATGAGAACGGTGCACGTCGTGTGCGGCGAGTAGACGAGCGCCTGGCCGTTGCTGACGCCGCTGCGCTCGACCGCGGAGCGGACGTCGTCGGTCACGTCGATGAACTCGCCGGGGCCGGCAGTCGCGAGATCGTGGTTCTCGAACAAGTGCTTCATAGCCCTCCGCCGTCGAACGGTGAATATAGAGCATCGTGCGAGTTGCGCTCGTGTGTCCATACACCTGGACCACGCCCGGGGGCGTGCAGACACACGTGGCCGGCCTGGCCGCCCATCTGCGCTCCCGCGGAGCCGAGGTGGACGTTCTCGCGCCCGCTGACGGCCCGGTCGACGAGCCCGGGTTCGTGCCCCTCGGGCGGTCGCTCGGGTTCCGCTGGCAGGGGACGGTGACGCGGGTCGCCCTGAGCCCCGCGGCGGTCGCGCGGACCGCCCGGGCGGTGCGCGTGGGCGGCTACGACCTCGTCCACGTCCACGAGCCGATGCTCCCCGCCGCCGGCCTGATCGCGGTGCTCGCGGCGCCGTGCCCGGTCGTCGCGACCTTCCACATGACCGCCAGGACGGCGTTCTGGTACCGCGTCTTCCTGCCCGTGCTGAGGCTCGCGGCGCGGCGCCTCGACGCGCGCATCGCCGTCTCCGAGGAGGCGCGGCGGTTCGCCGAGCGCGTCCTCCCCGGCAGCTACCGCGTGATCCCGAACGCGATCCACGTGGACGCGTACCGGTCGGCTCGCGACGGCGGGCGCGAGCCGCGGATCCTCTTCGTCGGCCGGCCCGAGCCGCGGAAGGGCCTGCCGGTCCTCCTGCGCGCCTTCGACCGGCTGCCGGGGACGCCCGTGCTCGAGCTGGTCGGCGTCGGCGCCGGGGACGTGCCGAACCGGCCGCGCGTCCGCGTCCACGGACAGGTGCCGGACGCGGAGCGCGTGCGGCTGATCGGCGAGGCGGACGTCCTCTGCGCGCCCTCGCTCGGCGGCGAGAGCTTCGGCGGCGACGTCCTCGAGGCGATGGCCGCGGGCGTGCCCGTCGTCGCCAGCGAGATCCCCGGCTACGCCGCCGTGCTGCCGCCCTCGGCGGGCCGGCTCGTCCCGCCCGGCGACGACGCCGCGCTCGCCGGCGCGCTCACGGAGCTGCTCTCCGACCCGGAGCTGCGCGCCCGCCTGGGCGAGCAGGGCCGCCGGGAGGCGGCGCGTTACGACTGGGCTCGCGTCGGCGAGGAGATCGCCGCGGTCTACGACGAGGTCCTCCGCTGATAGTCCCCAGGAAACGCAAGCGTTCCCTGGGGGCCCCGAAAAGCGGACGGCGGTTCTCCGGGAGGCGCGAGGTCGCGCTCGCGTTCGGCGCCTACGGCGTCTACCTCGCCGTCCGCGCGGCCGTCGACAACGCGGACGGGCGGGCCCGCGCGGCGCGCAACGCCCGCCGGGTCGAGGCCCTCGAGCGCAGGCTCGGCATCCACGTCGAGCCCGAGCTCCAGGCCCTGCTGCTCGACCGGCCGCGGCTCCTCAAGGCCCTCTCTGCGGGTTACGTCGTGCCGAACGTCGTCTTCACCGTCGCCTCGGTGATGCGGCTCTTCTACCGGCGTCACCCGGAGTTCCACCGGATCCGCACCGCCGGGCTGTTCTCGATCGCCGCGCCGGCGGCCGTCTTCTACTTCTTCCCGTGCGACCCGCCGCGGAAGCTCGAGCACATGGTCGACACGATCCGGGACAACGGGCTCGACCTCGAGTCGGGCCTCGTCGTCAAGCTCTACAATCCGATCGCCGCCTTCCCCTCGCTGCACATGGCCTTCGCGGTCGTGACGAGCGCGGCCGTGCTGGCCGAGTCGAGCAATCCCGCCATTCGCGCCGCGGCGCTCGCCTACCCGGGCGCGGTCGCGTTCGTGGTCTTCACGACCGCGAACCACTTCGTCCTGGACGCCGTCGCCGGCGCCGCGCTGGGGCTGGCCGGCCTGCGGCTGAGACGAAGCTAGCCGGGACGCCCCGCGGCGGGGTGGGGGACGGACGGCAGGCGCACGTAGGCCGCGTGCACGGTCGCGCCGGCGATCAGCCCGGGGATGAAGGGCAGCCAGAAGTTGAAGAAGCGGTAGGCGAAGACGCCGAGCAGCGCGGGGCCCAGCGAAACGCCGACGAGGGTCAGCGCGAACGTCATCGCCGCGTCCACGCCGCCCACGCCCCCCGCCGGCAGCGGGAGCATCGTCGCCGCGTAGCCGGTCGCGTAGCCGAGCACGAGCGGGATCACGCCGATGTCGACGTCGAAGGCCCGCAGGCCGGCCCAGAGCGTGACGATGTCCCCGAACCAGTAGAGCCCGGCGCCGGCGATCGCCTCGACGTGCCGGAACGGCCGGCCGAGGATCTTCCGGACGATCACGACCGACGCGATCGTGTCGGCGAAGAGGCGCCGGGCGCGGCCCCTTTCCCCGGCCCGCCTCAGCCGCGCGACGCGGTCGCGCGAGGACGCGAAGCGTCCGGCGACGTAGCAGAACGGCACGGCGACGAGCCACGCGACCGCGACCTCCCTCCTGACCTCGGGCGCGGCGCCCGCCAGCACCAGCCCCCCCAGGGCGGCGGCGAGCAGCCCGAAGACCGCCCACTCGAGCGTCTTGAACGCGACGATCCGCGTGAAGGCCGCATGGTGGTCGGCGCCGGTGCGGCGCAGCGCCCAGTAGTCGACGCCCAGCGCCCCGACCGCGTTCGCGACCGCGTACGCGCCGAAGCTGGCGCCGACGATCCAGGTCGTCAGCGGGAACGAGAGTCGCGGGCCCCCTTCGACCCTCGCCGTCGCGCGGTAGGCCATGATGTAGCCGAGGTAGGCGGCGACCTGGCCCGCGGCGAGCAGCGGCAGCCAGTGGAGGTCGGCCTCCCGAAGCCTGTCGAGCAGGCGGGCGTAGCCAGCGGCCTTCCCGATCAGCGCTGCCGTTCCCACTGCGAGCACGGCGGCGCCGAGCCCGATCAGGAGCGGCCGCCTGTGCCTGACGGCCCACGCCAGGACCGATCTCCCCGCCATCGCGCCAAACCTAAAGGTTTCGGGTCGCCCTGCCAGGGCGAGAGGGCCGGCACCGCCGGGCCGACGGGACTTGACAGAGAATCTGTAACCTATAGGTTACGGAGTGTGGAGGCAATCGTCGCGGCCATCTCCGATCCGACGCGCCGGCGCGTGCTCGAGCTCGTTCGGGACCGTGAGCTGCCCGCGGGCGAGATCGCCGCCGAGTTCGAGATCAGCCGTCCCGCCGTCTCGCGGCACCTCCGCGTGCTGCGCCTGGCGGGGCTCGTCAGCGAGCGCCGCGACGGCCGATTGCGCCTGTACCGGTCGGATCCGGAGCCGCTCGGCGAGCTGCGGCGCTGGCTCGACGCCTACTGGTCGGGGCGGCTGGCCGCCCTGAAGGAGCTGGCAGAGGAGGAACGATGAGCGAGGCAGTTTTGGCACCCGTCGTCTGCACCGTCGAGATCGCCGCGCCCCGCGAGCGCGTCTTCGAGCTCTTCACGATCCCCGAGCGTCTCGTCGAATGGTGGTCCGACGCGGCCACCTTCGAGGCCCGCGAGGGCGGGCGGATCGAGCTCGAGTTCGAGGGCCGGGGAGACGTCACCGGCACGGTTACGCGCTTCGAGCCGCCGAGCGGGCTCGCGTTCACCTGGGTCCGCGGCGTCGCGCCCGACATCGTCACCCAGGTCGACGTCGATCTCACCGAGCTCGAGGATGGCGGCACGCGCGTCGAGCTCCGGCACACCGGCTGGGACGCCGTGCCCGAGGACCAGGTGGCGGAGTGGCGCGCGATCCACGACGCCGGCTGGCGGCACTTCCTCGGCTGCCTCGTCGATCTCGCCGAGGGGCGGCCGGTCGACAAGACCTGGGGCCCGTGACGCCGGGCGGTTAGCCGAGCTTCGCGTCGAGCGCGCCGTCGACCGTCTCGTGCAGGTCGAAGTGCCGGTCGAGGCCGGACACCTCCAGCGCGCGGCGCGCCTCGAGGCCCGGCGCGGCGAGCATGAAGCTGCGCCGGTTGGAGAGCTTGCCCCGCGCCTCGATCAGCACCCCGAGCGCCGTCGAGTCGAGGAAGCTGACGTCGCCGAGGTCGACGACGAGCCGCTCGGGCTCGCGCCCCGCGGCCTCCACCAGCGCCTCGCGGACGACCTCCGCGTTGTAGAGGTCGAGCTCGCCCGCGAGCCGCACGACGACGGCCCCGTCCTGCTCGACCACCTCGCGAACTGGATCCTCGCGCAGCGAAGCGCTCTCGTCCCCCAAAACAGTGCCCTCCCTCGTCGCTCCTGGTTCGAGCGGGTTCTCGGCTCGCTTCAGGACGATTGAACCAAAAGGACACTAGGCCTGCCAACCGAGAGGCGCTAGTGTCCTCGCTCGTGTCCACTCCCGACGAGCGGCTGGCCGGGCTCGGGCTCGAGCTGCCCGAGTTCCCGTCGCTCCCGTTCACGCCGAGGCTCCGCCCCGTGCTCGTCCACGACGGGCTCGCGTACCTGTCGGGACTCGGGCCCGTGGGCGTCGAGGGCAGGCTCGGCGAGACGATGACCGTGGAGGAGGGCTACGAGGCCGCGCGCGCGACGGCCCTGCTCGCCCTGCGGCGCATCGTCGACGAGCTGGGCGCGCTCGACCGCGTGCGGCGCTGGGTGAAGGTGCTCGGCTTCGTGCGCTCCGCGGACGGCTTCGGGGACCAGCCTTCCGTCGTGAACGGATTCACCGATCTGGTGGTCGAGGTGTACGGGGAGGAGCGAGGCCTGGCGGCTCGAAGCGCAATCGGAGTCCGCGAGCTGCCGGCGGGCATCCCCGTGGAGGTCGAGGCAATCGTGGCAGTTCAGTGAAAGGACTACCCGTGGAGAACCAGACGTTCGAGCAGCTGAAGACGCGGCTCGCCGAGATCGCCGACCTGGCACAGGTCGGCTCGATCGTCGGCTGGGACCAGCTCGTAATGATGCCCCAGGGGGGCGCGGCCCTTCGCGCCGACCAGCGGGCGACGCTCACCCGCCACATCCACGAGCTGTTCACGAGCCCCGAGACGGGCCGGCTGCTCGAGGAGGTGCGCTCCTACGAGGACTCGCTCGACCCCGACTCCGACGCCGCCGCCGTGATCCGGGTCGCGCGCCGTGACTACGAGAAGGCCGTCCGCGTCCCGCCCGAGCTGCACGCCGAGATCAGCCGCGCCTCCTCCGTGGGCCTCCAGGCCTGGGCGAAGGCGAAGGAGGCGTCCGACTTCTCGATCCTGCTGCCCGCGCTGGAGCGGGCGATCGAGCTGCGGCAGCAGTACATCGACTGCTTCGACGGCTTCGACGAGCGCTACGACGTGCTGCTCGACGACTTCGAGCCGGAGATGAAGACCGCGGAGGTGCGCGAGGTCTTCCAGCGGCTGAAGGACGAGCTGCTCCCGTTCATCCGGGCGCTCGGCGACGAGGAGCCGGACGACGCGTTTCTCACCGGCCACTTCCCCGTCGAGCGGCAGCAGGCGATCTGCCACGAGGTGCTCAACCTCTTCGGCCTCAAGATGGAGACCTGGCGGCTCGACCACACGCGGCACCCGTTCGTCGGCGGCCCGGGCGGCGACGACGTCCGGATCACGACGCACTACGACGAGGCGGACATCGACGCGTTCTTCGCCACGATGCACGAGTACGGGCACGCGCTCTACGAGAACGAGATCCGCCCGGAGCTGATCCGCGGCCCCGCCGGCACCGGCGCGTCGCTCGGGCTGCACGAGTCGCAGAGCCGGATGTGGGAGAACCTCGTCGGCCGCGGGCGCCCGTTCTGGACGTTCTTCTACCCGCGGCTCCAGGAGACGTTCCCGGAGCAGCTCGGCGACGTCGAGCTGGAGCGCTTCTTCCGGGCCGTCAACCGGGTGCACCCGTCGCTGATCCGCATCCACGCGGACGAGGTCACCTACAACATGCACATCATCCTGCGCTTCGAGCTCGAGCAGGACATGATCGAGGGGCGGATCGCGCTCCGCGACCTGCCGGAGGAGTGGAACCGGCGGATGGACGAGTACCTTGGCGTCGACGTCCCCGACGACGCGCGCGGCGTGCTCCAGGACATGCACTGGGGCGCCGGCCACATCGGCTACTTCTCGACCTACTCGCTCGGGAACGTCATGTCCGTCCAGATCTGGGAGCGGGTGCGCGAGGACGTCCCCGACCTGGACGACCGCTTCGAGCGGGGCGAGTTCGGGGCGCTGCGCGAGTGGCTCGGCGAGCGCCTGCACGCGCTGGGGCGCAAGTTCCCGCCGCAGGACACGCTCGAGCGGGTGACGGACGCGCGGATCGACCCCGATCCATACCTCCGCTACCTACGCGAGAAGCACGGCGCACACGCCGTCTAGCGGGTTTAGCATCGAGGCCCGGCGTTCGACGGAAGGAGTCCCCGATGGCCTTCGAGGTTCCCCCGCTCCCGTACGACTATGGCGCTCTGGAGCCGCACGTCGACGAGCAGACGATGCGGATCCACCACGACAAGCACCACCAGGCGTACGTCGACAACGCGAATAAGGCGCTCGAGGGCGGCCGGTGGGCCGAAGCGTCAGTCGAGGACGTGCTCCGCGGCATCGACCCGGAGAGCGACACGGCGCTCCGCAACAACGCCGGCGGCCACGCGAACCACAGCCTGTTCTGGCAGATCATGGGCCCGGACGGCGGCGGCGAGCCCTCCGGCGCGCTCGCGGACGCGATCTCGGAGACCTTCGGCGGCTTCGCCGACTTCAAGCAGACCGTCACCCAGAACGGCGTCGCGCGCTTCGGCAGCGGCTGGTCGTGGCTCGTCTGGAACGGCTCGGGCCTCGAGGCGTACTCGACCGCGAACCAGGACTCGCCCCTGATGCAGGGCCACGTGCCCCTGCTCGGGATCGACGTCTGGGAGCACGCCTACTACCTCAAGTACCAGAACCGCCGACCGGACTACCTCGAGGCGTGGTGGAACGTCGTCAACTGGGACGAGGTGGGACGGCGGTTCGAGCAGACGCAGTGAGTTGAGGTCGCTCGTCCCGCGGCTCCCGCGCCGCGCGTGGCTGATTCTCGGCGGCGACATGCTCTCGGCGGTCGGCTCCGGGCTGACGATGCCGTTCTTCATCGTCTACCTGACCCGGATCCGCGGGATCGACCTCTTCGTCGCCGGGCTTGCGCTCTCGGCGCTCGCTGTGGCGAGCTTCGCCGGGAACGTGATCGGGGGCTCGCTCGCCGACCGGATCGGCCCGCGGCGTGCGCTGATGGCAGGGCTCGTGGCCGGGGCCGGAGGCGCGACGTGGTTCGCCTACGTGCACTCCGTCCCGGCGGCCTTCGGCGCCGCCGCCCTCATCGGCCTGGGCGCCTCGATCGCCTGGCCCGCCGCCGACGCGCTCCTCGCCACGGCCGTCGAGGAGTCGCAGCGCTCGGGGGCCTTCGCGCTGCGGCACGCGACGATGAACGCCGGCTTCGGCCTCGGCGCGGTGGCCGCGGCGGGCATCGTCGAGCTCGAGTCGGCGCGCAGCTTCGAGGTGCTCTATCTCGTCGACGCCGCCACGTTCCTTGCATTCCTGCCGCTGCTCGCCGCCCTCCGCGGCGTCGGCAACCGGCCGCCTCCCGCGGAGGACGCCGGCGCCGGGGGCTACCTGGCCGTGTTCGCCGATCGCACGTTCCTCGCGGTCTGGCTGGTCACCGCGCTGCTCGTGGTCGTGGGCTACGCGCAGTACGAGGCCGCGGTGCCCCCGTACGCGACCGGGACGGGAGGGATCTCCGCCGACGCGCTTGCGCTCGTGTTCGCTGCGAACACCTTCTCGGTCGCGCTGTTCCAGCTCTTCGCGCTCAGGCTCCTCGGGGGGCGCAGGCGGACGACCGCGCTCATCCTGGCGGCGGCGATCCTCGGGCTGGCGTGGTGTCTCGTCATCCTCGCGGCGCGGGTCGGAGGCGGCACGGCCGCGGTCGCCGGCTTCGCGGCCGCGATGGCCGTGATCGCCCTGTTCGAGACGCTGCTGTCGCCCGTGCTCGCGCCGCTCGTGAACGACCTGGCGCCCGACCACCTGCGCGGCCGCTACAACGGGGCGTTCGTCCTCGCCTACACCACGGGCTTCGCCGTCGGCCCGGCGCTGGCCGGGGTGGGGCTCGGCATCGGCGACGGCACGCCGTTCTTCGCGCTGCTGGTCGCCGGCAGCGCGGTGGCCGTCCTCGGGGGCGTCCTGCTCCGTCGTCGGCTGCCGGTCGCGGTGGACCGGGTGGACCTCCAGCTGGGGGCCGCATGACCTTGGAGCGTGCACGCGGGCTGCGCGCCCGCTGCCTCTACCGGGAGGCTCTGGCCGCCCTCGCCGGCGCGGCGGATGCGGCATCGTTGGTCGAGCGCTCGCGCCTGCACGAGGACCTCGGGGACTACGAGGCGGCGTGGAGCGACGCGGAGCGCGCCGGGTCGGCGGCGCGCCTCGCAGGCGTCGCCCGCGCCCGCGGCCGGCCGCTCGAAGCCGTCCGCCTCTCGGAGATCACCCACGCCGACGAGGCGCGCGCGCAGCGC